>JAIFMU010000052.1 GCA_020048285.1 bacterium | reverse complement strand
CTGCCAGGGCTTCGCTTCGCTCGGTGCGGGAAATACCGCACGCCTTCGGCCCCTTCTGATCCCTAACGCAATCACGCTCAACGGTCTGTGTATCTCGTGTCCGCCGGAACCGTTTTCGTTTTGATCTCGTAACGAGTTTCCTGCTCAGTTCTCGCCCCCCAGCCCCCGAAGGGGGAGCAATTCCTGCTATAAATCAAGTACTTGTGTAAAGTCCCCCTTCGGGGGATTTAGGGGGCGAACTAATTACGCCTCCGCCTGTTCCTGACGAATCCAGTCGTATCCGAGTTTTTCCAGTTCGAGAGCGAGTTTGCCGTCACCGGATTTCACGATCTGACCATCCATGAGAACATGAACGAAATCAGGTGGAATAAAGTCGAGAAGTCTCTGGTAGTGGGTCACCAAGAGTACGCCGTTTTCAGCTGATCTGAACTGTTCAACACCACCGGCAACCGTCTTAAGAGCGTCAATATCCAAGCCCGAATCTGTCTCGTCAAGAATCGCGAGAAGCGGTTGAAGCACGAGAAGCTGAAGAATCTCGTTGCGTTTCTTTTCACCACCGGAAAAGCCTGTGTTCACCTGTCGTTTGATCAGGTCATAAGGCATATTGACCTTCGCCATCTGCTCTTTGAGATAGTCGTTGAACTCAAACGCATCGAGCTGTTGAAGGCCACGGTGTTCGAGAATCGTGTTGAGTGCGTTCTTGAGAAGGTAGATGTTTGTTACACCGGGAACTTCAACGGGATACTGGAATCCAAGGAAGATTCCTTCGCGAGCTCGTTCATGCGGTGCCATCCCCAAAATCGATTCGCCCTGAAAGAGAATGTCTCCAGAGATCACTTCGTAGGCTGGGTTTCCGGCGATCACCTGAGAGAGCGTCGATTTTCCTGCTCCGTTTGGTCCCATCACCGCGTGAACTTCACCTTTGTTTATCGTGAGGTTCAATCCTTTGAGAATCTCTTTTCCGGCGATTCCGGCACGCAAATCTTTTATTTCTATCATGTTGTTTCTCCTGTTTGTCATCGGGTACCCACAAGGGGCACCCCTACACGGTTTTATTTGTAGGGGCAACCCTTGTGGTTGCCCGGAATTTCTACACGGTTTTATTTGTAGGGGCAACCCTTGTGGTTGCCCGGAATTTCGTTTAATCGTTTTGTCGATTGATTGTTTGGGCGTTTAACCGACCGATCCTTCCAGACTCACTTCAAGCAGTTTTCTCGCTTCCACCGCGAACTCCATGGGAAGTTCGTTGAGTACTTCGCGACAGAATCCGTTCACCACCATGGCCACCGCATCTTCAGGTTTGATACCTCGTTGCTGAAGATAAAACAGCTGATCATCGCTGATTTTCGAAGTGGTCGCTTCGTGTTCGATAATCGCAGAACTGCCGGTTGCATCGATATAGGGGAATGTGTGAGCTCCGCATTTGTCGCCGATCAAGAGCGAATCACACTGACTGAAATTTCTCGCACCTTTTGCTCGGGTCGGTGTTTTCACCAGACCGCGGTAGGCGTTCTGAGCTTTTCCCGCCGAAACCCCTTTGGAAATGATCGAACTTCGCGTGTTTTCGCCGATATGGATCATCTTGGTTCCCGTGTCCGCTTGCTGATAGTTGGTGGTTACCGCGATCGAGTAGAATTCACCGACGGAGTTGTTTCCTTTAAGAATGCAACTCGGATATTTCCAAGTGATTGCGGATCCCGTTTCAACCTGAGTCCAGCTGATTTTAGAGTTGTCGCCGTCGCAGATTCCACGTTTTGTCACAAAATTGAAAATCCCACCGACACCGTTTTTATCTCCCGGATACCAGTTCTGAACGGTTGAGTATTTGATTTTCGCATCGGTGTGAGCGAACAGTTCCACCACCGCCGCATGAAGCTGATTTTCATCGCGTTGAGGAGCGGTACAACCCTCGAGGTATGAAACCTGCGAACCTTCGTCGGCAACGATCAGTGAAAGTTCCATGGGACATTTGACGCCCTTGGGAATATAACAGAATGAACCATCCGTAAATACGGCCGAATTCAGAGCTGCATAGTAGTTGTCGCTGACCGGAACCACTTTTCCGAGATACTTTTTCACCAACTCTGGATGTTCGTGAACCGCGTCTGAAAAACTGCAGAATATGATACCCATTTCGTTGAGATGAGCCTTGTAAGTGGTCGCTACAGAAACCGAGTCAAACACCGCATCGACAGCGATATTTGCACCTTTGATTCCCGCCAGAACTTTCTGTTCATCAAGGGGAATCCCCAGTTTGTTGTAGGTGTCCAGAAGTTCCGGATCCACTTCATCAAGCGAATCGAGTTCTTTCTTTTTCAGTTCCGCGTAGTAGATAATCTCCTGAAAATCGATTTCCGGAATATCCAAATTTGGCCACGTTGGTGTTTCAAGCGTGAGCCAGTGGGCATACGCTTTCAGTCGCCAGTCGAGAAGCCACTGCGGTTCATTTTTCTTTGCGGAAATAAGACGGATCACATCTTCAGAAAGACCTTTATCCACCATTACCTGTTCGATATTGGTTTCAAATCCCCATTTATATTCACTATTTGTCAGCTCTTTGAGCTCTTTATTCTGTTCTTCAACCACTACGACCTCCATAGTACGCCGTTTTTGGATCTGATCAACTCTGTTTCATGACAGTTCTGTATCGAAAAGACACAATTTCTATCTTCGAACTCTAAGTTAAACCACTCTATGGAAGCATTAATGCAACCGTGGTGCCAAAGTTCTTCAATTTTCAAAATAAAAAAGGCCGAAGAGAATTCCCTGCAGCCTTGAAAGCTAGTTGTGTGAAGAAAATTACGCGGGAAGTGGTCTGCCGTGCTCCGCTTTCAACTCTTTCAGCATAGAATCAAGTAGGTCGCATTGTTCAACATAGATAAATTTCCCGATACAGTTTTCGATTTTTGCCAATTCGGGATCTGAGGAGTACGGAATAAGTGAATAGTATGGCCATTCGCATTCGTGGTCATCGTGATATTGAATCATTGTTCCTTGGCGGGATATTTTGATTCGTTGAGGAATGGCTGTTTCAAAAGGTACGCGGACACCATCCATCGGTCCACCAACAAAAAGATACTGTGCTTTCATCTACGTGTCCTTGCTATAAATAAACCGAGCATCTGTACCGCTTGTATCATACGTGCTGAATGGTACCATTTAAGCCATCACATTTCAAACACTTTTTCATTGTAATTTCATTTTTGACAGATGATTTTTAGAAATAAGTGATTCGGTGTTTGCTCTTTTTACAGATTGTTATCAATGGCAATATATTACGGTTATCACGAATTCAGGCAAGAGAAGCAAAATGATGATGCTAAAGGAGAGCAAAACTCAATCATTGACACTGGCGTTAACTCTGCCTTTTCCGGAACTATTCAGATTCTGATTGGGCAAAAGAGTGAGAATTACTTTTACGACGTTTTTTTCTGACGATAGACCCGCACATACTCGATTTCAAAGCGAGCGGGAAATGATGCCGGATTGACCTCTTTTTCCCAGTCGCCGCCGACAGCGAGATTAATCAGCAGGTGAAATCGTTGATCAAAAGGCCATTGCGATTCATCTCTGTGTTCGTTATAGTAGATTGTTACCGGTTTTGCATCGATAAAAAAGCGAATAGAATCGGGGTACCACTCCATGGTGTAGGTGTGGAACGCGCTGTTCAGGTTGGGAATCGTGAGATTTCCGCCTTTCCCATGAGTTTCTTCGGTGCGGGAACACCACACATTGCTGTAGTGAGTTGTCGGTTCTGACCCGATCGCTTCCATGATATCCAGTTCACCGCTGTGAGGCCAGCCGCCGTAGGCTTCATCAGTGGGAAGCATCCAGATAGCCGGCCATGTGCCCACGCCAACGGGAATTTTCGCGCGAACTTCAAATTTTCCGTAGGTCCAGTCGCCTCGATCTTTGGTGCGAAGACGGGCAGAAGTGTACGATTTTGTTTCGTTATCCTCGGGGGAGGTGTACTCTTGCTTGCGAGCTTGAATGATCAATTTTCCGTTTTCTATCCAGGCGTTTTTTCCGGAACGAGACGTGTAGTTTTGCAGTTCATTATTCCCCCAATCCCATTCATTTCCCTCTACGTCAAACTCCCATTTCGCCGTGTCGGGCAAACCGGGCTTGGAAAATTCATCCTGCCAGATCAGTTCCCAGATAGGTTGAGCCGCAAGAGTGGAAAGTGTTGCAATAATAAAAAGTGCTGTTTTCATGATTTCCCCTTATTCGCTCTAAAGAATAGATGATTCCGAGAAAATATGCTTTGTCAATTTACCTATTTCCGCAAACGATCCATTATTCTGGCCTTCTGTTAGGAAAATGGCATCGAACTTTTTCAAAATCGAGGGCTGATTTAGAAATCAACAATATCAGAGAAAAGAATTATCGGCAAAAAGGTAAACGAAAAATGGGTATTTCCGGCAAATCTCTTCCCAAAAAGAGAGTCGATACAATCAATTGACCGAAAATCGATGCGGTTCCAAGCCGTGCCGGGTGCTATTTTTCCTCACAACAACGATTCGCGAAAGGGTGCTCTATGAACCATCTGCTTATGATATTGATAACCATATCATTACTTTTCACTTCTTGCACGACAGAATTCCCTGAACTCCCAGTGTATGAACACTCCTTTAGTGCCGATTCGCTCGCCGGAGTAATTGGTTCTGACACAGTTACTTTTAAGCAAGGAAATTACAACAAAGGGAATCTGTTAGTTCAGGGGTCAATCTTTGACATTGAATTTACTGGGAATGCGCCCGATACAAGCGCGATCAAACGATCGCGCTATGCGATCACCTTTTCTATCCCCCTCGACTCATCGGTGCACAATCTCTCGGAATGGAACACATCGGTGACGATTTACAGTGTTTTATCGCAACCGATTGATATCGATTCCGGTGCAGTTCAGATTGTGTCGATTGACAAAGAGGCCAAGAGAATGATCGCTCAAATCGATATGAAGCAAGGCGCGATTCGCCTCAACGGGACATTTTCACTCCCTATTACCAATTGACCATGAATCCCATTGTTATATCAGTGCTTCTGTTGATTGTAAGCAATGTTTTCATGACTTTTGCGTGGTACGCTCATCTCAAAGAGTTGAACCATAAGCCATGGATCGTAGCGGCCCTTATCAGTTGGGGCATAGCCTTGGCCGAGTATCTGATTCAGGTGCCCGCCAACCGGATCGGCCATACGGTGTTGTCGGTGGGCCAACTGAAAATTATGCAAGAAGTTATCACATTGACCGTCTTTTTTCCCTTTGCCGTGTTCTATCTGAAAGAACCGCTCAAACTGGACTATCTCTGGGCAGCCCTCTGCATGCTCGGTGCTGTCTATTTCATGTTTCGCGAAAAGTTTGTGTGACAACTCAGTTCACTCGTGCCAACGATCTGCTACTCCACGATGAGATCGCACAGATTCAAAACCGCTCGAATTACCGCTGATGGATCAGCTTGATCACTCCCAGTGATCACAACGGCCTTGACACAATCAAAATCCAGTGTTTCAGCAAGCTCATAGGTATAAACATCTTGCGGATTGTCTGCATCGATTTTGATCACGATGTTGCCCGCTCTCTCCGCTGAAAGTTCGCGTGAATCAATCATAGAAAACTGTTTCACCTGACCTTCAAGACCGCGAATAATCGCCGGTTCAATAGAACTGTCACCACCAAATATTATCGGGCATTTCATAAAATCAAAACTGCGTCGAACTGCCACTTCAATGGTGTGAGCGATCTCTTCTTGAGTTCCCACAAGTCTTGGCGGAATATCAGTATAGAATCCTAGTTGAAGTGATTTATGAATGCGGTAAGAGAGGTCTGCGGAACTGTCGAGGATCGTTTGAGGATTCATGTGGCCTAATTCTCCGGCAGTGAGAAGAAGTACGTGAAATTCTGCATCGAGAGGGCCGGGGACAGGGATTTGCACAGTTTCGAAAAGCGATTCAATCATAATATATCCTTACTTTTTTTACACATTTGGATTGTCCCAACAATTGTGCAAACGGAGTGCCAAGGATTGTCAACTCTGACAGAGTTCTCATTGAATCTGTTTCAGTGAAAAATCACATGACAGATTTCATCAGCGCGGTGCCTTCCGGCGTGATCAAAATTCGATAGAAAATTGCGAGATTTGCCACCACAGTGATCCAAAAAACGAACCGAAATTTCATTTTTACCGTTTTATGCCGGAATAGTTGTTGTGCGATCAGAGCTCCGGGCCACCCGCCGAAAAGAGAAAATCCGTGAAGGACCACTTCGGGGATTCGAGAATCGTCGAGAATTGCCGCCCGTTTGTCTATTCCATAGGCAATTGCAGTAATCGCAGAGATTGTCAAAAAGTAAATGGCAAACTCGCGGGGGATCATGTGTGTAAATCCAAAAATTGATACAAATGCGAGAAAGAGAAGCCCCGTTAGAATGGAGAACACTTTTTTGTTCATTTCACTGCCGCCATATCACTCCAGCCACTCACAGCAATCGATTTAGAATATGAATTGTACCCAACAGTTACGTCAACGTTGCGAAAATCACTTCCCCAGTGCGATATTGTCGGTTTCAGCGCAGCAGAATCGATATAGGATGGCTGTTCGTGAATGAATACAACTCCTCCAAGAGAATCAATTACACCTAAACGGTAGCGCACGCTCTTCCCCGAGGCAATAGAAAGGGAAAACGTTTTCATTTCACCCGGAACGAGAGTGTCACCAACAAGGATATTATTACTCCAAACACCGGAATAAACGGGGGCCTGCATTTTTCCCATGTCGGAAAGTTCGATAGAAATAATCGGGAAAAGGCTTGCCGAATCATTTGTGAAGTAGACTATCAATGGTGCACCTGATGTATCCGATTGATTACTCGTATTATCCACAGAAGAGACGAGCGAACAACCGCTCAATGTGACGAGAAAAATGGAATATCGAAGCCACTTCATGGGTCCCTCCTCATGTACAAGATGACACATACTTTTTAATCTAGTCCAAATTGAAAAAATGTATACAATTTATCAAAAAAAGAGGGCGACAAGAGCCGCCCTATACTGAATCCGACTGGCAGGACGACTAGATCGCCTGACAAACCGTAATCGCCGCAACTCCGAAAATATCATCGGCAGAACAACCGCGTGAAAGATCGTTCACAGGGCGAGCAAGTCCTTGCAAAATAGGGCCATAGGCATCAGCCCCTGCAAGGCGTTCGGTCAGTTTGTACGCGATGTTTCCCGAGTTCAGATCGGGGAAAATCAGAACGTTCGCATGACCAGCCACCAAACTTCCTTTCGCTTTTGAAGCGCCCACAGAAGGAACAATCGCCGCGTCGGCCTGAAGTTCTCCATCGACGAGAATGTCAAGGCCGAGCTCTGCCACTTTCTCTCTAGTCATTTTTGCCGCAGCGACAATTTTTTCCAGAGATTCATGTTTTGCTGAACCGTAGGTCGAAAATGAGAGGAACGCCAGTTTCGGCTGTCCGCCCACGAGTGCGCGGTAACTTTCTGCCGAAGAGATTGCTATATCCACGAGCTGTTCAGCTGTGGGATCGGGATTCACGCCGCAGTCGGCAAAGATCAAAGTTTCTGCACCGTTGGGGGCGGGCGTTTTCAGATCCATGAGAAAGCAACTCGAACCGGTTTTTACCCCTTTGGCTGTTCCGACAACCATAAACGATGCGCGAAGCATATCGCCTGTCGAAGCGATTGATCCTGCTACGAGTCCATCGACGATGCCGCGTTTAGAAAGCATATTTCCGAAAAAGAGGCGATCTTTCATCTGCGTAAGAGCATCTTCTTCGCTGACCGGTTTTCCTTTGGCCGCGCGAGCTTCGGCATACTCTTTTGCAAATCCAACAAGAAGATCGCTTGTCGCGGGATCGATAACAGTGAACAGTCGTTCTGTTTCGCCAGCTTTTGCAGAAGAATCTACAATTTCTGCTTCGGTTCCCAATACGATCACTTCAGCGATCTTTTCACGAACGATCCGGTTAGCCGCAGTAATCACTCGTGGATCATGCCCTTCAGGAAGAACCAGTTTCTTGTCTGCCGCTTGCGCTTTTGCTATGACCTTTTCTATGACTGCCATGTTTCAGCCCTTTCATTGGTGAAATTATGAGTTTGAAAATAGGTTTTTTATCACCGAATAAGTACATCACTCCTATAAAAATGAATCGGCGTAAGTGGATAATTTTGGTTCACTTTCGTAAAGTCTAAGCAACAAAAAGGTTGCGACGATAGATCGGTTCACAGCGAACTCATTTAACTCTTCCAATGGAGATCAGTACATAATCGCCGTAGTACCAAATCGACAAATGACAGATCTGTTTCTAAAATTTAGCATTTATACAGAGCTGAAATCAATCAATATGTGATAAGCATTGCTATTTTCTTTCTTTCGACTCAACTTTAATCAGTAATAAGTGAGATTGATTGTTATATTCTGTCTTGTCACTGTTTCTACTAGTGCAACTATTTTCTTATACCAGGCAAAAGTCTTTCTCTAGGATTCTCTATGAAAAAAACGTTCGGACTTCTTGTTCTCGCGACCTTGGCGACGGGATATTCACAAACCATAACGGGAAATATTATTGATAATGGCGATGGTACCGTTTCGGTCAAAAAGTCTTGGCTCTTGGCCAAAGAGAAATCGATGACATCTAACCCCAACTTTGAATTGGTTAAAGGAACAATCCGCACCCTTCCTAACTCAGAAGTTGAAAAGATCGTTCCCGGTCGAGCAGATAATCCAGCCAATGTCAAACGAGTAGAACGGATTCTCACCGAAGAGATGTGGAACTACATCACTCCGGTGCGCGCTCCCGAATATTCTTATACTGGATTTCTTCGCGCCGTGGGAAAATTCCCTGCCTTTTGTGGTGACTACACCGACGGACGAGACACCGAGGCGATCGCGCGCAAAACCTTGGCCACGGCGTTGGCTCACTTTGCCCAGGAAACCGGTGCTGGTGATGACTACATGGCAAAATCTGAAGGGATCCCGCGGTGGCGCCAGTCACTTCACTATATCCGCGAAATGGGCTATACCAGTGGATACAACACAGGGAAAAATGGATATAATGGGGAGTGTGCTGTCGATTCGTGGCAACAAGAAAAATGGCCCTGTGGAAAAACAACAAAGGGAGAATATCAGCAGTACTACGGTCGAGGAGCCAAACAGCTCTCCTATAATTTCAACTATGGTCCTTTCTCAGAAGTGATGTATGGCGATCCAAAAATTCTTTTGGACAATCCTGAACTGGTAGCTGACACGTGGTTGAATCTCGCTTCGGCGATCTTTTTCTTTGTCTACCCTCAACCGCCAAAACCAAGCATGCTTCACGTTGTCGATGGGACATGGAAACCGAACAAGGCTGATTCTGCACTGGGAATTCTCCCGGGATTTGGTGCGACAATTAATGTGATCAATGGCGGAATCGAATGTGGTGCTGGCGCAGCAGGAAAACTTCAGCCGATCAATCGCGGAATCTACTACAAGGAACTGACAAAATATCTTGGTGTGCCGATCTCATCCGATGAAATGCTCGATTGTGTAGATCAGGGAAGATTCGATGTAAATGGTTCAGGGGCAATGCTCATTCAGTGGGAAGACGACTATACTTACATGAAAGATAACCCCAATGGAAAAAGTTTCGCGTGTAAACTCGTAGGGTATCAAACAGCGGAATCCGCCCTAAAAGAGGGGGACTACGTGGGATGTGTTCAACGCTTTAACAAGAATATGAAAATTATTGACGACGTGGGAGATGTATCTATAGCAAAAGAGAGCGACATTGCGAAAAGCACAATCGGTCGAGGTGTCTACTTTAGTCACAATCCGGTTAAATTGAGCGATGAATCGGCTGATATTATTGTTGTTACCTCTAGACCAGCCACTGTTCAAATCATCATTTACGATGTCCTTGGCAATGCCATTGATATTCAGGAGAGTAATGGCGATGTCACCGATGGGGCGATATTTCGATGGGATTTCAAAAATCAAAATGGCAATCTTGTTGGAAATGGTTCCTATCTTGTTTGTGCATCAGTACAATATCATGATGGTGAAATTGAACAATTCAAACGAATTATCGGCATCAAAAACAACTAAACGAGGTATTGTCCACTGCGGATAGAAAAAAGGTGATTTCAATTGAGATCACCTTTTTGCGTGCCATTATTGAAAAAGAGTGGTATTATCCTGTTAAATGAAACGGTCTAATACGTTGGAAAGTTGTGCTGCATGAATCTTTCACAATCAATACTCGTTGTCGTGACGCCTGAAACAATCGCAAATAATCACAATGTCGCGATAAGTGATCCACAACTGACATTTTACGAATACGAGAGTGTTGAACTGCTTATTGCAAAAATTTCCCGTCTAAACCCCACGTTGGTAATTGTCGAAACGACACTACCAACAGTTACCATCGTGCAATCATTGAAAAACTCGCCATCCCTCGCTTCAACGAGTTTGCTCATAACGACATCTGAAACATTAGATTTCCCCTCGCCACTCGACGAGGTGAGTGTTCTTCATACTGCCGGCTGTGAAAAGTATGACCCTCTCACGGGACTCGCCAGTCGAATCACATTTAATGATTTTCTCGAAAAGGCACTTTCGCGAGCGAGTCGCCATGAACGAATCCTAGCACTTTGCTATATAAATATCGATGATTTCAAAGCAATTAACAACTCATTTGGCCATGATTCGGGCGATTCAATTCTTCAAACAGTGGCTCAGAAAATTAATAGTACCGTGCGAAGTAGCGACTTTGTAGCCCGTATCGGTGCGGATGAATTTGCTGTCATTCTCGATGAACTCGCTCGCCCAGAAGATGCTGCTCAGGTCGCTCAAAAAATTCTCGACCGAATCAGCGAGGAGTACTCTTTGGGCGAAGATATTGTTCGGATAACGGCTTCTATAGGAATTTCATTTTTCCACGAAGAGAATGCCAGTCGTGAAGAGCTTTTTAAAACTGCAGATATCGCAATGGTGCACGCCAAGGAGAATGGTCGCAATCGCTACCGCTTTTTCTCCACAGAAATGCAGGAGAAAGCAGTCAGTAGAATACGTCTCGAAAAAGATTTGCGACTTGCCGTTCAGCGTCAAGAGTTAGAACTCTACTACCAACCTCAGATTGATGCACAGACTATGCAGGTTGTTGCACTTGAAGCACTTCTTAGATGGAAACACCACGACCTCGGCATGGTTAGCCCCGCGGAGTTTATTCCCCTTGCCGAAGAAACGCGTCTTATTAATTCAATTGGTGACTGGGTACTTCAAAATGCAACTCAAGGAAATCATCAGTGGTGGAAAGATCGCGGTATTACGCTCCCCAAATTGACCGTGGCGATCAATGTGTCAGCGCAACAGTTGAAAGATGAAAATTTCGCCTATCACGTGGAAGAGTTAATCGAGAAAAGTAATATCGATCCGAAGCAGATTGAAATCGAAATCACAGAAACGGCCCTTCTCGATGATCCAGAATTGGCAATCCAAACGCTGAAACATCTGCGAGCATTAGGAATTAGTATTGCAATCGATGATTTTGGGACGGGATATTCATCACTGGCCTATATTAAGCGGCTGCCCGTTGACATTCTGAAAGTAGACCTTTCATTTGTTCGCGATATTGGCAAAGACAGTAAGACTGAAGCTATTATCATTTCAACAATATCACTAGCGCACAATCTTGGATTGAAAGTTGTCGCAGAAGGTGTGGAAACAGCTGAACAGGTGGAGTTTCTCAAAAATGCAGGATGTGATATTTTCCAGGGGTACTATTTCAGCAAGCCCTTGCCTGCAGATCAGTTAGTTTTGTTTTTGCAAGCAAGTTGGACCGAAAAACATCTATAAAAGATAAGGCAGGAATTTCTTCCTGCCTTATCTTTTATCACTTATTTCCCATGACATTTTTTCGGGGTTTCAGAACTGCAACACTTTTTTGCAGCTCCCTCTTTTGTTGTGCA
Organism: bacterium; assembly: GCA_020048285.1. Taxonomy (GTDB): domain Bacteria; phylum Fibrobacterota; class Chitinivibrionia; order Chitinivibrionales; family Chitinivibrionaceae; genus JAIFMU01. The sequence continues at coordinate 52,659 of JAIFMU010000052.1, read as the reverse complement.
CGCGGCTTTATCTGCAGAACAACATTTTCCTTTTTCGCCTTTTTCACAGGCTTTTACACAAGTGGTATCACACTTTTTTGCACACTCAGTTTTACAAGTGGATGCGCATTTCTCTTTGCTACAAGATTCGGTAGCGGTGCACTTACATGAATCACCACACTTTTCAGCGCAATTAGTTGCACATGTTTTTGGTGCTTCGGTACTTTTGTCCGAAGCCGCATCAACTGCGAAAACGGCTCCAACAACGATAAAAAGAGCAGCAAGGGTAATAAAAATCTTTTTCATGGAATCCTCATTTTTAAAATATCATTATTAAATCAGTTTCATAGTGCGATGGTTTTTTGCCCTTTTATACCAATCGCGGAGGTGGTGAAGCCGGTAAGATTGACTCATTTGAATAGTGATCTGAATGTGAAGGGAATCTCTGGGAATCGCTTGAAAAAAGAACGAAGTGATAGTGAACGGGAAGTGCCTTCATCGAAATCGTCTGAACCCATCCCGAATCACAACCACACGAACAGGAATCACAGGCGCTCTTTTCAGTTTTGTCAGAATGAGATCCACATGTTTTTGAAGTAGAAACACAGTGAGAGTCATCGGTGCAACAGCATGATATAGAATGAATGATAAGTTTGTCGTTGGTAAAACCAGACAGGTGAATTGACCATAAAAAAGATAAAGCAACAAGAATTGCCGTTTGTGAAATCCAACGAATTTGTTTCATTTCGGTTCTCATCGTACATTCACCTCGATTCTCGTCTTGTGAATATACGATTAATATACCGAAATAGTGTAGAACATGCAACGATTTTGAGTTATCCCACAATATTAAGTACTGATTTCCGCTGTGTGTTTGCTTGAGCGATCATGCTTATCGATGATTGCGAAAGAATTTGCTGTTTGGTGAACTCCGATGAGGTCATTGCAAAATCAGTATCGCGAATCTGTGACTCCGCCGATTGCAAACTCGTTTCAGAGGTGTATAGATTACCGGCGGTTTTTTCTAACCGGGCGGAAATTGTACCTATATTACTTCGCGTTTTATTGATCGAACCGATTGCCTCGTCAAAAAGTGTTATAGCACCCACTGCGCCTGTTTGCGTAGTCATGTCAATGTCTTTAACCCCAATTGATGTAGTCGAAACACCACCGAAATTTAAACCTAGTGCGTCATCGGCGTTCCCATTTGCACCAATTTGCAGAGCGAATGGATCCTGATCATCGGGGAAGAGTGGTTTTTTCTCTTTGCCATTATTGAAAACTTCGCGCTGATTAAACTGCGTTGTTTCACTGATTCGATCGATCTCCTCAATCACTTTTTTTGCTTCGAGATTGAGATACACCCGATCTGCTGATGTAATTGAATCAGTTGCTGATTTTACGGAAAGTTCACGTCCGCGTTGCAGAAGTGCTTGGATTTCATTTAATCCTCCTTCGGCAACATTAAGCATTGATATACCATCGAGCGTATTTCTTCGCGCCTGCGCAGAGCCGCGTACTTGTGATCGCAGTTTTTCAGAAATTGCCAAGCCCGCAGCGTCGTCAGATGCGCTGTTGACGCGATAACCGGTAGAAAGTTGCTTCAGCGTTTTGTCCATCGAACGCTGTGTCGAAGCATTTGCATTCAAACCGGCGGCAAGTCCTGTTGAGCTATTAATTCTCATCTTGTCCACCAATTCCAGACTGTACGTCCTTGTACATGCCCTTGTATTTAGCTTGTCGGATCTTTCGGGATGTACTTTACCAATTAAATTGAATATGGATGATTTGTGAAACACAGATTATTAAATATCAACTCAGTATATAATTGCTTGCAGATTTCATTTCCACAAGGCACAATGGTGGCTTGGAAATCTTTGCGAATAGATGGCGGCAAATCATGGAAGATACTCAGATTGAAACGATGCTTCACTCTTTAATACCGAGCGAAATCTGCGAAGGATTGGCTATACTTGCAGAACGCAAAGATATGCGTGATCTCAACGGAACGATTGCGCTGATTCGTCATGGCGATCCTCTCGTGAAAAAAACAGCCATCGATGCAACGGTAAAAATTTTGCGGAGCTCAATTGTGGAAAACTATCAGCAACTGACTCACGAAAGCCGAGTGAAATTGGGCGAACTGATCGACCGTATTCATCCGGAAATAGTGCAGGAATTGCTTCACGAAATTCACAGCAAGGACGAAAATAGCCGGATTCACAGCCTTATGATTCTTGGTGTGCTTCGCCGAAGAGAATCGATTCGTATGCAGATTGAAAAAGAGTTGAAAAGCAATAACGTAAAAGTTCGCGCCACCGCCGTTCAGGCTATGGGACATTACCCACAATCAAGTGAACACCTACTTCTTTTGAAACAGCTCAACGATACGGATAGTCGCGTCCGAGCGAACGCAATTGAAGCGCTTGAACAGTTTGATGATCCCAAACTGGTTTTTTCTTTAAAAAGATTGATCAATGACGGATGTAATCGCGTTCGAGCGAATGCACTTAAAGCACTCTATAAGCTTGGAAATCAAAATATTGAAGATGACATTGTAACCATGCTGAACGATCGTTCAATGGCGATGGTTGCCTCGGGCCTGTGGCTGATCGGCGAACTTGGCGTGGATACACCGGAAATTCGCGATGTGTGCCGACTGTTTCAAAATCACCCCGATCCGATGATTCAGAGGAACTGCGAAAAAGCCTTGTCACAATTGGGTACATCTCGACCAAATTGGTAATCTGTTGATCTATACTACACCGATGTAGTATATTAGTTGCATGAAACAATGGAAAACAGCAATACAACAGACAGGTTTCAGCAGCAGTTCACTCGCTGTAGTCATATTGGTTGCACTCGTTTTTACGTTGTTTACCAATGAATTAGAATTTTTTCATACACACAGTTTTCTTGAAACATCTCATGGTGACAGCTGTACACACCACGCGACAGATTCTAAATCGGACGAGTTTTGTCCTTACTTTGTGTGGCACGCAAACAGTGCCGATACTCCTTCGCCCCTTTTTGTGTTCACCCTTATACTTCCCACATTTCTTGTGGAACAATTCTCTGAGTACGCATCTCTATCCATTTCCCCTGCCGATTCTTTCAATTCTCGAGCTCCCCCGATTTTCATTTCCTAATCCGGACAAGCCGGTGCCAAAAGTGAAATGCTTCAAGCCACAGGTAAACGCGGAATTTCCGTTGTTGCTTTTAGCTAGCGACGTGTGGCTTTAAATGAAAGACTTACGAACGTATTCTGCCAATTTCTGAAAGAATACAAATGGTAAGCACCTACAAGAGTCCCAAAGATTCAAGCTGAATCAATTGCAATCGTTTCATCTGGAACGTTTGAATTTGCATTGTCACGCACTTGAATTACCAAAACTTTTAAGAAATGAGAATTACCATGAATAAAATTACTATTAGTGTACTTATCGCTCTTTCACTCGTTGCTGTTTCCTGTAAAGACACCATTACGGAAGTTATTACTCCACTTACAACGGAACAAAAAGAGTTTGCCGAAGTGATTGAGCATTCAGAAATTCATTTTGCATCAGGCCCATTTGAAATCGTAACCGGTTCAAATGAAGCAGCAAATAAAGAACACACCTGTTACAAATTGGTTCCCACCGCATCAACAGGAATGGTGTCCTACACTGTGGCGCTTGATAGTGGTGAAACTGTAGCTGATAGACTTCTCTTTGTGAACAAAACAGGAATAACCGTTGAACTGAAAGATGCAAAAGGAGCTGAAATCCACAGCCATGCATCAGACTTTACGGGAATTTCAGCAAAAGAGATAAAACAGGGCTTTGAATTCCACGATCTGACCGCCGGAGTCTACACCGTTGAGTTCTCAAATTTGGCTGTCGGCGATACAGTTAAATTCCTGATCGAAGAGGGTGGACACGAACATGATCACTAAGAAAGCACTGCTGATCGGCACTGTTTTCGCGAGTACTCTTGTGGGAGGAACAGGCGAAAGTCTGTTCAATCCTTCAATAGGATTCACCGGCGATATAGTCACCGATATTTCCGATGTGAACGGCCAGTGGCGCGAAGCGACGAGCGAAGGAATTGCCGTTCGTTCAGGAGAACTGATTCTCGGCGCAGCGATTGATCCCTATGCCGAGTTGACTGCTAATGTGAACTTTACGCTCGATGGTGTGGAACTTCACGAACTCTACAGCCACTTTCATTCACTTCCGGCTAACTTGTCGCTCAAGGCGGGATGGAAACTGGCGCAGGTTGGGCGATGGAACCAGTTTCACGCTCACGCCATGCCGTTTACCGCCGATCCACGGTTGCTGATCGAGTATCAGGGCGGACACTTTTCCACCCTTGGCACGGAACTTTCATGGCTCGCACCGACGCCGTTTTTTCTAGAACTGACCGCCGGTGTTTCCGAAGGGTGGCGCGCTCACACACACGATTCGGATCCTTCGGCATTTGATTCTGATCTCGATCAGCGAGCGGCTGAACTGGGGCTAACCAAACACGGTTCGCACTGGCACGGATCAAACGGAGAAATCGTCGATGCGGAAGAAATTCAGGATCCCGAAGAGCCAATTACTACGGTTAAAAACAAGCCGATTGGGTCGTTTCCTCTTTTGGGAAGAGCGAAAAGTTCGGTTCAGTTTGGCGAAAACTGGTCTGCCGATCTCGGCGTGAGCGGAATCTGGCGCAAGGATCATCGGTTTAGCAATCGCGTGGAAGGGAAAACCTATTCAAAAGCAGTGGTTGGTTCAGATTTGACGCTGTTTTGGCATCCACTGACGGCAAACAAATACCGCAATCTCGATCTGGGCGCCGAATGGTTGGGCACTTACGAAGAGAACGAACTGCTTTTCGGCGAAACTGTACTTCAGGAGAATCGGTTCCGCCACGGTGTTTTCGGGCATGTTCACTACCGCCATAATCAGCGGTTGCATTTCGGAACCTACGGCGAACTGTTTCAAGCGAACGAATCTGATTTGTGGCTGAAAAAGCGAGTCGGCCTGTTTACTACGGTGGAACTGACACACTATCAGTATCTCCGTCTCGAGGGTTCTAGCTATCGCGAATCGCCAAATATCGATCCGGTGCATCGACTGACACTTCAGTATGACATGAGCATTGGCTTTCATAGTCATGGAACGCAGAGGTAACGATTCAAAGATTCAAAGATTCTATGAACAATGATTTGAAATAATAAAGGTATATATGAAACAACTACTGATACTTATGCTTATAACAATCGCCGGTGCGAAACCGCTCAATGTGGTCACTTCGATTCCTGACATCGCCGATATGGTGAGGATGATTGGCGGAAATAGAGTGGTGGTAACATCGCTGGCCACCGGAAAAGAAGACCTTCATGCGGTGCCGGCACGACCGAATTTTCTTCCCATTCTCAACAAGGCTGATCTGTTGATTACCTTGGGACTCGATGCGGAACATGCGTGGCTTCCGGCCTTGGCGAAATCGGCGCGCAATCCGAAAATCACCGAAGGACAGGCTGGATGGATTTCGCTGGAAAAAGGGATCACCGTGCTCAACAAACCGACAACGATTGCGCGCACGGAAGGTGAACAACACCCCGAAGGAAATCCTCATTTTAATGTTGGCCCTCAGGCTGGACACCAGATGGCTCACAATATCGCCAATGCGCTGACTCGTGCCGATCCCGCGGGAAAGTCAGTGTATTCAGCCGGTTGCGACAAACTGTGTGAACAGATCTGCGCGATGGAAACGATTCTTGCCAAAAAAGGAGCGGTTCTCAAAGGGAAAAAAATCGTGGCGTATCACGAAGATCTCGCCTATCTCTGCGCCTATTACGGCATGATTCAGGTGGGGACAATCGAAGTAAAACCGGGGGTTCCTCCCACGGCTTCTCACCTGAAAAAAATCGAAGAGGTGGCGCGGATTCAGAAAGCTGATCTGATTATTCACAACCAGTCGCAATCAGCCAAGATTCCTAAGAAACTTTCTGTTTCCACATCGGCGCCGGTGGTAAAAATTGCCAATGCGGTGGGAGCGTTTGAAGGAGTCAATAGCTGGATCGAACTGCAGAAATTCAACCTGAACCAACTTCTGAAGGCGGTCAAATGAGTCTCTTGTTTCGCGCGGTCGATGGCGTGTGTGGCTACGGTTTGACCGCGATTGTCTCGGCGGTGAACTTTGAACTTTGTGCCGGCGAATTTGTCATTCTCGAAGGCGCTAACGGATCGGGGAAATCGACGATTATCCGCACGATTCTGGGGACACAGGTTTCGCTGGGTGGATCGTTTACTTGGAACATCCCACAGGAAAAGATCGGCGTGGTTCCGCAGGATTTACCAATCGATCAATCACTTCCGGTAACCGCACTCGATCTTGTGCTGACCGCGTTTTTGTCCGGTGGCAAAGCGGTGCGGTCTCAGGCCATGCTCGCACTTGAACAGGTGGGCATGGAATCTCTTGCTCATCGGCGGTTCGGGGAACTTTCAGGCGGTCAACGTCGGCGCGTGCTTTTTGCGCGTGCCTTGGCGACTGATCCGGCCTGTCTCATTTTGGATGAACCGACAGTGAACATGGATGCGGAGACCGAATTGGCTCTGGGCGAGTTACTTCACCGGATGGTAACGGTGGAACAAAAATGTGTTTTGGCCACTTCGCATGTGACTGCATGGATGAACGGTTCGCGGGTTTTGCGGGTCGAAGGAGGAACGGTTCATGGCTGATTTTATCGGACGGAACACTCTTGTCGATTCGAAATGAACTTCTTACGGCACTGTCACTCCCTTCGGCGGCGAGCGCGGTTATTTCGCTGATCGCACTCACCGGCGGTATCGATTCAACGGCAGGAAAAATTGTTCCTGCGGTGATTGTGCTGATGATTCTCTACGGATTTGTGCTCAATCGCCCGCTTTCACCGATCAAACGGCAGGCGGTTCTGGCGGGAATCTTGATCGGTTCGCAGGTGGTGACTCGCTTTGTGATCGCCATGAAACCGTCGCTGGAGTCAGAGTTCCGCGAACTGCTCAACGGGGAAATACTCGCGGTCAGTTCTGGGGATCTGATCGTTGTAATCGCCATTTCTGCGGTGGCTCTTGCGGTTTTGGTCGCGCGCTTTTCGGCGATTCGACTCTATGCAATCGATGAAGATTCATTGCGTCGATTTACGCATCTGCGCTATCTGCCAACTCTCTTTCGCGGGATTGTAATTTCGTTGGTCACGGTGGGAGTTGTGACAATCGGGCCGTTGTTGACCACGGCACTGATTATTCTTCCGGCTCTCTTGGCGGACACGGGGAAAAACGGGTTTTGTTCTGCCGTGGTGCGATCGGCGATTATCGCGATTATCGGAATCGGCGTGGGTTTTCCGCTTGCCTTGGCGTGTAATTTTCCTCCCGCCTATATGACGGCGTTTCTGTTGATTCCCGTGGGATTTGCGGTGAGATTGATAAAGTAGCAACCGTTCACCGATGGTTTGTTACCCTTTTTACTAGATATTTTCACTGTTGTAAAGCAAAAGGGCTGCCTCATTTCTGAGACAGCCCCACAGTTCTAAGAAATCAAGCGAGATTATTTCATGATTGAAATTCTGCTTGTCGATACCAATCCATTTACCGAAAGACGCATTACATACATTCCTGCCGCGAGATCACGGGTTGAAATATTCATGCTGTTAGCTCCGGTACTTACGGCATTCTGAGCCCGAACCATTTCGCGACCGTTCATTGAATAGAGAGAAACCGTTGCAGTTCCACCCTGTTTCGCGGCAAATGAAAGGTTTACGTTGGAAGCATTAGTGGTTGTAGTAACACCAAATCCAGAAGAACGAACAACTGAATTAAAAATCGGTGTTGGCTGAACTCCATCTATCACCACAGTTTGAACTTCAACTGAACCTGTGGCACCTTCAAATGAAGGCTTAATTGCGAAGTTGTACATTTTCGTTTTGTCCCATGGAGCGATTTTTGTTGCCCAATCCGGTTTTGCAAAACGTGTAGAATTAAGTTCAAATGTTTCTGTCTTCAAAACATTGTTTGTATTGGGAAGAGCAGCCTGCCAACTTGCCCATTCGAAGTTCGAATCAACACCCATAGGAAGAGCGAGTATAAAGTCATTGTCTGATTTATACTCAATTTTGATAAATGCAGAAGCACTAAACGATTTGACTTTATTCGCTACACGTATAGAATCAATCGCAAGGGTTCCGTCTGGATAGATCATTTTTGCTTCATCTGATTTGATCATTACAAAGGTTGCCTTGACCACACCATCTTTCAAGAGAGCTGCATTTCCTGCAGAATCAAGAGCTCCTGCTTTGCCGTTGATTTTAGAACCGTCGCTGTCTGTGTAGCCATACCAACCGAGATCATAGATAATATTATCCTTTGAATCACCCTGCTGAACTGAAATCGTCACATCTTCAGTGAACGAACCACCTTTATTATCGGTAGCCTTAATTTTCAATTTGTAGTCGCCAATATTGAGACTCAGTTTTGTTTTCAACTGATTGCCTGAAATTTCAAACTCGTTACTAGTACCTTCGATGGTAAAGGTATGAGTGTCCCCAGAATTTCGGTCCACGGCGGTGATAATTGCCGCCAGTGTTCCCGCAGGCTGTTTTTCACTCATGGTAAGAGAAGAGAGCACCACATCGGTAGGGTAGTAATTCGTTGGATTTCCATTTTCAAGCTGAACAAGTGCTGAAACAGCTGCAACAAAAGGCGCGTTGTAGTAGATACAAACTTCGTTTGATTTCACCGCCGCACTTACACCACCCCAACTCGCTTCATCGCGGTCGTTGTGGTATCCCCCAGTGGCTTCAGTTGGACCACCAACCACCGCACCAATGAGTTTTTTCTTGTTTTGATAGCTGTTTGAGTGCCAAAGGTCAAAGTCACCAGCCACTTGAATTCCCGCTGCGCCGGAGTGGTGAATTTGTCCATTCGGATAGGAAGTACCGTAGTCAACGAGGAAACTATACCCCGCCGGAGCATCATTAGGAATAGAGCCGTGGTCACCAAGGACAAAATCGATATTCTTTTTAGCGAAATCTTTGGCTGCAGTGTAGGTATTGTCAAGATCATAGCTCAGAAGTGCGATATATGCCGCAGCGTTGCTATACTTGAGACTTCCCCAACCTTCAAAAAAGGCCATTCCCATAGAATTCATTGTTTTGATATATGCTTCGGTTTCAATTTTCAGTTTTGCCGCATAGGATGGCTCTGTGGTATACCGTTCAAAGGAATAGGCCGCAAGTGGTGCGACATTGGTGTAGTCGATTGCGAAATAACTAGGAAGAAGATCCTTTGTTGCATCGACAAAATTTCTTTTGAGCAGGATGTCATCCATGAACCCTTTAGCCGCCGTTTGATATTTCGCATCTTTTGTCGCAGCATAGAGTTGAATCGCACCGAATGCCATGTCATCAATCCATTCACCCGCTTCGTAGGTGTTGTCTTTTGAACCGTTATCGCCCACAGAAGGCTGTGAAGTATGTTTTTTGTCGCCAAAATCATACATCTTTTTCGCCATATCAAGACACTTGTCAGCATAAGTGCCATCATATTGACGATATGCTTCAGACATAAGTGCAAGAACAGCAGCATTCATTCCGGCAATATTTGAAGCGCCACCATCAGTGACAGAGAATGCTTTTCGAGTTCCCCCACGGGTCGGTTCATTTTCTGTACGCCATTTTGGTTCTGAACAGGAGTTGTGATCAACATCAGACGATCCAACTTGAAAATAGAGTTTTGTTCCTACAAGCGTTTTAAGAAGATAGTCGGTGAATACTTTTACTTCGTTGAGAACATCGGGAATGTTGTCTTTTGAACCAGCGGAAAACGCCTGGGAATAGTTGTCTTTGTGCGCAGATGGGAAGTGCATATAGGAGTGAAGCATCATTGCTGCGGCGAATCCATTGGTCTGACCAAATTTGATATGGTCACCACAGTCATGCCATCCTCCGGAGAGGTCAACACCATTGATGCTTTTGTCATGCCAGTGACATGAATCCTGCATCCACGATTGAGTGGTTCCACAGCGCTGAGCACCGAAGAATTTTGTCGAAAGATTCAGTGCTTTTGCATAATCTTGAGCGGCAAAGAGAGCTGAAGGGAACATCATGACCGAAGCTGCAATAATCGCCTGAGTTGTTTTTTTCATGGTCGGGACCTTTTTTGTTTGAACTTTTAAACAGAAGGCAGAGAAAGTGTTTTCTCTGCCTTTAAGAAGTGGCTTAGAGCCTTATTTTGAAATCGAAATACGGCTTGTTGACACTGCGCCATTTACAGAAAGACGCATGACGTATAAACCTGTAGCCACAGATTCTGTGTTGAGCGTCAACTGATTTGATCCGACGTTCACCGCAGCCTGAGAGACTGCTATCTGACGACCATTCAGTGAGTAGAGAGCGACAGAGGCATTTCCTGCTTTTGAAGCATTAAACGAAAGCGCTACGTTCTGAGCATTCTGAAGAGCAGTTACATTCAATCCATTTGCTTTATTAGTTCCATGGAACTTGATCGCAGTTGGTTCGCGGTATGCAAGACCAAAATCTGCGTAGGTCATTCCGTTAAAAATAATGTCTTCAACTTGAAGTGACGCCGATCCACCCTTGTCTGCATCTTCGCCATAGACAAAACTGAAGGCAATTGCATTTTTCAGTTTCGTAAGTTTCGGATCGTTTGCTTTCACTGCCGCAGCTAAAGGAGAATCAGCTTCGGGAAGAAGGTCTGCGATCGCGAACGATTTCCGCTCCATTTTAGTCGTTTTTGGAAGGGTGATTAAGTAATTACCAATCCAACCATCTGCGTCAGCTTTTACAACTTCGCGATCATCTTTTGTCGCAATTACCAATTTAAGATCTGCAGAGGCATTGTACTGAATGGTAATACCCGTCAATTTTGATAGGTCTACATAGCGATCAATAGTGGTATCTTTTGTGACAGTACCGATAATCCCTGTTTCTACAGCAGCATAATCGTACAATACCTTGTCAGAAGCTTTTGAAGAAAAGACAACATCAAGTTTATTATCAGTTACAAGCTCTTCGGAATTCTTATCGGTTATAATAGTGCCGGCTTTGCTTTTCACAGAAGCACCAGTTCCTGTATACGCAAACCAATAGCCACCACCTCGATAGAACGTTGAATCACCCGAAGTACCACCGTACTCTTTATCTCCCCAGATTACGCCGTTCATTGCCCCCAGCGAAGTCTGAGCGTTGTCGTCGCCATATCCATTGCCAAAGTTGTCAAGAACAACGCCTGCAGTGTCAACATAGGGTTCTTTATAGGTGTTGGCATCGCCGTAGGTCCACCAGTTCCCACTCATAACCATCATACTCATGAGCTTAAGTGCATCACCGAACGACGTCACATCTGTTGCTTGTGTCCAGTCCTGCTGAAGTTCATTCCATGTATCGTTGATCAGATTTTGGTTTCCAAGAGCAATTGTTCCTGCGCCAAATGGAGCGAGGAATTCAAGGCCGTTGTCTGCATCAATTGCCGTTCCGTCGAGTTTATAACCAGCCTTAAGATTGGTTGGATTGTTTCCACACAACTCTGCAAGACGTCCGGTGATAAGTTTAACCGCAGTTTCGTTGGTTGTGTTTTTGTTACGTGCGAAGTCCATGGCAAAGCGAAGTGGAACACGCCCAGCATTGGTGTAATACTCTTTATCGTAAGCTGTTTCATCGCCATTAGCAGGCGATCCATTTTTGACAAAATCAGAAATCAATCCTTTGCTTCCATTTTTCGAAACAAATGAGTTGTAACGTGTGTACATTTCTGTAGCGATGTTATTCCATGTCGAAGCACTGCCATTGTCAGCCTTTGCGAAGGCGCGCATATGTCCCGCCATCCAATCGGATGGACGACCGAGCGCATCGTCTGTGTAGGTATCTCCGAGAGTGAGGAATGTTTGATTGCTATTGCTTTCATAAGCGAGAATATCATCGGTAATTTTAAGTGCTTTGGCAAGATACTGCCCCCCACCCCACTGCGTTTCGGCAAGAAGAAATGCAAAGGCGATGTCGAGATCCCCGTCTGTTGCTGATCCCTGTGCCCAACCACCGCCGATACGCCACTGCATGAGGTTGCCAATAGCCTTATTGTTCTCGTAGTATGTTACCATTTTGTCAAACTTCGCTTTGTCATCCATGATTGCGAAAATCATCATACCATATCCATGGGCTTCTGAAACGGTCGTTCCTCTTCCATCAGTATCAGGCGAACTGATAAACCCTTCTGACTTATACCATTTCGAAACATACCGGTCATACTGAGATTTCACGACATTTGCAAGAGCAGTGGTACTTCCAGCGGGGCGAATCCCATACTCTTTACCCTGTGGAAATGGCATGTTTGCTGCAAAGATTGAAGTAGAGAGAAAAAGAGCTGCAAGTGCACCGGTTTTAAATGTACCGAAAGGTTTCATGGATCCTCCGCTATAGTAAACTGTAAATGTTCTCGACTTTATCTCGATATATTGGCTCAATGTAGTACGAGCCGTGAGGCTATTCCTCTTTTTCGCACATTCTAACTCAACTTTTGTGGACAAATACGTCCACAGCCATTTCCCGTCATCAGGGATCGGTATCATTCTCTACAGTATACAAGATATGGGGTCTTAAATCCCAAAAATCATCTACATAGAAGGACAAACAAATGAATAAGGGGCATTTCGTAAAGCTCACGGTGAAAATGAGAATGATCACAACAAGAATAATCAACACAAACGTCGAGGTTTGTGGACATTTCTATTCCCCAGATCTCGGATGAGCCAACCGAAAGGCTTCGCGAAGCCGATCTTTAGTGACATGAGTGTAGACCTGAGTCGAGGCCAACGATGCGTGACCGAGTAACTCCTGAACGACTCGGATATCTGCACCGTTATCTAAGATATGAGTGGCAAAACTGTGACGAAGGGTATGCGGTGACCGTTTTGAAGCACTGCTTACGAGGGCAAGTTCTGTTTCTACAATCCGTTGTATCTGACGCTTTGAAAGTCGTTTACCTTTGTCGTTGAGCAGAAATGGGGTATCGGGCGTGGCAATACCTCGCTGATCGAGCAAGGACCTAGCCAATTTTAAGGCGAACGGTGTGGCGGGAATGATCCGTTCCTTATTCCCTTTTCCAATCACGCGAATCGTGCTTTCGGCAAAGCGAATGTCCCGAATGTTCATGCCGTGAAGTTCAGCAAGTCGAATACCTGACCCGTAGAGCATCTCTACAATTGCTTTATTGCGAATCTCTTTGGGCGTTGAGGGAACTATTTCTGCAAATTCACGGGTTTGATTCTCGCTGAGAAGTACCGGCATGGGCGAATCGAGCTTTGGTGAAACGATCGTTGCCAATGGATTGACCGCAATTTCACCGCTGCGGATTAGATATTTGGTAAATGAGAGCAGGGAAGCACGCTTTCGAGCAATAGTTCGCGGCTTGTTCCCGTCGTTGTGAAGTGCGTAGAGAAAGAGGCGAATTGGTTCTTTTTTCATGAGTTCTGAAACTTGTTCACCCCACTCTTGATGAGCAAACTCAAAAAACTGAAGAAGGTCGCGATTGTAGCTTGTTACCGTGTGATCAGAATAGCCACGTTGCTGCTTGAGAAATAGACAAAACTGGTCGAGAGCAAGTTCAAAAATCATGAATATCCTTTGAGAAATCAGTAGGAAAATACAAGAATCCTTCCACACCCATTCCATCGAATTCAAAAAGTAACGAATCAACCAACTATCCCGGCTAAACAGTAACGGAGATTCTTCAATTTGGTTACACCGCGAATCATTGTGAACAATCGAGCAAATGAATTTTCCACGTGCGGATATATTCGCTCAAAACTTTATACGCAAGATACTCCTTTTTGCGGTTCCAAGATCCCGCACTCAACGATATAAAAAGATGTTTAAAAACGACATAGACTGAATCGAACACGATCAATCGCACACTTCTATCATGGCATCAAGTGCACGTGAAAAATCCGATTCCGACTCAGCGGAAAGGAACTGTTGTTTTAGTTCTGCGCCATCGGGAAACCCCTTGAGATACCACATGAAATGCTTTTTCATATCTTTGTTGGCTTTTGCGGGGCCGTAGTGATTCAAAAAGAGTTCGTAGTGGCGCCGTGCGGTGGATGCCTTGTCTCCAAGCGTAACTATCATAGGCGTTTCACCGGCGAGATGTTGTTGAATCTGTCTGAAAATCCACGGATTGCCATTGGTTGCGCGGGCTAACATGATCGAATCACAGCCCGTTTCATCGTACATTCGCTTTGCGTCTTCGATTGTGAGTATATCGCCGTTGCCGATGACCGGAATGTTCACCGTTTCTTTCACTGCTTTGATTCGTTCCCAAAATGCATTGCCGGTGTATCCCATTGCGCGGGAACGAGGATGTACGGCAATTGCGGCAATACCACAATCTTCGGCGATTTTTGCAAATTCCGTGTCTACCCATTCGTGCGTGAACCAACCTGAACGAATTTTCACTGTCACGGGCGTTTGTTTTGAAGATTTCACCATGGCGGTGCAGATTTCGGCGAAAAGCTTCGGTTCTCGTAGCAGTGATGAACCGCCGTTCTTTCCCACCACCTTTTTTACGGGACAACCACAGTTCAGATCGATATAATCAGGGGCAGAGAACGATTCGATGATCGCCACCGCTTCGCCGAGCTTCTGAGGATCCGATCCGAACAACTGCACTCCCACCGGTCGTTCACCGGGGTACACTTTTGCCAGTTCAAAGGTTCGTTCAGAGTTGTAGTGCAACCCTTCAGCGCTCACCATTTCTGTAAGTACGATGTCGGCGCCCCATTCGCGGCAGAGTTGACGATAGACCGGTTCGGAAACTCCTGCCATGGGAGCAAGTACTGTTTTGTTATGAAAATCCATTATCATCGACCTTTGTTGTTCAGCGCAAACGCCCTAATTCGGGAAATTGCGAAGAATTGGAGGGGAATTCATGAGTAACCACAGATTCGGCTTGAAAAGTGGCCTAATATATTTTACTGTATGATTAGAAAAAGAGAATTGAGGAACGGCATGCGCATCTATAGAAACATCAAGTTTGAAACTCAGCCAATTATGCTCGCTTCGTGGCCGGGTATGGGCAATGTCGGGATTATCTCAACTGACTACCTTCGCAGTAAAATCAATGCGGAAGTTTTAGCGGAAATCGACATGAGTCCCTATTTCGTTCCCGAATCAATTGTTGTAGAAAATGGTCTTGCGGAGTTGCCAGAACTGCCGCGTTCCGTGATCTACTACACTCACAATCCGGACATGCTGATTTTTGAAAGCAACGCTCAGATTGCCGGTAAAGAGGGTATTTCAATCGTGAAAAAACTGGTTCAGTTTGCGGAAATGTACAATGTGCGACGGATTTTCACCGCCGCTGCATTTGCTCAGGACGTGAGCCACTCTTCGTCGCCACAGATTCTCGGCGCGTTCAATACGGAAGAGATGATCGAAGAGTTTAAACTGATGGGCGTGGATCCGATGAAAACCGGTTATATCGCCGGACTCAACGGTTTAATGCTCGGCGTGGCGGCCAATTACGATATCGAAGCGGGTTGTTTTCTCGGAACGATACCGTCCTTTGCGGCAAATCTCGCCTACCCGAAAGCATCGCTTGAAATTATCAAATTGATGGAGAAAGTGTTTGGGATTGAGGTTGATACGAGTGAGTTGGAGAAATCAATCGAACTGGTAGATGCTCAGTTTTCACAGATCGAACAGAAAATCCGCGAACTCTATCCCGATGCAATGGAAGACGAAGATGACGACGACAACGAACCGTGGAAAATCGGCACTCCTGCATCCGAAGATGTTCAGGAAGATGAAGTTCCTCGCTATATCATGGATAAGATTGAGCAGTTGTTCGACGAAGTGAAAAAAGATCGATCCAAAGCGCCGGTCTTGAAAAAAGAGTTGGATCGCTGGAAACTGTACGAACTTTACGAACACCGGTTTCTCGGGCTGTTCAAATAGAATAATGAGTTTGCAAAGGGCTGTCTTGAAAAAGGCGGCCCTTTTGCATGAGTGTTCAGGAAGTATAAGTTCGCACGATCACAATAAAGACGATGGCTACGATAAAGGCTACTAGGGGAAGTCGTTTACAACATTTACGCATCGATTTTTCTCCTGCTACAGGTGTTCTGTTGTTCAGAACATACGTTTTGACATCTCATGAATGCAACGGGAACTCAATCGTTCATTTTGATGTACTTGAGTCGTGAACTATATTCGGATCGAACAATTACGAAAGGATTCCCCATGAGCGATTTTCCGGCTTGCCCACAATGCCAATCTGAATTCACCTACTCTGACGGCACGATGATGATCTGCCCCGACTGCGCTCACGAATGGAATCCCACCGAAGAGACCGCCGATGCGCCAACGGGACTCGTAGTAAAAGATGCCAACGGAAATATTCTCGCTGACGGCGATTCGATCACGGTGATCAAGGATTTGAAAGTCAAAGGGTCGAGTCTCGTGATCAAAGTAGGGATGAAAGCAAAAAACATCCGTTTGATCGAGGGCGATCACAATATCGACTGTAAATTGGACGGAATCGGCGCCATGCAACTCAAGTCAGAGTTTGTCAAAAAGATCTAGCCGCAAAACGCGAGTGAACGCATGCGGGAAAGGAGTAGTTCCTTTCCCGTTACTTTTTCAACTAACAAAGTGAGTAACCGGTGATTGAACTGTTCTTTCTCCGCCACGGTCAGACCGAATGGAATCAGATTCGCAAACTGCAGGGGATTCAGGATTCACCGCTCACAATCGAGGGAGTGAATCAAGCTTACGCACTGAGAAAATCACTAGAAAAAGCGTTTGATTATTGCATTTCCAGTCCATTGGGGCGAGCGATCCAAACGGCGGAAATTCTCGCGGGGTCAACGACGATTGCCACGGATCAACTCTTGGTGGAAATGGGATTTGGATCAGCGGAAGGTCTGGAAAAAGAGAGGTTTAAAGAGTGTTTCCCCGAACCTTTTTTCAATCTCTGGCACCACGCCGACCGCTACGATCCATCGGCCTTTGGCGGTGAGACATTTGAATCAGTGGAACGGCGCGCGCGAACCTTTTTGGAATCACTGAAACAATTCCCCCACGGTTCCCGCGTGCTGATCGTCAGTCACGGCATGCTTCTCAAAATGATCTGCGGCGTGATCTGGAACCACGATCTCCATCAGTTCTGGAATGATCCGGTTCCTCAAAACACATCGATTACAGCGGTGAAATTGGATAACAATCGCTTTGAAATTTCCGATTTTTCAAACGTGGAACATTTAGAGACCACCAAAGTGATCTCCTACGTATAAATCGATCTATTTTACGCTGTTCAGAAGAATCGTCGCCGTTCCATAGGAGAGCTGTGTCGAATCTTCAGAAACGAAATTCCCGCTGAGCGAAGTGACGAGAACGGTGGCGCGAAGGTTATCGTTCTGTTCAATCCAACTCATATTGCGCTCTTTCTCCCCTTTCGCTTTCAGTATACGAGCATAGTTTTTCAGCGGGATAAAGAGTGAATTCCCCGCCGAATCGATCAGAGTAATCGATCCATCTTTGTTGAGCAGGTACTTTTTAAGCAGGGAGTCTTCGATTTTGACTTCCCGTTCACCATTCCAGCTGACCGAGAGAATTCTTGTACCGTCCGGAAGCGTATCGCACCGACTGTGTGATTGTGGATAATAATTGAAATAGGTTGTGTTAGTTGCCGGCCCATAGCGATTGTAAGGAAACGACACGCCGGTGATCTCGGAGATTTTTGATTCTGTGAGGGTTCCCGAATCGGGATTCAGGGAATTGAGATTCTCAAAGAGTCCGTAATCATCGAGATAGCGAATAATAGAACCGGCTTCGCTGGTGAGTGAATCGTTCAGCGTTCCCGTGGCCTTGCAGAGTTTTCCTTCAGATATCATGCCTCCCTGTTTGAGAATCGATTCGAGCCGTTCGCCCTGACTTTTTACGGTCACCGTATAGGCATTGATCGGCCCGATCACCGTGATCAGAGAGACCACCGCCAGCGAAGCAAAGAACGCGCGGAAATTCACTCGGCGAAGGATCACCACCGACAGCGAAGCAATCAAAAGCCACACCGCCAGTTCTACAATGAGATAGCGCTGAAATGTCCAGCCGTAGTCAGAAATACGGCGACTGATCCCCATAAACAGCAGTGCTACCAGGGGGAGTTGCAGTACGAAAAAGCCGATGCGCGCCCGTTCGAGCCAGCGATATTTGGAATCGCGCAGTAGCGGAACCATAGTCCAAAAAGAGAACAATCCAAATCCGGCAAATCCGAGCACTAAGTGAGCGATCATTCCCTTGGGAAGTTCGCTTGTCGCGGCGATCTGAATCCCGTAGGCGTAGAGAATTACGAGATAGAGAATCGTGAGAGGAAAAAGAATAAATCGCGGGATTTGCAAGAGAAGCGAACTGCTTTCGATTGAATCTACCCCTTTCCCGCCGCGGGGAATCGTGTGAAGAGAAAGGATCGGGCCCACACTCCAGAAAAGAAAAATCAGGATGCGCAGATATGAATCGCGGAGCAGGTGCATCCCAAAGAGATAGTCGATCGCTCCGAACGCCGCTGTGATTCCGATCAGGATAATCATCGAATAGAGAAATCCTCGGGCCAGCGACGGAACTAACACACCGTGCCAGTTCCACAAATCATCATCTGAATCTATCGTGTTTTTTGCAAAGAGAAAAAGGACAAAAGCCGCCGAAAGAGTGATCATCCCGATTCGCGTTGCGTGAAGCAGAGACATTGTTTCTCCGTTCATCGGAAGTGACCAAAACAGCGCAATTCCGGGAATCAACGCAAACGGTTCGAGAAACCGTGCCCATTTCGCTGTCACAGACCCATTTTCAATGGCCAACCGCGAAGGTATCAGCAAGAGTAGCGTCAAAAAAAGCGACAAGAGAAACTGCGGCGATCGATCTTCGATTGAATCGAGTGACACCGATTCAAAGGTGAGATAGATCGATAAAAAGAATCCTGCAAAGAGCAAGGCAAACACCAGCGGAAAGCGAGCGAGCGTTCCTATTGTGGCGGTGGTGAGATCGCGGATCGAAGGGAATTTCAGTTTCATTGGGAACCTCATTTCGTTTGTGAAAAGATACAACAGGACCGAGTCTCGGCAGATTTCCATCTGAACTATTTTCACTTTTTATCATCGAAATACCTATAAAGAACCTGTGGATTTCTGAATTTTTTCTGAATATTATTGCGAGTACTCTACACAAAAGAAGTAATTCGTTCACATTTTCCCTTTCGCGACAGTTCATTTCACAAAACGTTATTTTTTGTGTATCATTGAGTCGTATTGACATTTTCTCGAATGGAGAAACAGATGAAACAGATACTTTTTACCATGGCAATTGCCTCAATTGTAACCGCCCAGGATATTAAATTTGGCGAATACACCAATCGCGACCTCGAAAATATTTCGTTCACCGACGCGATCACCTGTACCGGTGTCTACACCAAGCGCGGTGTCACTCCCGGAACTCAGGGCCCAGTAAACGGTTCAACCGGCTCGGATGTGGACACAGCGGCAATCATGCTGAAATTCAACTACGCCTACGATTCACTGACCAATCGCATCATAATGAACAACAACTACAACGGTCCATTCATGGATCTCGACGACCAGAAACGGGTCACAAAAATCACGAACGGCAAGATTCGCACAACGCGATTCACCTATGATCAGAACAAAATAACCGTGATTGATCTTCCCAATGACACCGCGATCACCCGCCACAGTTGCCAATGGGAAACGTGGTATCGCCCAGATGGTCAGATTGAAAAGATTGTCAAAACGCCCATGGATTGGACCTACGAAGGACCGCTGTTTTGGGCCACGGAACACGCCGATACAACGATCCACTCCTACGATGAATCGGGCAGAAAAACCGGCACAAAACTGATCCGTTACACCGCCGATCTGTTCCACTCATTTCCGTGGGTTCGCGCCATTGATTCAATTGCCTATGAGTACGATGATGTTCAAAAGAGCGTCACAGCTCACTCGCTCTCCCCGTTTGGCGACACGTGGAGCACTACTTCACAGGACACACAGTGGGTGGCGATCTACAACGACAAGAATCAGATACAGAAACAAACGAAGCGTCGCTGGGATGGTGCGCGACAAATCTGGGACACGCTTTACTACACCATTGCTACCTACGAATGGACCGATTCGCTTCTCACCGGTCGCCACGAAATTCTTCACTACGGCACCGGAAGCAGTACCATGGCCATTTGGGATGAAATCTATTTCTACGGAGATAATCCTCTCGTGGCAGGTTCGACCCCAACTCTTCCCGCAGTGGCAAAACTGAATAATTCACTTCAGATGCAAAGTTCCGGGGACATGATTGTTTGTCGTGGTCAGCAGGTCGATCGATTGATTATCGTGGGGATGAACGGTCGGATAATTCGAGAAATTCGCGGTGAATCAACCATTTCACTCGAAGGTCTTTCGCGCAATCAACCTCTTGTGACCATCGCATTTTTCAAGGGAAAACAGATCGGACTCTTGAAACTAGCCGGACAGAAATAACACCGGCGATTTTCGCGGTATACCAAAACGTGTTCATGGGCGAATTTCGATTCGCCCATTTTTATTTTCAGGATTTGAAGGAAACGCCAGTAATCACTAGAGGATTCGATGTTCGAGCCTGAATCCGTAGGCTCCTTTGCGAAAAATCACCGCACCTGAGAATCAATATCTTCCAGTTCGCGATAGATTTCATACCATCGTTGAATCGTATTTTCGAGAAAAACATAGTGGAAAACATAGGGAATTAGAAGCCCCACAAAGAGTAAAAAGAGCACGAACGTGCCAATTTGAGGAGCAAGAACGATAAGAATTAACGAGATCAAAAGAAATCCGATTATGGCCAAAAGCACGTGTAAGTGGGCCATTCGTTCGTTCTGAAGAAATCCAATCATGACAAAATGATCAGCGCGATCGGCGATAGTATCGCGCTCTGCCACGATACGTTCCATCTCTTTGGAATGGTTACGAATAAATCGCGACACATCCGGTGCAAACCCTTTTTTCATACTACCCCCGAATCGGCTATTTTCTTTCTGTAATTTCACCCTGCAACACTTTCGCAAGATCATCTTGTCTCGTCAAAATGTAGAACTCTGCCCTACGCAGAGCCGACCGATTTCAATAACTACATTTGGTGAAGAGATGAAAATCTTATCAGGTGTTCCACCACCACCGATCGAAGAGACCTCTGTTAGATCGGGAATATCTTTGGTCGTTACTGCCTGTAGCTCCCCGGTTGAGTCAAAACGGGTAATGAATCCAGAACCTAAAATCCAGAGTGAACCGGAACGCCGGTCGTAGTGAGCATCGCGAATTGCTGCATCCGGGTCTAGTATGTCGATCTGCGCATTCAGAGAGAGATCCCACAGAACGAGTTTAGAGCTACTCCCTACCCAAACTTTTGTGTCTGAAACAGGGAAAACCCATTGGATTGTATCACTCGCGAAAGATGGAATTTTGTACTGAACCCACGCGGAACTCTGACTAATATAAAGATTTCCTGTGTTCGTTCCTATGATTGGTTTCGCGTTTATCGCTGCGAGTGCAGTGACTGTATGGGCACTATCCCGCGAAAGTGCAGTGGAGTCCCAATTCGCTCCATCGAATGAGTAGATCTTCGATCCATTTAAAGCATAGAAAACACCGTTTTCTCTTGCAATAGCGTTACTATTTGGAAGCGAAAGCGGGGAATTGGCACTGGTATAGAGCGTTGACCCGCTTTTGTCCATTTTGACGATGCCATTCGTCGTATTTGCCCAGATGCTTGAATCCATCATAATAACATCAGTTATGAGCATGTTACTGAATATTTTTTTAGTCCAGGGGCCATTGTCACTGCGATGGAAAATCTGCGAATCGGCGGCCATAAAGAGTACACCATTTTCTGTTTCTGCCACGAAAGGAGCACTGGCAAAGAGCGGTGTGGTTAGTTCTCTCCAACTAAACCCGCGTGTGATTGAAATTGATTCACCGGCGATAACCTGCAAATCTGTTCCGATCGTTGAAACTGTCCCCACGGAATCAATGGTTACAACCGAAGGAATGTCGCCTGAAGGGAGGGCAATTGATCCCACTGATTTGAAAGGGGTTCCGGGAATCATGAGGATTTCGCTGTTTCCAGTTGTGACGATTCCAAATGTAGTTCCGTGCAGTTGAACAGGTACCGTATCTCCGGTAATTTCAAAATCACCGATTGATCCCACTGATCCCGAAGAATCGATCATGGAGATTCGGCAGATTCCTGCTTTTCGATCATCGGAAACGAATCGTCCATTTTGATCAGTCAAAATCGGTTTGAGTGTGTCTGGATTTGAAGGGATAAAATTGGTGTCGAGCAGATAGATTTCTGCGTTAACCAACGGCTTGCCGTTCACCGAAGCGACCCCAATGATCATCGGATTTCCCACGGTGGTGGAACTTCCACTCGCCACGTTTGAAGAGCTACTACACCCTGCGAGAATCAGTAAAACGATAATCAGAATATTAGTTTTCATGAGGAATCTCCGCGAGAGGGAACAGTTGGATGTTCATCTGAACCAGCCGGTCAACAGAACCGGCATCTTCGCGAACGATCGATTCTATTTCGCGACGGAATTTCTGAATCGCCTCTTTTACTTTTTGCTGGCCGTCGGAAGAAACACTCATGGAAACGCTTGATATATCGCGCAGTTCTGAAGGAAAAATATCCATTGACTCTGCTGCACGCACAAGCATTTGTCGATGAAACTGGCGGATAAAAAAACCCGGAGCTTCGTCGC
The DNA here is from genome assembly GCA_020048285.1 of bacterium. Classification (GTDB taxonomy): domain Bacteria; phylum Fibrobacterota; class Chitinivibrionia; order Chitinivibrionales; family Chitinivibrionaceae; genus JAIFMU01. The sequence continues at coordinate 29,863 of JAIFMU010000052.1, read as the reverse complement.
CAGTGGTAACCTGCTGGGCCGTGAGTCGGAGTGTTCCGTCGGGACATTTTTCCACAAATCCTAAATCCTTGAGCAACATCACCGCTTTGCGCGCTTCGGTTTTGGATATTCGCGGGCGAAGCATTGATCCGAGTCGATAGTAGCCATCTTCATCTTTGGGATTGAATTTCACCACATTGAGCAGTTCGCGGATCGCCACCACCGTCCAGTCTGAAAAATAGTCGTACCGTTTTTCTTCCACCGAGTGAACCGCTTTTTCTGCACGTATCGATACGATTTTCCCGAAATACTCTTCGCGATCTTCCTGAGCCTTGGCCTGATCGAATCTTACCAAAAGGGTAAAGTATTCACCATCTTCCGGCGACAGCTTGAGCGCTTCGATCACATTGGGTATGGTCGATTCGGCAAGATTGCGCGAACCGTCGATCAACCACGGAAGAAAGTTTGCCAGTTTGATTCCCGCGTCGGCGGCAAAGGAACGGTAGGAAAAACCCTTTTCTGTGCTCTTTTTATAAGCGTAGTAATCGGCGAGGTAGACTCTATAGGAGATGTAGTTGTAGATCGATTTCATAGAATGTTTCCAGTCAAGAGATCAGGTTGAAAACGGTGTATCTTTTGTATTCATCAAATATACCTAATCTAGTTATGCTTTCTAGTATTTTCTCAATATTCTCCACATTTAAAAGGGCGATTATCCCCATGCTGTATTCTGCATGAATATTGTCTACTCCAATCAACCCATTCTCGTCCCCTCCGTGCACCGCCAATAAAATGACCCAACAACTTACTCAGACCATGGCGAATGATTAAACGATTCCACGTTCCAGAGAAAACAACGTGGGAAGTGAAACGCAATTCGGGTGAAGGTAACACATCGCCCGTTTTTGTATCTTTGGACGATAACAACCCGCCTATTTCTGAACCCCAATCATCGACTGCCACACTTTTGTTGTGCCCTTGTGAACAATCACCGCCGAAGCTTTGAACGTTCCCGCTACGCGCAGGCCATTTCTGTTGGTTAAATCCCAAAGGATCTGATTTGATTCCGTTTGTGAAACAAAAACAACATTTCCGGTGGCATCAAAAATCCGCAGGGTTGCCTGAGATGTTCCTGAAGGGAATGCAAAGGCGATATGCGATTCGTGGGGTGTCACGGGATTTGCAGAAACCACCACGTCGGCAATCGGCATTTTTGTGGGAGTGATTCTTGCGACTGTCGAGTCGTGCGGATACGATTCCCCTAGCGATTCGGCGAGTTTTATTTCTCGATGAACCACATCCCACTGTGAAGCGAAAAAACGCTCGTCGTCGCGGCCTGTTTTCATGATATTAAGATAGTCATAGGCAACGGGATAGTGAAGTGTATTGTGTCTTGTGCAGTGCCCGAGTCCGAGGTTGTGTCCCAGTTCGTGAGCCAATGTGCTTACGCAGGCGGCAACGGAATGGCCGGTGTATTTTCCATCGGTATAGCTTACGTTGATCGCTTTGTACGCGCCGCGAACGGGCTTTTTGTCTGCTCCGCCCATGCCGCGAGAACTTCCGCCTCCGTTGCCGTCGTACCCTTCGAGGGCGGTTTTGTTGCGAATCAAAAAGAGATTTGAATACACCGTTGTGGGGTTGGGAATTATTCCGCTGTCGATAGGGCTCCACCGCTCTCTGCCATCCGATTCGTAGCTCGTTCCATCCTTGTCAAAATCCCATAAGTATTCGCGATTCCCGTTGAATTTCCAGTGCAACTGCACGTTGATCCCTGCGTAGAGTGTGGAAATCGAATCGGTTATTGAATCTGCCCACGCCTGAGATCTCAAGGGATGATCCGTTTCTGTGGGGAAATTGATATAGGTGAATGAGACATCTATGTGCTTGCGTTTGGTGGTGGTAACGCGAATCATGCTCACCGTGTCTGTTCCATTCAGGAGGAAGAGATTTGTTATTCCTTCGGCGATTCCCGTGAGTGCTAGAACCAGGGAATCTCCGGCGATCGATTTGGTCACCGAAGCGATTGCGCCGTTTTGAATCACCGGTGTCAATGAAGATGATTTCGGAATCTTTACATATTCGGTGGTCTTAATTCCCACCATTTTGTCCGCGAAAAAATGGCCGCACGTGTCGAGCAAAAACTGATTTCTTTCATCTGAACAGACGGTAGTTTTTTTCATTCGTGAAATTGCCGTACCGCATGTTTTGAACCAGAGGCTGTTTTTGTTGGACGGCCCGCCCACTTTGTTTACGAATCCACCGATGTAGGGCGATTTTGATTCGTAGAACCCATAACTTCTGTTCACAATCGAATCCACAATAATTTCAAAACAGTACTCTTTTCCTGTTTTCAGTTTGAGGCCGGAATAGATATCGACAAGCGTGTCTTCTGGATCGATCACGCCGATTGTTCCCGTGGTGTCCACCACTTTGAAATCCGCAAACTGGTGGTAGGTCACGCCGGAAGGTGCATCGATCATGGAAGTGCCATCGAACGAGCTGTGGCTCGGGTCGAGCTTGCGATTCAAAGAATTGCGGTAGATCTCTTTCCCCGGTGTGATCGTGGATCCTTCGCAAACGCGAATCGTAAGCGATGCGCCGGTTCCGGCCCAGTAGTAACTTTTCAGCATGAGGTAGTGAAGTCGCACACTATCTGCGAGAGGGTCATTTGGCTTGATTCGAAAGGATTGGCGAATCGTGTCGGTTCCGCTGAAATTTACAACCACTGTGCCCAGGTCGCTGTCCTGCGAACCCATGGCAATTAACCCTTGGTCGATATATTCAGATCGCGCAGAGAGTGTGGTGACGATGATGACTATTGCAGCGGCGATTTGTATCACGTTCACAAGGAACCTCCTTCGGTAAGTAGTGTAGATCAAAAAATGGTTATCGCGAACTCGGTCTATAGGGAGAATATATTCTAAAAAATTTCCAATTGTGACATATTTGTGCATTGTTGTCAATTGATTGTTATATTTAGGTCAGTTATTGGTAGAATTGTGTTCCGGTTAGAATTTTTTTGGTATTCATAAAAATTTCCAAATTTGATTTTGTGTTTGTGTCAAAATAGAGTGTACTGGAGTTTAATATGCACAATCTTTGTGAAAAATCTGGTTCTGAACTTCCTTCGGGGCGGTTTGTAGAATTTGTAGAATGGACCAAGTTCAATAGTAACGCAAAAATCCTACAAGGAGGACCTATGCAGAATCTCTTTAAAATCACCATGGTCATTTTGATCTTGGTCGGCGCGCTCACTGCTCGCCCGTACAACGGCGATCAGTTTGATTTCAAACAGCCCGATGGTTCGGTTGTTCCGGTAAAACTCTACGGCGATGAGTTTTATATTCGCGCTGAAACGAACGATGGTTTCACGGTGGTTCGCGGCGATGACGGTTGGATCCGCTACGTCGATCTCAACAGTGCAGGTTCCGCGTTTGTTCCCGCGGAAGTGTATCGTGCCACGGGATCTGCATCGCGGTCGTTTCGCGAAAAGCACCTCGACCTGAATATTGCAACGATTGAACGGATTGCCGATTCAACCCGTCAAATGTTGGATCGCGGTTCGAAATCGCGATCGGCTATTGCGCCGCTGCCGATGGTGGGAACATTCAAGGGTGTGACAATCATTGTGGATTTCTCTGATCGTCCAGGAACGATCTCTTCTTCTACAGTGGAAAACTTTCTCAACAGCGACACCTACGCCGGTGACGGCAATGTCTCTTCGGCAAAAAAATGGTTCTCTAATGTTTCGAGTGGTAAATTGAACTACAGCACCGTGTTATACGGGTACTACCGCGCAAAACACCCCTTTAGCTATTACGATGATCAAAATGTGAACTACGGTCAGCGCGCATCGGAACTGATTCAGGAAGCACTGGCGGATATGAATGCCAAAGGATTTGATTTTTCATCACTTACCATGGCAAATGGATCAGTTCCACTGAACCTCTTTTACGCAGGGGGAAGCAGCGGTACGTGGGCAAAAGGTATGTGGCCTCACCAAAGCCAGACCAGTATGGTCACCTACGGAGGGAAAACGTTCTCCAAGTATCAAATCACCGATATGGGATCAAAAATGACTCTGGGAACCTTTGTTCATGAAAATGGTCATATGCTTTTGGGCTATCCCGACCTCTATTCATACGTAACAGGAGGCGGTGACTGGATTAAGGATTACTGTACGATGGGGCTCGGTTCGGTGAATCATCCCAATAACCCCCATCCGTACAATCCCTATTTCCAAGAACTGAGCGGATGGATCACTCCGCAGGATCTTACGGGAAAAACGAACATGACCGTGAGTCTCACCCCGAGTGACAAGGGCGGAATCGCTAAGGTCACCGGTGGAAGTTCTGAACATTTCTATATCGATGCACGAAATAAAACTGGCCACGCCGGAACATTTCCCAATTCAGGTGTGCTGATCTGGCACGTTCTTGAAACTTCGAACAACACAAATACTCTCGCCGGAGGAAATCCTCTTCTGAAAATTGTCGAAGCGGATAACAATAACATTCTGTATCAATCGGGAGATTTTTTCACCACGAAAAATGGAGCCGTGTTTACGAATGCAACGGCGCCAAGTTCGAAATGGTACAACGGGACTACGTCGGGACTTGCGATCAGCAACCTTCAATTTAGCAGTTCACTCTGTAAGTTTGATCTCGGAACCGGCGGAACTTCCACAACCTACGACCTCACCGTGAACAGTGGATTGGGTGACGGCAAATATGAAGCGGGCATGGCAATCGAAGTGACAGCCGATGCAATCGTCAACAAAATTTTCGACAAATGGACCGGCGATATTGCTGGTTTGGCCGATGCGACCAAATCCCCAACAATCCTGACTATGGGAGCGAAAGCAACCACAATCACCGCAACCTACACCGATGGTGTGACGCTCACCGTGAATCGTGGAGTTGGTGGCGGAACCTATAAAGTCGGTTCCAAAGTGACAATCATTGCGGATCAAACAACTCCAGACAGCATTTTCGCTGGGTGGATTGGTGATATTTCGGGCATTGTAGATCCGACAAAGGCATTCACCTCGTATACTATTGGAACTACTCAAGCTACGGTAACTGCTTCATACAAGAGCAAATCAGCGGGTACAACCTATGCGATTACCGTGAACAGTGGAACCGGATCGGGATCATTTGCCACGGGAACGCAAGTGACTATCACAGCCGATGCTCCGGCGGCGGGCAAAACCTTCGACCGTTGGACAGGGGATGCAAATCTTCTTGCTGATTCGACAAAATCGACAACCACGCTTACTGTGGGAACCAAAGAGGCTTCTGTGACAGCACTTTACAAGAGCACCGTTGTCCTTGATACAAGCAAGCTTTCGGTAAACCTTTTGGGACATTCGGGCTGGGAATCGGGAGCGGACGAGTATGGATCAATTTCTACAATTGATACCTCTGATTTGACAAAAAAAGCAGAAGGAAAATTTTCTACGGTGGCTGATGATATTGCCGCGGAGAAATACTCCTGGGCGAAAATGACCAGTTATCTTGCAAAAGCATTGACCGGAGTTACTCTCTTGAAAGTTACGTATACTTCGGACAAACCGGTGACCATGGTTCTTGAGCAGACCGGCCTTTCCGAGGCGGGAACCGCGTACGGATTTGAACTTCCTGCGGGAACAAATCGCACGGAATATCTGACGCTTGACCAGTTCAAACAGCCAAGCTGGATTACGACTGCTCAGAAAGCTGCACTTGATCTTACTCAGGTGAAAGCAATCGGTTTTGAAGCGGTCAGTAAGAACGCGGCAACAACCATTGCTGTCACAGAACTGAAAGCTCAGAACTATGTGGTTGATCCGGTTGGTGTGGTGTCTCATATAACAAAATTCACGGCTCTTCAGCTTGCCGGAATATCCTCAGGAAATCTGAATCTTCAGATCCCCACCGCCGGAACCTACGCGATCGCGATCTACAGCTTGACCGGCCGTCAACTGTTCCGTGAAACTCGCTCACTTTCGGCAGGAGCCGTTGCGATTCCGAGCGGATTGACCAACAGTGGAATCTATCTGATCTCTGTTGAAGGAGCGGGATTTAAGGGAATGTTCAAGGGAGTTGTTCGGTAGATGTTGCTTGCGTGAGTGTATGCACTTTCTCCGATCAGGGGCTGTTTCGAAATTGAACTGAGACAGTCCCATTTTTATACCTCATGTATTATCCATGGTATGCCAGGGGCGTTGTTGTTGATAGGCATATTGTGGTAGATATTTTTAGGGAAGAAAGTCGTATCCGGTTAGTCACGTTCGAATAAAAGCAGGTCTTGAGGAACCTCTTTTTTGTGATAGCGACAATCGCATATATCTAGTTTGGCATATTTCCATTCCATGAACATTTTCAAATAGGTGCAATAGTTAGAGAACATTTTTTTTCTTACACATGATGAAATATTTTTTCTTAGTATGCTTTTAATAGGTGAGTTATGTTTTAGAGTTAGATAAATGTGAAAAACGGAATATCTTTCATTATTGTATACATGATAATTCTCTTCGAAAAAGGATTCAATATGATCTTAAAAAACGTGTTTTTAGCAATTGCAGTAGCGGGAACCATTGTTTCTGCCTCTTCTCTGAAAGGTCAAAATCAATTCACCCCCGGTGAAGAACGATACCGTTTTTATGTAAAATTTAAACCAGAGCTTGGAACTGACCTTGTGAGCGGGATTCCGGAATTCAGTCGTGCGGGAAATAGTCGAGCCACTTCGGTTCTTGATAAAATCAGCGGACTTCGCTTTAATCATTTGGTGAATTTTACTCCGGAAGAAAAACAGGCTATTCGTTCTGGGCGAGCAAGTCGTTCGGTGTCAGGATATGATCGCACACAGTATTCGGGACTAGTGGAACTTCAGGGTGCATCGCTGATGCCTAAAGAATCACTGATGAAACTGGCCAATGAATTGGAACTTCTCGAACAGGTTGAATATTGTGAACTTGCCCCACTCACTCCGCCAACTCCTCCGTCGATGGATCATGAAATCCGCTGGAATCCCCCTGTAACGACACAGAGTTGGGTGGATAAGCAGTTTTATCTCTACGGTGTCGACAAAACGAACAACAATATTTCCGGTATTTATGCCGATTGGGCCTGGGATCAGGGAATAACGGGGCAAGGGGTACAGATTGCCGATGTTGAATGGGGATGGGATTATCTTCACGAAGAGTTCAACGATCCTAAGCGCTTTATTGATGTTATTACCACGACAAATCATACGTACGATGATCATGGAACGGCGGTTCTTGGGGAGATGATGGCCACGAAGAACAGTTTTGGGGTAACCGGTGCGGTCTATGGTGCAGATAAATTTTATGGATTTTCGGAAATAACCAAAGGGCGCCCTGCGGCAATTTTGGCGGCAATTGATTCTCTGAAAAAGGGCGATGTACTTGTCTATGAAATGCAGACAGGTGGCCAAAATAATGAATTTGTTCCTGCCGATTTCACCCAATCGGTTTGGGATGTGACTAAAACTGCCACAGATAAAGGAATTATTGTTGTGGCGGCAGCGGGGAACGGAAATCAAAATCTCGATGGCAGTTTTTATTCTGCATATCGTGCTCGGGGTGATAATGGATCGATTATTGTGGGGGCAGGAACAAAAATTGGACGCGACAAAGCAAGCTTTTCGACGTATGGTTCACGAGTTGATGTCTGTGGAATCGGTGACTGGTCGATTTATACTACCGGTTACACTGATCTTTACAATGGTGGAGCACATGCAAATTATACGAAAAGTTTCTCTGGAACGAGCTCTTCCACACCGATTGTTGCGGCTGCTGCGGTGGCAATTCAATCGTATGCAAAAACCAAACTAGGTAAAATTGTATCGCCAAAAGATATGCGAGCTCTCTTGGTTGCAACCGGAACAGCACAGGGAACGGGAGGTAAGATTGGGCCACTGCCAAATATTCAGGCTGCGGTTACCAAGTTGATCGCCGACTCTGGTGCAGTTGTCAGTACGCAGTATGATATTGTGGTGAACAGTGGAACCGGCGATGGGAAATATGCGGTGGGAACGAAAGTTACGATCACCGCTGATACTCCTGCGGCCGGCAAAGCCTTCGATCGCTGGACCGGAGATGCACACCTGCTTGCCGATTCGACAAAATCGACAACCACGCTTACCGTGGGAACCAAAGCTGCTTCTGTGACAGCACTTTACAAGAGTGCCGTTGTCCTTGATACAAGCAAGCTTTCGGTGAACCTTTTGGAGCATTCGGGCTGGGAATCGGGCGCGGATGAGTATGGATCAAAATCAGTGATCGACACGGTGACGAAAGCGAAAAAAGTAGCGGGAACATTCACTACTGTAGCCGATGACGTTGCCGCAGAGAAATACTCGTGGGCGAAAATGACCAGCTATCTCGCAAAAGCATTCACTGGAGCTACTCTCTTTAAAGTTACGTATACTTCGGACAAACCGGTGACCATGGTTCTTGAACAGACCGGCCTTTCCGAAGCGGGAACTGCGTACGGATTTGAACTTCCTGCGGGAACAAATCGCACGGAATATCTGACGCTTGACCAGTTCAAACAGCCGAGCTGGATAACCACTGCTCAGAAAGCGCCACTTGATCTTTCTCAGGTGAAATCAATCGGTTTTGAAGCGGTCAGCAAGAACACGACCACGGCCATTGCTATCACAGAACTGAAAGCTCAGAACTATGTGGTTGATCCGGTCGGTGTGGTTTCTCATACATCGAAATTCTCGGCGCTTCAACTTGCAGGAATCTCCGCAGGAAATCTCAATCTTCAGATTCCCACCGCCGGAACCTACGCGATTGCGATGTACAGCTTGAACGGTCGTCAACTGTTCCGCGAAACAAGATCGCTCTCAGCAGGATCAGTGGCAGTTACTACGGGAATAACCAACAGCGGAATCTATCTGATCTCTGTTGAAGGCGCAGGGTTTAGCGCAATGTTTAAAGGGGCTGTTCGATGAGATGTGTGGGATCGAACGATTACGCAGATGCAATTGGACAGGTAGATGTATCAAGTCATAAGTACTGAATTTACACTATTTTTTCGATCGCGAATAGATCCAATTAGTGGATGATAACTTATCGCATGATTATTGCTTCGGTGTGAAATATATGTTCTTTAAACAGGAAGATTCTTTCTCTAACGGCGACTCGCAGTCGCCTTGTTCATAGGAAATCGGCGAGCTCAGCTCGCCCACTATGAACAACTGTTAATTCATTTAATTCACACCACATCAATAGAATAGCAGAATTGTTGCCGAAAAAACAGAGAAATCAGCTCAATGGAGATAAGGAAAGTCACTATTCATTCACTTTCCACTGAACAATTTCGTTCAGGCGATATTGAGGATATCTCTTTTTACCATACTCAATTGCATGAACCGGACAGCCGTGAATACAGCGAGTACACATCATACAGGAAAGCCCGAATTTCAGTTTTTTATCGAGTTTGATAGTATTCTTTGGACAATTTTTAACGCATTTGCCGCAACGGATACAGTTTTCGTTGGCGGAAAAACTTTTTCCCATGAACCGTGTCATTACCGACATGGTTTCCGCCAGAAGATCGATTCCCAAAGTACTTTTTTCTGGTGAGATATCAGCGCCAGAAAGAATCTCCTGATTTGCAACGAGCTCAGCAGTTTCAATCCGTGTTTTTTCAACCAGTTGTGAAGCGATATCGTCACTCATTTTTTCATACTTACCAAAGAAGTAATTGCGTGGCATTACAAAGGTTCGCAAAGCTGGAACGGTATACCCTTTTTTGTGAAGTTTGGCAGCCAATGAGGTAACGCCAAATGCATTCAACAGACCCGCGGAGGTTGAAAAAGGAATCGCAACAGCTCCGGCAGAAGCATCCGGAACATTTCGAATCACCCAGCGAATCAGATGTTCCGGCACATTTCCCGCATAGATCGGGCCACCTATGAGAAGAAGTTCCGTGTCAGAACCAATCGGGGTTCCCGTTTCTATGGAATCACAATTAACCGCGTTTCCTTGAATAACATAGTGTTTTTGAATCTCTTCGGCGGCAAATTTCGTATTTCCCGTACCACTGAAATACCGAATCACAATGTTCATATTTTCCCCCTAATGATTATTTCAATGTATTTCAAAATCGGTAGAAGCAACCACATGGATTGCCTCTATTGAGCCAATTATTCTCGAACAAGTAACACTCCCGCTTCCATGTGCCACGTGTTTGGATAGAGATCAAAGAGAGCCGTGCGTTCGATTCGATACCCTTTCGTTACCCACACGCCAAGATCACGAGCCATCGTGGTGGGATTACAAGAGATATAGAGAATCATTTGGGGCTGAAGATCTATTACACCTTTACGAACTTCTTTGGAGAGCCCCGTTCTAGGTGGATCGACAATCACCGTATCAAACTCACGAGCCTTTGCAGAGTGGAAAAATGATTCACTACTCATGCCGAGAGCGGTTCCCGTGGTAAATCCGTTGTCGCGAAATCCCTCTTTTGCTTTGTCAGCCATGGCAACGGAAAGTTCTACCAAGACCGTCTCTTTGAATCGCTTACCATGAAACAATGAAAAAAGTCCTACGCCACCAAAGAGATCAAGGAGACGATTTCCGCAGAGGCGATCACAGCACCAGTTTGCCATCGCTTCGGTCAAGAATCGGTTGCTCTGGAAAAAAGAGTCCCCTTCAACCTTAAACCGAAATTCCCCGACGTTGATAACTCCATCATGCTTTGTAACTCCAGCCATGACAGGATCTGATGCAACACCATTGCCGGTATCGATCAACATCATTCCCCGTTTGGAATTAATTGCCGCATCGCGAACGGATTCGTGATCAGCAAGAATTTCGTTCAGCTTTTCTGTGAGGAGAGGGCACTGTGTAATTGATTCTACATCATTGCTTTTTGCTTTGAAAAAGCCCACATTTTCCGAAACAAGGTCAACCTTAAACTGCGCTCGACAGCGGTAGCCAAACTCTTCAGCGGTAAAGAGTTCCGGTTTGGGATAGATCGAAATTTTGCCGATCCGCTTCATCGCATCAGCAAAGATAGACTCTTTGGCACGGATCTGTTCTTCGTAGGCAATGTGAAGCCAACTGCATCCACCGCAGATTCCATAGTGAACACAAGGGGCTTCACGACGAAATTCAGATTTCGTAAGAACTTCTTCTGTTTCAAAATAGGGAATCCCGCCCTGTTTACCAACAGGAACACACCGTCCGGTTTCGCCAGCAATGAGGCCATCGACAAAGACGATGCCAAGATCTTCCGTGCGCGCCATAGCGAATCCGCCGTAGAGCATTTTTTCTGCGGTCAGTTCACGGGATATTTGATCAATTGGCAAAACGAGCACTCCACCATTCGCCTTCGGCAAGTTCGTCGATCATGGAGAATCCCGCCGCTTTGGCAAGGTCGATACAAAGATCACGTTCGGTTGTTAACAACCCAGACCAGATCAGCAATCCATTTTCAGTCATACGGTTATGGCATTCGTTGAGAAGTGGCGCCGACTCGGAACGGATCATGTTCATTACCACAGTATCGAATGTTTCTTCTTTGTCGAGATCGTCAGTGGTGCCGATCAAAAAGTCGATATGAGCATCTTTACGGTTCGCCGCAAGGTTCTCTTCGAGGTTGATTTCGCAATCCTGATCCAGTTCAACGCCGGTCATCCGTTCGTACCCGTGGAACTCCGCCACAAAGCAGAGAATCCCCGAACCGGTTCCGATGTCGAGCAGTGAAGTACGATTACCTCGATCGCGAGCGATCAATTGAGCACAAAGGCGAGTGGTTTCGTGGTGTCCCGTTCCGAATGCCATGCGCGGTTCAATCTTGATCCAGTGGTCACCTTCAGCAAGCGGCGGTGTTAACCATTCGGGAGAACACCAGATCGTATCGGTAACTTTAATTGGTTCCATGGTTTCGCGCCATTTTGCGTTCCAATCGCGATCTTCGATCAGTTCGTTATCTCCAATAGAAATACACATATCTCGCACTGTGTCAGCTACTGTTTTACAGGTATTATTATCTTCGAAATAACAGACATACTCCGTTGTGTCGCCAACTTCTTTCTCTTCACAACCAAGCATTCCTTCGACATAGCAAAGGCCTAAAAACTCTTCGCCGATTGCCGTGTCAACAACTGCGGTAAATCGAACTGCATCACTCATGTAGATTCTCCTGTAAAAAATATAGCCTCAAAATAACCTATGCCAGCGTGACTCTTGTTGATGATTTTATGATTTGAACACACGAGGTCAATCGTTTCCGATGATAGGAAAACATATTTTCACAGTATCTTGCAAAGGGGAATCAATGGTTCATATTCGCGAATTTAACGCACAAGCCGAATCACTTCAAGGGATTAACCTCATCGAAGCGAGTGCGGGAACGGGAAAGACGTTCACCCTTGCACTGCTGGTGGTTCGCCTTATCGTCGAAGGCGATACTCCCTTGACAATTCAGGAGATCGTTGCTGTTACATTCACAAAAGCGGCCACGGCGGAACTCAAAGAGCGCGTGGGGAAATTTCTGCGCGACTCTCTATCACTTCTCGAAGAATCATCCCGTTCAGAAGAGATTGATAATAAACCTCTTTGCGACTATATCAACACCGTTCGGTCAACACTTGACGAGGGCGTATTAAAAAAGCGTATCGAAGCTGCCTTGCTTACTGTTGATGAAGCATCGGTTTTCACAATCCATGGTTTTTGCCAGCGATTACTCACCGATTTTGCCTTTGAATCGGGAGCCGAGTTTGGTCGTGAAATGATTTCTGATCAAAATGAACTGATTGAAGAGATTCGTAACAACTTCTGGAGAAAAGAGATACTTTCACTTTCGGCGAATGAATTTCGAGCGGTTACCAAAGAGATCGCCACGCCTGAGCTTCTTCACAATCGTGTTTCAGCGGCAATTAATTCGACACAAATTGTTATTAACGGGATGATTGAGTCAAAACCACAAACAGCTATTATTCAACAAGAAAGAGCTGAACTGGTTCAAGGAATCCATTCTCTTTGGGAAATTCACGGAACCGACGTATCACGGATCATTGTCGAAGCGAAAGAGGCGGATATTCTTAACGGAACATCATACAAAGAGTGGATTTACGATCTCGATTCACTCTTTCGTTCATCCTTTGAATCGGATGATGAACTAAAACGGTCAAATCTTCTCTGCCAAAATGGATTTAAGACAAAGGGGAAAAACAGTCCACCTCAACATACTTTTTTTGAACAACTTGCCCACCTTTTACCAAAACTCGAATCGGCTAATGAAGACCTAACGGTGGCTCAAAAGTCTCTGGTAACATGGATAGAATCACGCTATATCTCTCATATTCAAAGAGAACTGACTGCGACCAAAGATGCGCGCAATCTCGGTAGTTTTGATGACATGATTAACGGTGTGTTCAATGCTGTGAGTGACAAAAATCCTCGGCGCGAGCTCTTTCTTTCGCTCGTGCGCGACCGATTCAAGGCTGTCTTAGTAGATGAGTTTCAAGATACTGACACTCTTCAGTTTACAATTTTCAAGGAGATTTTTTCGCCATCGATCTTTTTCATGATCGGCGATCCAAAACAGGCCATTTATAAGTTCCGTGGTGGCGATGTGTACGCCTATTTAAAAGCTCGCAACCAACAGGGAATTAAAGAGTTTACACTGAATACCAACTACCGATCCGAGGCGAAACTTATCGATGGATTAAATGCCATTTTTTCTATTTCCGGCACCGATTCGCCATTTCTTACTGAAGGGATCGCTTACCATCAAATAAAAAGTGGGATTTCTCGATCAGCTATTACCTGCGATGGAAAGGAACGTAGTTCCTTGAAAATATGGGAATTGGAAATACCTGTCAGCTATGGTGGCAATACCGATTCGATCTCTAAGGGAAAGGCAACAGCCGTTATTAATGAGGCCATAACCGCAGAAATATCTGCACTTTTGGCAAATAATTGGGAAATAGGATCACCCACTTCACGCAAGAGAGTTGTGGCGAAAGACATTGCTATTTTGGTAAGTACGGGGATGGAAGCTACTGATTTAAAAGAGATTATGAATCGTTCCGGAATTTCTGCGGTGACTATTAAAACAGGCGCACTTTATGGATCTGCCGAAGCGGTTCAACTGTTGGGAATAATGGAAACGGTATTGTCTCCTTCATCAGAAAAACTGATTCGAGCGACTCTCTTTCAGAAACCATTTTCGCGCCAACTAGCCGAAATAGAAAAGAGTCTTTTACCATTTATGGGACGCTTTACAGAATATCATCAGATCTGGGAATCGGAAGGCTTTATGGCGATGATTCAGCAATTGTTTGACCAAGAACAACTCTATTCGCATTTGATTTCCCGCGAAAATGACGGTTATCGACCACTGACTAATTTCAGACATCTTTTTGAACAATTGCATCTTGTTGAATTTGAACAAGGTATAGCACCACTTCGCCTAGTCACTCACCTTCGAGAGATGATCGCAAATCCCTTTGGCGAAGAACATCAGCAACGAATGGAAAACGATGAATCAGCGGTGAAAATCGTGACAATTCACAGTAGCAAGGGATTGGAGTACCCCATCGTTTTTGTCCCTTATCCGTGGACACTAACCTACTCAATTGCCGAAAAATCAGCATTTAAGAAAATTATTCACCCCATTAATCACCGTGATGGCAATACGATTTTCAATCTTGCACCCGATGCTGATTCGACCTTTGCGATTCGCGAGTATAACGAAGAACAACAACGACTCTTTTATGTGGCACTTACTCGTGCAAGTCAGCGGCTCTATTGTGTTCATGCTGAATATTATACAAGTTATTCACAAAAGAGTAAGATCATTGATGACCAGAATCCTTCGCAGCGCTTTTTAGCGCGGTTCAAGACTGAACCGCACGCATCTATTGAATGGCAATCCTTAGATTCTGAACATTCAGTTCAGAAAATTCCTGTCAGCGATATCACAGCAACAAATGCTATTCGATCATTCGACAAATCAATAACTTCTGGTGAATCAACGAAAAGTTACAGTTCGATAATGGCTCACCCTGAACTGATCAAACGCAACCGCACTCCGGCGGAGCCGAAATCGATTTTTGCCTTCCCCAAAGGCGCTCGAACAGGGAATGCGTGGCATCGCATTTTTGAAGTTATTGATTACTCACAAACACCGGAAAACCAGCATGATGGAATTCTTCGAGCCATGGGTGAATTCGGTTTTTCTCCTGACAAATTCGATTTTGACTGCATCTATGCCATGACTGCGGCAACGCTGAATCAAAAACTGTTCTATCACAATGGAAACTCTTTTTCTCTCAGTCAGATAGATAGATCAAAGCGCATAACAGAAATGCCGTTCTACCTACGTGCAGATTGCGGTGAACCATCGCTCATTCGCGATATTATAGAACAGCATGAAGGATTCACCGTGTCAATCCGGCCGGAATCATTTCATGGATTTCTTCAAGGTTTCATCGATCTTCTCTTTGAATATGAAAACAAATGGTTTGTGCTGGACTGGAAATCAAACCACCTTGGAAATAGTACCGATCAGTATTCATTCGAGTCACTTACCGAAGCAATGGAAGAAAATGAATACCGCCTTCAGTACATTCTATATATTGTTGCCGTGACGAAGTACCTTTCAAATACCTTGGAATCATTCGATTATGATACTCATATCGGAGGAGCGTACTATGTTTTTCTGCGAGGAGTTACGGATCATGGCTCTGAAGGTTTTTGGTTTTCAAAACCGAAACGCGAAACTATCGAGTCGCTCTTGCGGTTGTTTGTAATTGAAATGGCAGCGAAGTAACATGCAGAAAATCAAAATGATTGCATTACTCAATTCAAAATGGACAGTGCTCATTTTTGCCCTGTGCTTTTCTGCAGTATCGCTTGTGGCAGGATTTTCCGCGAAGTTTGCAGTTCCGGAGTTTGCACAGGGGTACCACGCAGCAGAAAAACTGCGACAAAGTAGTGCAATTTATGATATTACACCTAGTGAAAGTCATAAATTTGAATTGTCGCCAACAGTTTTGCCCATTTATAGTTTGTTTACATCATTTGATATAAACACAGCGTCGAAACTTTTTTTTATGATAAGCTTATTAGCCTCAATTTTATCTATTTACAGATTACTCAACATTATCAATGCTCATTTCCCAAACCATTCATCCATTCAGTTTAATCATACAGAAATAGTTCCTCTTCTCGCCATTTCTCCACTAATCCTCGATCAATTGGTACGTGGTTCGAACTCTCTAATTATCTTGTTTTGTTTTACCGTGGTGATCGATTCGCTATTGATACGGAGGAAAGTTTTTTCTGGAATCATATTGGGAATTTTATTCCTCATAGCCCCTGAAACTATTCTCCTCCTGATTCCACTATTAATTTTCCATCGCTGGCGTACTCTAATCCCTTTTCTTGTGGTGGTCGTCGCTGGATGGACGTTAATTATTCCTTTTGTCGGAGGAAATATCGCCGCGGGAACGCTTGTACTTGACTGGTATGCGATGCAATCTGAGAATGGTTTGTTTTCGCGATCAGAACTCTCCATCGCATCAATTCTTTATAGTAACAACCTTTTTTCATTGCGAGCGTTAGGAGTTTCACTCCTGCTGATTTTAGCATCAACCCTTAATCCTCTCTGGTTTCGATTCCGCCGCAAATCCGAATATTCTAAGGTTTTACTATCTATGATGATCGTAGTTTTTGCGGTTGGACCGCTTGTTATTTCCGATGGAATATCATCATATATTGTAGCTATTCCACTGTTAATTCTTGGACTACCGAGTGTACAACCTCGAATCATATGGCGACTAACCTTGTTGCTATCGGCGGCACTTTTTGCGGTTTCCGGATTGATTGGCAGTTCGGGTGGAGCATTTGTGGCGGTGATTGTGATAATGGCGTGCTCAGTTACATTGTTAACAAGTGACAATAATGACGAAATATCAGGTTCTTAGAACATTCTAAATGTTCCGAAATCATCGACATCGTTCATTCTAATTGTATCTCGTAGAGTTGTAGGAACAGGGCCAATTTCGAATAATCGGGGATCAGCAGAAATAGGTGATTCATTGAGCAACGCCAAGACAATGGCCTCGCCGGGTCGAGGTTCCAGTTGCACAATGCGTTCATTTTGTTCAATAAACAGCTGACATTGAACAATTAAATTAGCTTTGGGGATCAGTCTCATATGGGTCACGTCAGCTTCTAATCCTTCGATGAGTTCCTGTGAAAAATCCCGCGCATGTTCATTGATACCGGGAAATGAGAAGATTGCAATTCGTGCGGCATCATTGGCACTTACGGCAATACGAATCTCTCTAACACCATTAATTTCATTGAGCAGTGCGATTGGTGAACCATTTTGATCATGAGTTAATCCGCTAAACTCCATTGGCACAAACATGAACGGTTCCCCTTCGTTGCAAAGTACATCTTAGCGCCGCTAATATATTTTCGCGTCGCCACCGGTTCAATGGAAAGAGGGGTGTTTGTGAGCCAAAGTTTCAATGCTGATGCATTTCAAGGGAGTTTCGATGTACTATTCATCAATCCCCAGATGGCAATTCCTCATTTTGCAGTTCAATCCATCGCTGAAATATCTCCACAGAAGCTCTTTGACCAAGGTGTTCGTGTCGTCATCTTCGACAAAGATAACACAATCACAGCTCCCTATATAAATTCAATTTATCCAACTCTTTGTTCTGTTATTGAAGAGTTCAGAAATGTGTTTGGCACCAATCTTCACATCCTTTCAAATTCGGCAGGGACCAATGACGACCCCGATTTTCGGGATGCCGATGCAATCGAACAAAATCTTTCTATTTCAGTAATTCGCCATCAACGCAAAAAACCGGAGGGTTCTGAAGATGTTAAAAAGTTTCTTAATTGCAAAGATAATGAAGTTGTTATGATCGGTGATAGACTTTTGACAGACACGCTTTTTGGCAATCGATCTGGCTTTTTGACTATTCACACGGGCATTTTGACCTTGAAAGGTGACAATATCCCCGCAGCAATCGCACGTTTTCTTGAAAATCAACTTCTTAAGGTGTGGAAATTGCGTGGTATCACTCCGCCTTCGCACCCACTCGACACTATTACGCTACTCTAATCTTACCGGTTTGAATGAGTTCTACTACCGGAATATCTGCGGGTGAAAATTGATATGTAAGCAACTGATTTGGCATAACCCATTCAATTAAATCGTGATCTGTAGCATGAATAGGTAGTGTTCTCGCGGTACAAAACCAGACACGCAACTCAATCAATAGATTCTGCGATGTGAAAGGAAATATTCCCAACTCAGATTTGACGTCAATTTCCATTCCAAATTCTTCTGTAAATTCTCGAACGAGACCTACTTGGTCAGATTCTCCCACTTCTAATTTACCGCCGGGAAACTCCCAGAGCCCACCGTTACTTTTTTGAACCGAACGTCGGGCGATCATGATTTTTCCATCGTGGATTACAACCCCGGCAACGACAATCATAGAAATCCTTTCATTCACACGTCAATGCAATCGACAACTATATTTCACTTCGTAAAATAGAAGGAAGGTAGCCCGTTGCGACAGAAAATCAAACGCCTCATATCCCTATTGTTGAAAAGCGGTGTTACCATTGGCGTTATTTATTGGATTATCAGTAAGTTCGGGTGGGAAAAGATCACTTCAACCATCGCAAAATCGGATCCTTTCTGGATAGCTATTGGCATACTTCTGTTCGTTGTAAGTATTCTTCTTGGTGCTTTCCAATGGAGGATCCTCTTAAAAAATCGAGGGCTAGATCTTCCGATAAAAAAGACGATTTATCTCTATTTTACAGGGATTTTTTTCAACAATTTCATGCTCGGTATGGTCGCTGGTGACTCGTATAAAGTTGCACATCTTCACTTTAATGAAGGCAAGGCGAAAAGCGGTTTTGCTGCCACGTTCTATGATCGCATAGCAGGATTGTTAGCTATTGCAGTATTTGCACTTGGCGGTGGCTTATGGCTCTTTTTTGCAGATAAAGAGACTCGGATGTCTTCGCTTGAAATGATGCCTCTTTCAATTCCATTTACAGATGTTCATCTCAATATGACTCCTGAAATGTGGATAAACGGTACACTCATTTTGACATTTTTCTTTGCCATTATTCTGGCAATGTTTTTCATCATGTTTATTTCAAAGAGATTACAAGTAATAACTCTTTCGCTTGCGGGTAAAATTGCATCGGAAAAGATTCGATTGCGCACCCAATCAATTTTGAAAGAGTTGTTTATTGATCGTCACGACTCCGAAGAGAAACGAACATTTGCAGTAGTATTGGTATACTCGTTCATCATTCAATCTCTTAGGATGATTGTTCACATCATGGCCGCCATTTCTTTAGGGATTTTCCAACCGGAAACCCTTCACTATTTCTTTATTATCATACCGATAATTGCGTTTATGACAATCGTGCCACTTCCGTTTGGTATCAGGGAAACTCTTGGTGGAACACTTTTCCTCGCAGCGGGATATAATCATGATGAAGCGGTAGTTATGGAATTTCTTGCCACTTTGATCGGCATTGCAGGATCACTTTTTGGTGGAATCACGTTTATCCTTGATCGCAAAAAAAGAGCGTAATGAGAGCGAGTACACACGTTGCATAATTTTCCAAAAGTGCTTTTTACCCTATTAAAATCGGTACCTCGGCACCACGGTGTATCAATATTTTAAAATCGAGAAACATTTCTGCTTTTTGTTTGATTCTTCACTATTTTATAAAAAAGTTTAATGTTTGCGGATATTTGAACGAATCAATCATACTCTTTCAAACAGGTATTTCAATGAAATTCCCCACGCTCTGTATCATAATATATTGCTTCTTATTAATCTCCTGCTCTGATCAATCGCTTTTGTCCACAACCGAAGGTTCACCTCTTCAATGGAAAGGGGCCCGATCGTCAGATCCCACTCCACCACAACTGAATTGGGCTTATTACAACACCTCGTTGAAAACATCGCTCATTTTTAACGGGAAAACATGGGAAGTCATGGCAGTGAGTGGTATTGATGGCAAAAATGTACGCTGGCTTGGAATGCTCGATACATTTCCTTCAAACCCAGAGTTGTGTGCCAATTCAGCTTTTTTCTACAACGTGGATAGTACAAGTTATCTCTTCAATGGAACGACTTGGTCTATAATGACACCTGCAGGGATCGATGGAAAAGACATTGTTTGGCAAGGAGATCGAGGTAAAGCACCAGAAAAGCCCGAACTCAATTGGGCGTACCACGATACTATCCAGAAAAAAAGTTTTATCTATAATGGCACGAAATGGGATCTCTTTTCTGCCGATGGGATTAACGGTCAGAAAGTTATCTGGAAAGGGCCTTCGAATAAACATCTGCCACTTCCGGAAAAAAACTGGGGCTACTACAATACGATTGATCGCACAAGCTACCTTTTCGATGGCATTTCGTGGAAAGTAATCACCAAGGATGGACTCGATGCCCCGCAAGGTGATCCAATGATCTGGGTTGGTGAGTTCCCTACTCCCCCTGAAAACCCAAAGCTGAATTGGATGTACCGAAACAGCACAGATGGATGCTCCTATATTTGGGATGGAATAGTCTGGAGTATGATTGCAAAAATTGGAAATAATGGCGTACCTATTATCTGGAAAGGCGATTGGTATGAGTCACCGCTCGAACCGAGAATCAACTGGGCGTATTTCAATCTCACCGATAACTCAAGCTACATTTTTAACGGAAGAGATTGGCAAATCCTTTCTAAAAGTGGTCTGAACGGCTTGGATGGAATCGCTTTAAACTGGCGGGGATATTCTGATTATCACCCGGAAAAACCGGCGGTGAACTGGGTCTATTACAATCAACAAAAAGGGATTACGTATATTTATGACGGGGTTAGATGGGAAGTTTTCTGCAAGGATGGTTCCACCACAACTCGCTATCGTCGTGAAAAAGTAGCCTTTGGCGACACTCTTATTCTGAACCACGGATTTAACTCGCTCGATTACACAAGTACCACCCACTATTACCGTTATGGAGATAATTCTATTTACTCGTGGGATATCGAAGACAGTTTATGGAAGCAAAGCTTTGAAATCATGATTGACACGCTTCTCTATACCGCTCAAACAACAGCACCAGATCAACATCTCTATAGTCACAAAAATGGAACCTTGATTCATCTTTATTCTGAACATATTGGGATTGCTCAAGGTACACGCTTTTTCACCACTGATTACCAAGGAAAACCCGGTGTATCCAAAACACTGACAGATGACTCCTGTACAATACAAAACTTCTTTGTGCTCGGCGATGACAGCTACGGATTTGCGTATCTCTCCTTTCCTACCGCTGCTACATCAGAGGCTAGAATTGCGCTTTTTCACCCCAATGGCACGCGCAAAGACATTTTAGTAGGATCTGGTTTCAGCGCATTTCGGGTCAATGCCTATGAGGACACTGCTCTGTTCTGTGCGTGGATTAAAGGAAATGAAGCTCATTGGTCGCGCATTGCCTCCAACGGTGAAGAACTGGGTTCGGCACGCATAATTTCTGATATTGATTCGGCATTTACTCAAAACATTCAAATTCGAACCTATCCAGATGGCAGAACTTTTTTTGTGCTCGAACGAAGTGGACCGTATGAAACATTGGCCGGATTTATTGGCAAAAACGGCACACTTTATGATACGGTACCAAGCTTTTTCCGCGTTTCCTCGCAAGAACCGATATTGCTTGATAATTATACGGCAATCGCAGACACGTGGGTGTATGAAGGCCGCCGTTTTTCCACAAAATACGCAGAATTGACTACGGGAAATAGTATCGGAAGTAGCAAGAAGTTTAGAATGGGCTCGATGAAGGCGGCGAGCAATATATCCTTTAGCACTGATGACAACAAAAATACCCTCGCAATTCAAACGGAACCATTTAGTGATAAGGATGCGTATTTTAGTCAACTCTTTTATGTTGACAAAGATCTGAATGAGTTGACCCGGCAATCTCTTTCTACAAAGTATGTGACCCCACGTGTCGTGGCCATTGACGATGAAACCTTCGCGATAAGTTATGTGGATCGTACAGCTACCCGAAATGTACGGTTTGCCGTGTTGAAACGAGCTGTGGACACACCGCGAATCGTGGTGAAGCGCCTTGATCTTGATCGGATTGCCGTTATCAACCGCACTGGTGTCGAAATCGACGTGATGGTTTCTGCCACAAAAGGTTATCGCTAAACTGATTATCGTTACTGTCAACATGCGTAATGTCACCGATCTGGCAAATAATACATTTCTGCTCACCGGAGAATCGATCGAGGTACTATATTTCCCCCCGAATTGGTAAACAAAAGAAAATGGTTCAAGTTCTACCTATTTAAGTTACAAGCGAGAGGTAATATCTTTCAAATTGTGACTTTATACGTACAGTTTGAATCATCAAAAAAGGATTTTCATGAAAACAGTTTCTCTTTATAATCTCGGCTGTTCAAAAAATTTCGTCGATGGCGAAAATATCACTGGTTACATGGCCGCAAATGGTTTTAAAATCATCGATTCTTGTGAAAACGCAGATATTATCATCGTCAATACCTGTTCCTTTATCGAAGATGCGACGAAAGAAGCGATCGATACCATTTTGGGAATGGGACAGATCAAAGAGAATCGCGAAGACAAAACACTCGTTGTATCTGGTTGTTTTTCAGAACGATATCGCGAAGAAGTTGCCAAAGAGTTCCCCGAAGTGGATCTTTGGATCGGCACAAAAGATTGGATTGATGAACTAGCAGAGTATTTTACCTTGAAAGATGGAACTCGTTCGTTCAATCGCATTCTTTCAGAACCACTTGCTTCGCAGTACATCAAAATATCCGAAGGGTGTTCACATCGTTGCGCCTTTTGTATTATTCCAGAAATTCGCGGTGGATTTGTCAGTCGTCCTTGGGAAGATGTTATCAATGAAGCGAAGTGGCTCGAAGCTCAGGGTGTTAAGGAACTGATTGTCGTATCACAGGATACAACAGCCTACGGACGTGAATTTGGCAAGGATCTCGCAGATCTTCTGCGCGCTCTTCTCGATGAAACGAGTTTTCCATGGATTCGTATGATGTACCTTCACCCTTCATTGGTAAGCGACAAACTCCTCGATTTGGTTGGATCTGAACCGCGGCTCTGTTCCTACTTTGACATGCCACTTCAGCATATCGCCGATCCGGTTCTCAAACGTATGGGCCGTCGTCCCGGAAAAGCGGGAACCTATGAACTGATCGAAAAAATTCGGAGTAAAGTGCCTGATGCGACCATTCGAACCACATTTATTCTTGGATTTCCTGGTGAAACCGAAGAGGACGTGGCAGAAGTTGTCGAGTTTATCAAATGGGCAAAGTTTGAAAAACTCGGAGTGTTTCCTTATTCGCCCGAGGAGGGAACGCGTGCAGAGAAAATGGACGATCAGATTGAACCGGAAGTTTCTGTTGAACGGGCTGGTTTAATTATGGAAATTCAGCAGGATATCAGCCGTGAAAAACAGGAAGCCCGCGTTGGAAAAACAGTTCCGGTGATAATCGAACGACTCAGCGACAATCCCGATTACAATTTTGAAGGTCGCACACAGGGCGATGCACCCGAAGTCGATGGTCGCGTATGGATTATCGATGGCGATGCAACTCCTGGCGATATTCGCATGGTCAAACTGTTCGATTGCGATGACTACGATCTGTTCGGTCGCTTTTCTGACTAATCAGTCGCCATTACTCCCTTAGAGATAAAAGACCCCCGACAGCTGTTTGTCGGGGGTCTTTTTCATTAGTCGGTTATTTGGATTTTGTTTTTCCCCGAGAGTTTTGCACCATAGAGCCTTCGATCTGCAATTGAAACCATGTCTGATATGGTTTTCCCCGGATCGGAACAGAGTCCAATTGATGCGGTACATTGGAATGCGACCTTGCTCGGGAGTACAATAGGCGTTTTTTCAAACATGGAACGAATCAACTCAAGAATTCGTACGGCATCGCCAGATCCGGCATTTTTTAGAATGATACAGAACTCTTCGCCACCAAATCGTGCGGCAATATCGGCACCTCGAATATTTTTGCGAATAATGTCCGCAAACGTGGAGAGTACGAGATCCCCCGCATCGTGACCATAAGTATCGTTAATTTTTTTGAAATTATCCAGGTCGATCATTGCAACTGAAAATGGTTGCGGAGTTGAAATTAACTCTTTCTGATACTCTTCATAGGCTGCAAAGAAATGGCGGCGATTGAACATACCTGTAAGAAAATCTTTGTTCGCGAGATCGAGTATTTTTTCGAGGTTTTCGATACTGCGGACGGTATTGTTGATACGGCAGTCAAACTCCTCTTTTATGAATGGCTTATGAATGAAATCGCTGGCGCCAAGCTTGAGAAGTTGCGAAGAAATGGCCGAGTCTGTTTCTGAAGAAATTGCAATAATTGCCATTGCTTCGCGGCGAAATTTGCGGCGAATTTGAATCGTCAGATCGAGACCATTCATAATTGGCATATTGTAATCGGTTATAACCACTTTGATATCGGGATTTTTTTCGATGATTGCAAGTGCATCGGCACCATTTTCCGCTTCGAACACAATAAACTGTTGAATTCTTAGTAGTTTAACCATAATACTACGAGCCAGCGAGGAGTCATCGACTACAATTACTTTGATGCGACTGTTCCGCTGAATTTCGCCGACACGTTCAATGATATAGTCAATATCTTCGGGGTGACTTTTTGTGACATAATCTAAAATTGATTTAGCCATAATATCTTTGCGCGTTTTCAAATCTTCAAGACCGGTCATAACAATAACAGGAACTTTGTTCTTGATCAAAAGGTCTATTGGTTCGCCGTTGATTGAGTCAGGAAGCACAACATCAACAAGAGCGAGAATATAATTAGTCTGTTCGGCTAAAATCCCCTGAGCATCGGCGTAAGTAGTCACAACATCGACAGGAAGGCCATAGCGGTTCCCTATGCCAATTGACAACATTCGTGCGATGCTATGGTTATCTTCGACGATTAGTACTCTTTGATGCATATAATGCCCCCTTCTACTGTAGAAATTAATTGTACCTCCGTTTTACCAGATGTACAATCTCTCATTTTAAAAGTTCCCGTGAGAAGAGTCACTCACCTTCCACGACCTCATCGGTTACGGCTGCGGTGTCGTTGTCGCTCGATTCTCGATCTGCCAGACGAGCTAAGGCTTTGCGATATTCAACAGGAACAACTTTCACAAACTGCGGAAGCACTTCCTGCCAATCTTCGATAATTCTCGCAGAATATTGACTGCCGGTCAGTTTCGCATGGGTTTCAATCAAACCTTTCAACAGTAATTCATCTTCAACTGAATCAACAGGTTCAAGATCTACCAATTCGAGGTTACAGCGAGTGTCAAAAAGCTGATCGCGGTCGAGAACAAAGGCGATCCCGCCACTCATACCAGCCCCGAAATTAATCCCCGTGCGATCGAGAACGACCACAACGCCACCGGTCATGTATTCACAACAGTGATCGCCTACGGAACAGACCACCGCTTTAGCACCGCAGTTTCGCACGGCAAAACGTTCACCCACCGAATCGTGGGATCGGAAGAACGAACCTTTCGGTGGAGTTACAACAATGCGCCCCCCACACATACTTTTTCCCACGTAATCATTAGCTTCTCCAGAGAGATGGAACTCGATGCCTGGCGCGAGGAAGGCGCCAAAACTCTGTCCTGCGTATCCCGTGAAACGGCATTGAATCGTTCCCGCAGGAAGATTCATTTTGTGAGATCTATACACTTCAGCAGAAAGCGCCGCACCGACAGATCGTTCGCGGTTGGTGAGTCGCGCCTCGATTTCCATGGAAACGCCACTGGCAATTGCCGGAGCCAAACGGCGGATCAGTTCTGCATCACCGTGAACTGAACGGTTGGAAAAGCCTGTTCGACCGGCAGTTCCCATCTTTGTCAACATGGGAGCCGTGTCGATTGGTTGGTTTTCTCCTCGCGGTTGAACGCGGGCAATGTCGCCGACAATTTCTGCCAGTGTTTTCACACCGATGGAAGCCATGACGCGACGCGTATCTTCCGCCATGAGAATCAGATAGTTCTTAACATTTTCCACCGTTCCTCTGAACCGCTTGCGCCTGTCTTCATCCTGCGTTGCAATTCCCACTGAACAGTTATTTTTGTGGCAACTGCGGCACATAACACAGCCAACCGCCATAAGCAGTCCCGTGGCGAATCCAAACCGATCAGCGCCGAGTATCGCTGCCTTTACAATGTCGTCACCGGTGAACAGCTTTCCGTCTACTTGGACTTCGACCACATCGCGGAACTTGTTGAGAATCAATGTTTGTCGAACTTCGGAAAGGCCAATTTCCCAGGGCGTTCCCGTGGTAAAAATCGAACTAAGCGGCGATGCGCCGGTTC
The DNA here is from genome assembly GCA_020048285.1 of bacterium. GTDB lineage: Bacteria > Fibrobacterota > Chitinivibrionia > Chitinivibrionales > Chitinivibrionaceae > JAIFMU01. Next base: position 3,443 of record JAIFMU010000052.1, on the reverse strand, counting down.
CGCCATCGTGTCCACTGATAATAATCGAATCCGCCCCTGCTTTGACCACACCGGCGGCAACGGTACCAACGCCAGCCTGTGATGTCAGTTTAACGGAAATTTTCGCTGTTTGATTTACCGACCGAAGATCATAGATCAACTGAGCAAGATCTTCGATAGAGTAGATATCGTGATGCGGTGGCGGTGAAATCAGCGTGACACCGGGAATCGAACCGCGCACTTCGGCAATGAGTTGTGTTACTTTTGGCCCGGGAAGTTGTCCCCCTTCGCCGGGTTTTGCTCCTTGTGAAATCTTGATCTGAATCTCGTCAGCACCAATGAGATAATCCAGATTAACCCCAAATCGTCCACTGGCGACCTGCCGAATGCGACTGCGCTTTTCAGTGCCAGTGCGATTGACACTTTCACCACCTTCGCCACAGTTGGAAGGAACATTCAGCTCATTGCACGCCACAGCAATAGCTTCATGCGATTCCTGTGAAAGCGATCCCAACGACATCGCCCCGCCGGAAAACCGCGCGAGAATTGCTTCGACCGGTTCGACCTGATCAACCGGAATTGGTTCATGAGCAACGAGTTCCAATAGATCGCGGATAAAGAACGGTTTTGCTTCGGAGTGAAGGTTATCGGCAAACTGGCGATAGAGTTCGCTATCTTTCGCCTGAACTGCCGCGAGAAACTGCTTGGTGATTTGTACATCCAACATGTGCGGAATGCCCTCTTTCAAAGGGCGATAGAGTCCACCGGTGCGGAGTTTTTCATCGGAACAGCACCGGGCAGTGCGCGATTGAATCTCAATTTCAATCTGATCCATGCCAAAGGTTCCGGGCAGATTGACCAATCCGGGGAAAAAACGATCAGCCAAAGCGCTATCGAGACCAATCGATTCAAAAAGTGCGGCACCACGATAACTTCGAATGGTAGAAACGCCCATTTTCGACATGATTTTCATAAGTCCTTTTTTCAGTGCCTGCACGTAGTTGTCCACGCCCATTTCCGGCGTTGGATAGGCGTTGATAATTGCTCCGTCGGCGATCGTTTCCAGTGCTGCATAGGGGTTTACCGCCGAAGCTCCAAAGCCAACCAAAAGTGCAAGTCCAAAGGTATCAACTGGTTCTCCTGTTTCGATTACCAGTCCTGCCAAGTGGCGCTTTCCCATCTGAACCAACCGACTACTTATGGCGGCGATTCCGAGAATTGCGGGAATTGATAACTTTTTGCCCACGCCATCGCGATCGGAAAGAACCACGATCGAAGCACCGGCATCAACGGCAGTTTCTGCTTCAATCTGAAGGTTTTCTAACGCCTCGGCCAGCGGTTGATCGCGATTATAGCAGAGTGAAATGCTATAAACCGGAAGGCGTTCGAGGTTAGAATGAGCCAATCGATACATATCTTCATTGGTGAGAACAGGATGAGGAAGTTTTAACTGGCGACAACGAACAGGAGACTCTTCGAGCAAGTTCCCTTCGCGCCCGATAAAACTCATGAGCGACATCACCATTGCTTCGCGGTACGGGTCGATCGCCGGATTCGTCACTTGCGCAAAACTTTGGCGGAAAAACCGGCGCAGTGGTTGCGGCTCTTTGAGAAGTGACGGCAGTGGCGTATCATTCCCCATAGAACCGATCGGTTCCTGCGATTGTTCTGCCATAAAGATAATAGTATCAATGTCTTCACGAGTATAACCAAAATAGTGTTGCGCCTTGATTAACTCTTCAGGGTTATAGCGCGTGCTACTTCCTTCGTGAAACATTCCCGACAGAACCACTTGCTCTTCTTCGAGCCACCGGCGGAACGGACGACGGCGCGATTCGCGGGATTTTATCTCTCGATCATAGATTATCCGCCCTGATTCGGTGTCGATGAGAATCATCTTCCCCGGCTGAAGTTTTCCTTTTTGCAGAACCGTATCTGGTTCAAATTCAAGAACTCCCGCTTCTGACCCGAGCACGAACAGCCCGTCGTTGGTAATGGTATAGCGCGCTGGGCGCAGACCGTTTCGATCGAGTGTAGCGCCCACTCGAACTCCGTCGCAGAAAACCATGGCTGCCGGGCCATCCCACGCTTCCATAATTGCCGTGTGATAGAGATAGTAGTCCCGCTTGTCACGGGAGATGTGGTATCGATCGCCAAACGGTTCTGGAACCATCATCATCATGGTGTTCGACATTGATCGTCCGCTTTGCACGAGCAGTTCAAAGACGTTGTCAAATGATCCCGAATCGCTGTTCCCCGGGAGAATCACGGGTTTCAGTTTTGAAATATCCGCGCCGAACAGTGCTGACTCCATAGAGTGTTCTCGCACGCTCATTTTTTTGATATTCCCTTGAATGGTATTGATTTCACCGTTATGTGCCACCATTCGAAATGGTTGTGCCAGCGCCCAGCTCGGGAACGTGTTGGTGGAGTAACGCTGATGAATCACGGCGATGGCGGAGCGGAAATCGGGATTGGTCAGATCGGGATAGAACTCGCCGGTCTGTTTCCCCACGAGCATCCCTTTATAAACGATTGTTCGCGACGACAACGATGGCATGAAAAACTCTTCCAACGAAAATCCGCGATCCGCTGCGGTATGCTCTATCACGCGGCGAAGGGTATAACATTTACGCTCGAGCTGTTCGCCAAAGCAATCGGAGCTTGTGATAAACAGTTGACGGATTTTCGGCAGTGAATTACGGGCGATCTCCCCCAAAACAGATTCATCAACAGGCACATCGCGCCAGCCGTGAATGGTAAATCCTTCTGCTTCGCACGATTCCGCGATGATCAGTTCTGCCGCAGTTCGGCGAAGTTGATCCTGAGGGAGAAAAAGCATTCCCGCAACGTATGATCCCGCAACGGGCAGAGAATACCCCAAACGGTATGCTTCCTGCTGAAAGAGTTCGTGAGGAAGTTGCGTCAGCATTCCTGCGCCATCGCCGGTGACCCCGTCGCCTCCAACGGCACCACGGTGGATCAAATTTTTGAGAATCGTCAATCCGTGTTCTATAATTGCATGACTGCGACGGCCTTCGATATCAGCTACAAAGCCAACGCCACAGTTGTCGTGTTCAAAGCGTGGGTGGTACAGTCCGATCTTATCCATGATCTCTCCCGACAATGTTTTAGTACGCACGCATTGTAGAATAGAAACCATGAATTGGGAAGTGCTATTTCATGAGAAATTGATTGCTAGACCGTTTGAGCCCATAACAAAAAAGCTCGCAAGAACTTAATCTTACGAGCTTTAATTTTGGAGGCGGCATCCAGATTCGAACTGGAGATACACGGTTTTGCAGACCGATGCCGAATGGCTTAAACAGTGGCTTCGGAGGGAAAATTGTACCCTGAGTTGTACCCAAAGGTGGGAAATAATGGGAAATATCGGGAAATATCGTAGTATTAACTACTGATCAACAGGGCATCCCGATCACCATCAATTTCCTTACTTCATTACC
>JAIFMU010000156.1 GCA_020048285.1 bacterium | reverse complement strand
TGGCAATGTGTCATCCACGTCATGGTTCTAAAGGTGGAAAACTTACTGTGTGCGATGCGGAAGATGCATGGTTTATCCGTGTTGACCACGTAACTGCTCAGGGTATCGATGAGCACCTAGAACATATGACTCTTGAAAATGATATGCCGTTGATTTTCCTTAATCTTCAGTCAATCGAAGGTGAAGCGATCAAAATTTGGGAACACACTATGGACGAACCGGGCAAACCTTGTCCGAATCCTCGTGTGATCATGCCCCGTTCATGCGTTCCTGGAATCCAGAACGGTGTAATGGATGTACAGATTCGTAACTTCGGACTTCGTTCTCCGGCGACCTACACAGGACATGAACTCTACGGAATCGTTGGTTTCGTACATATCCTTCCACCTGCACTTGCTTGGATCTGGCGTCTTGTGTCTCCTCGTGGACATGCAAATCCATCGGTAACAGCTGGTTCAAAACTTATGGTTGCTGAAGGTGTTGGTTCATACTGGCCGTTTGCAACTGGCCGTAAAGTGACTCAGGCGAATATTCTTCTTCGTCAGATTCAGGATTCGGGTAAAGTTCACTATACCATTACTCCAAACCAGCACGTTGGTGCGTACAAGGTTAAGTTCATGTCTGAATGGCTTGGACGTTCAATCCTTACTGCTGCTGATGATGCGTTCTGGGCAAAAGAGAACATGGTAGCTTCACGCTGTCCGCTTCTCGGTTGGGTTCCAAAAACAGCAAAAGTTGGCAATTGGGAAGTTCCAGAAGGTTTCCTTCACGTTGATGCTCAGCCTGAAGTTGGCACAGCAACGTTTGATGCTGGTGCGAAAATGCTAACTGAATTCTTCAAAGAAGAGCTTGCTCTCTTCCTTGAATCAGATCTTGATCCTCTTGGGAAAAAGATTATCGACATGTTCATGAACGACGCTTCAGTTGAAGAGTTCGCAGCAGTGCTGTAAGAGGTTCAGTGAAACAGACGATTATCTTTAAAAAAGAGTCTCTGAATGATGCGGCGGCGGTTCTCTCGAAAGGGGGAATCGTCGCTTTTCCAACTGAGACTGTATATGGCCTTGGGGCCGTGGCTACCAACAAAGATGCGGTTACGAAAGTGTTCGATGCAAAAATGCGTCCTTCCTTTGATCCGCTGATCGTACACGTTTACGATCGTTCACAGATACTTCCTCTCATCTCCGGTGAAATCCCCGAATTGGCGCTCAAACTTATGGACGAGTTCTGGCCGGGACCACTAACAATCATTCTACCTAAATCTGACATTGTTCCCGATGTGGTGACCTCTGGTCTTGATACGGTGGCACTTCGCCAGCCAAATCACCCGATTGCTCAAGAACTGATCCGACTTACTGGCCATCCGGTTGCAGCTCCGAGCGCAAATCTGTTCAGCCGAACAAGTCCCACTTCGGCGGCGGCGGTGCTCGATATGCTCGATGGCCGAATTGACGGTGTCGTCGATGAAGGCGAGTGCGAAATCGGCATCGAATCAACGGTGATTACGTTCTGCGAACCAGTGCCAACACTTCTTCGTCCCGGTGGAATTTCCCGTGCTCAGATTGAATCAATTATCGGCTCGATTGTGGTTCTTGGTTCTCTTGAAAAAAAATCGAGCGCGCCGGGAAGATCTCTTCGCCACTACGCGCCTCCCTGTCCGATGTATCTTGATCTTCCGGAATCTAAAATGGACAAATCAAACGCCGGTCAGATCTGTTTTACCGCCGATCAGGCAATCGAAGGATTTGAACACTGTATCGTTTTGGCTCCCAACGGTGATCCCCGTGAAGCGGCGCATAATCTCTACAGTGCGCTTCGAACTCTTGGAGCAATTGGATTGACTGCAATCTACGCGGTTACTCTTCCCGAAGACGGCGTCGGCGCTGCGGTGAACGATCGCCTGCGAAGAGCTTCGGTGAATGGGTTTGAAGGTATGAGTCAGGAGTAGAAACATTGCCCGTAATGTCTCGTGATTTTGAAACGGTGCGATGAGAGTCGTGCCGTTTTGTAGTTAAACATATTTGAAATCATGCATTTTTGCGGAATAGACCGAGTAGTATAGTAATTCGAAAGTTTGGGAGGTTCCATGTCTAAAATACAGATAATTGAAATGGTCGTAACACTTTTGGTTTTTATCGTTTTGCGATTGTTGGTGAATGTGAGCATCGATAAAATGGTGGCGAACAATAAAGCTACCAAGACGCGAAGCAAGATTATTAAGAAGGCTTTGCATATTACAATGCTTTTCATTTTTATAACGATTAGTTTGTCGATATTAGGAATCGATCAATCAGAACTGGCGACATTTCTTGGTTCATTTTTAACGGTTACGGGAATTGCGTTCTTTGCTCAATGGTCAATTTTGTCAAATATTACCTCTGGAATAATTATCTTTTTCAATCATTTCGTTCGGCTTGATGATACAATTTCTGTTATAGACAAAGATTATGAAGTTACCGGAAGGGTGAGCGACATGGGATTGCTGTTCATCGTTCTTAAGACTGAAACTGGTGAGAAAATTACGATACCGAACAATATGATAGTTCAGAAGATGATCAAAAAGATACATGTGTCTTCTTGATCATTTTCTGAGAATAGTTTCGGTTTATAGGTAAGAAGTGATGTCTCTGGAATAGTATTGTTGTTCTGATAGAATTTGAAACGGTGCGATGCGAGTCGTGCCGTTTTTGTTGACTGAAATACATATCGTTGATTTTGATCTTTCAATGCCGTTAAATACTGGAGAAATTGGATTACATTCTATGCGGAGTGATTTATGACTCATATCTTTTTTCGCTGAGGTGAAAAAAAGAGTAATACATTTCCCTTTTGTCTCCGATAGATTATGTATGAGCGGCAAGTGAATCAACAGGGAGGTTGGTATGTGGTCAAAAAACAGCTATGCAGATGTGGATCGGGCTCTTGAAATCGCCTATTATGCCGATGGACACCCGGTTCGGGAAAACATTATTACACAGGATGAGATATTGAATCTTATCATATTGTTGAATACCGAATCAGATTTTAATCATCTTCTCCAGCAAATCTGATAAACATTTATTTCAAAATAATAGCGGCACCCCGTAAAGGTGCCGTTTTCCATTTGATCCTATGCCATTCGCCAACTGATCGTGTCACCTGCGCGCATGGGTACCAATTGATCTCCATCGACCTCGAAATAGTCTGGAATCGTCAGCGGTTCTTTAATCAGTGTGACGGTATCGCGGTTGCGTTCAATCCCGTAGAAATCAGCACCGTAAAATGAAGCGAATGGTTCTAGTTTATCCAGCGCATTTTCTCGTTCGAAGAGTTCCGCATACATAGGAAGTGCAGCAAATGCGCTGTAGAGTCCACCAAATCCGCCAGTTCTCTCTTTGTTGGATCGTCCGTGAGGTGCGCTGTCAGTTCCGAGGAAAAATTTAGGGTTGCCACTTGTGGCTGCAGCGAGAACTGCCAGACGATCATCTTCACTTTTTAGAATAGGAAAACAGAAGTTGTGAGGATTTATTCCTCCAGCAAAGAGTGCATTTCGGTTCAGGGCGATGTGATGGGGGGTGATGGTTGCCGCCAAGGTTCTACTGGCTGCGGTGATGTACTCCGCAGCGTGTTTGGTGGAAATATGTTCTAGTACGATTTTGAGATCCGGTACGGCGCGGTGAAGTGGATCAAGCATCTCATCTATAAAGCGGGATTCGCGGTCGAAAAAATCCACTGCAGGGTCGGTTACTTCGCCGTGGATCAAGAGTGGCATTCCAAGTTCGATCATTACATCAATTGCTTCGCGAATATTTTCAATTTTGGTCACCGCAGAGTCTGAGTTGGTGGTTGCGCCGGCGGGATAATATTTCATGGCTCGCGAAACCCCTGATTCGTAGGCTTTGCGAACTTCTGCTCCTGTGGTTTTATCGGTTAGATAGAGTGGGATCAGCGGAGTAAATGCCGTTCCGGTGGGAAGAGCATTGGCGATGCGATTGCGGTAAGCGAGCGCGAGTTCTGTTGTTGTCACCGGTGGTTTGAGATTGGGCATCACTGTGGCACGGCGAAACTGGGCCGCAGAATGAGGGAGAACGAGTTGCATCATCGCTTCATCGCGAATGTGAAGGTGAAGATCGTCGGGGGCGGTTATCGTTAGTTTTTGAATCATCTGTTTCTCCTAAAATAATTTTATAGAAAATACTATATGAACGGAACTTACTTGAGTTGCAGTTTCGTATTTCAGAACGAAAAAAGGCTGTTTCAATGAGAAACAGCCCAAAATTAAGAGGTGCCAGAACAGTTACAGTCCGAGTTTCTCTTTGAGAACATCAGGAGTAAATGGTTTGACCATATATTGATTCGCACCAGCTTTCAACGCTTCAATAACTCGAGTTTTTTCTGATTCAGAGGTACACATGATGATTTTAACATCGGCATACTTCCCATCTTTACGCACTTCTTTGAGCATGGTGATGCCATCCATCTTAGGCATGTTCCAGTCCAAAAGAACGAAGTTTACAGGCATGCTTTCGGCAAGAACTTTCAGGCCTTCTTGACCATCGCCAGCTTCCACAACGTCATCGATGCCGAGATTGTTCAGTTGAGTCTTTTGGATACGCCGCATCGTTGTTGAGTCATCTACAAGTAGAACTTTCACGTCAACCTCCTTACTTGGTTTTCAATGCAATTTCAACCGCAAATTCACCCAGTTCACATTTGTACGGGACGACGATCGTCGCAACGCCCGATGGAGCTGCCAGTGCGTGTGATTTACCGATTACTACATTGGGAAGACTGATTGATACTTTGTATTCAGTGAGATACTGTTTTGCGTATCCTGCGACAATGTTCGCGATTTCACCGATACCGTCAGTCAGATCAGCACCGACAATTTTCAATTCCATACCGATCATCTTTGAAACGATTTTCAGTGCTGCAGGCTTTGAAAAACTCAATGCGATTGTTCCTTGCGCTTCGCCGGAAAGTCCAATTACGCCTGATACATCGTAGTGATGTTCAGATGTCGTTTTTACAATAGGTTTTTCCATGGCGACATCGATGCCGATCATGGTTTTGAACGTTTCGTTCGTCGCTTTTAAAAACGGATTTACATATGATACGTCCATACTGATTTCCTTCGGATTAGAGTCAGGACTAGTCATTTAAGGAAATAGTAACATGGCGAAGGAATAGTTTCAATTAAAAAATGGGATTTTATTAGCGGTTGTATAAAATGTGTAGGATTATAGTTGGACTTCGTCGATTTTTTCGAAAGGGTATTTTGCGTTGTCTGTCAGTTTTTGAAGCGATAGCGTACGGTGATCGAGCATGAGAAATGTAGGGCCATCGAGCCATGCACCACAGTTAGCGTAGACCCCGTTGGCAAGTTTTGTTATGTTAGCTCTGTGCGTATGCCCCATAATAAAGATGTCCGCTTTAGCAGTTTCGAGAAGTGAGTCTGCTTTAGTATGATACCAGCTCTGGCGTTCATCACTGAGGTAGCGTCCGCTCTTACCACTGTTTTTTCGGCTTAATTGCGAGAGTGATTCAGCCAAGCCGATACCGAAATTGGGATGAAGGGAGCAGTAAAGTTTCTGCGCAAGCGGGTTTTTGAGGAATCGGTGAAGAAATCGATATTTCCAATCTCCACGGAGGTCGTCTCCGTGGCAGATGTAGAGTTGAATTCCATTATAATTAAGTACGTTATGTCCATCGAGTACCGTGCATCCCAACTCGTTTGAAAAAAACGAGTACGACATAAAATCGTGATTGCCACGAATAAATGTAACAGGAATATTTGATCGGGTGAGATTGTAGAGTGCTGCGACCACCTTGAGGTAGTCTGATCTGATTACCGTTTTATAATCAATCCAGAAATCAAAAAAATCTCCGGGAATTATAACGGTGCAGTCTGTACCAATGATTGTATCACAGAAACGCTCGAATAGTGTAATTCTCTCTTTTTCAGAACCAAAACCTGATCCAAAGTGAGCATCGGAAAGAAAGTAGTGTCGTGTTTGTGTTTTCATAATAAATGAGAAGGGGATTTGAAAAAAATCCCCTATAAAATTAATCCCACATGTCTTCGGTTGAATCGAGATCACTCACCATATCACTAAAGTTTGCGTTCTCTTCGAAGAGATTACCAAAATTCAGTTCACGCATATCCTCATCCATGGTAACGTCGCCAAGGAACAGGTCATCACCGGAATCGATATCGCGAAGAACTTCATCAGCATCGAACTCTTCATCATATTTCACACTACACCTCCACAGAAAGTCACGTAAGATTTGGAACCGGAAATGATGCCAATATTGGCATCAAATACGATCTCAATTTGCGGACACAAATATTGTTGCTCGCTGTGCCTTTTGTCAATGAAATAATGCTCTTTTTTGTGACTTGAAAAAAAGTGAAAGAAATAGGAGGTAAATGTGTGATAATTAGAAGTTTTTTTCAGCTTCTGCGATGGTCGCGTATAGACTATTGTGATTGCGAATGAGTTTCTCTTCATAGCGAAGTAGAAATTCGTCATCTTCGGATAGCGTGTGTTTTGCCAATGTGTCTTCGCAAAGTGCGAGTGCTTCATCAAACATTTGTTCCCGACGGTAGAGATCAGCGATCGCAAGAAGTTCTTTGCCGCGAGTCATTTCAAAATTTCCACCTTGAGTGAGGCAGGAGTTCATGAGAGTAATGGCTCTACGGCGACATTGTGATGTCGCACTTACTTGTCCATATTGTTCAGATAACCATGTGGCATAGAGCATGGTGCGCGCGGCTTCGCAGTCATTTCCGATTCGGTTTTGTATTAGCGCCCAAGCGATATATTTTCTCACCAGTTCATGGATCGTGCCATTTCCCGCAATAGCTTGGTAGCGCTCGTCTTTAACGATTGATGCAATTATTTCATTGCCTTCGGAAATATCGGGTGAGGCATAAAAGCAGTGTGGACAAATATGTATAGCGGTGAACAGAGGCGTAAGATTGCTAGGGTGACCGTCTAATCCGACAGGAGGGCTGAACATGAGGAAACCACCTTCACCAAATCGGCCAACGGCGTTGCAGACATAACACTTTTTTTCAATAAAAGTTAGCGTTGCCATAGTGCCTCCTCTGTAAATTCCTTTATTCGCCATAAAATAGTACGAAATCATCTGTTGAGGGGATGGTTGTAAATATCTGCGGAAACTATTTTTCATTTTTTATTACGAACAGCTTTCTGAGATGAGTGAAGATATGAATCAAAAAGTATCGTTGACTGGAATAAAACCTACAGGAATGCCGCATCTAGGGAACTATTTCGGTGCAATCAAACCAGCCCTTGAATTGGCTGAAAAATATCGTGCTCGCTATTTTATTGCAGATTATCACGCACTTAACACGATTCGTGATCCGAAAATGCTTCGCGATCTCACCTATGAAGTTGCTGCAGCGTGGCTGGCATGTGGACTTAATCCTGAAGATGTGCTTTTTTACCGGCAGTCTGATGTACCTGAAACGTTTGAACTTTCGACAATTCTCATGGCGTTCACAGCAAAGGGGCTCATGAATCGAGCACACGCCTACAAAGCGATGGTTCAGTCGAATGAAGAGAATGGTAAGGATCTGGATTTTGGCGTCAACATGGGATTGTATACCTATCCGGTTCTTATGGCTGCGGATATTCTCCTTTTCGACGCTGATGTTGTACCTGTGGGGAAAGATCAGAAACAGCATCTTGAAATGACCGCAGATATTGCTCAGGTTATCAATGCAAATTATAACAACAAACTTCTCACGATTCCCGAGGCGATATTTCACAGCACTGGGCAGGTTGTTCAGGGACTGGATGGGCGCAAAATGAGTAAAAGTTACAACAATACGATACCGTTGTTTGTCCCAGAAAAAAAGTTCCGCAAAATAATCAATTCGGTTGTAACAAACTCGCAGGGCGTGGAAGAACCAAAGGATCCGGAGGCCTGCAATGTCTTTGCTCTCTATCAACTTTTTGCCACAGAGGAAGAGCAAGCGGTTCTTTCGGCTCGCTATCGCGAGGGCGGCATGGGATGGGGTGAAGCAAAAGGTGCACTGTTTGAACTTATGAACGAACAGATCGCTCCCATGCGATCGGTGTACGACTCATTAATTGCTGATAAAGGAGCTATTGATTTGATATTGCAGGCTGGGGCGGAAAAAGCTCGTGATTTAGCATCTAAGAAAATCTCATTTTTGCGCAAGGAGATAGGGTTCGCGTAAACGGCTCTCCTTGGTTAATCGGTAGCAAGGCGAATCGGTATTGAACTGGTTCGTCTTTTTTGTAGGAAATGTAATTGATACGACCGCAAATTAACGCATATTAAAAGTACGTTATGTTGAAAATTATGGTTGTAATTCCAGTGTACTCATGATACTCTTTCTGTACTTATGCTTTATGGAGATAGGGCACAAAACAGCATCGTAGTATGGGGGGCATATGGATGAAAAAACATTCGCACATTTTTTGCAGGAATTGCGTGACTCTGCGCAAACCGGTGATGTAACGAAATTGCTTGTGCAAGCTGGATATTTTGAAGAAATGACATTGGTTCAGCAGATGGAAGCAGGTAACTTAGCTCGCCAGCATGTATCGGCCAAGTTGTTTTTAAATGTATATAGGGCCGTTGTTGAAAAGAACCTTCTCGCTCGAAGAAATCCAGTTTTAAGGAAACTGCTGAAAGAGGCATTCCTAGCTGATCATTTGGTGTTGCGAGAAGCCGCACTCATGGTGCCGGTAAGTGATTCTATGGCTGTTGCTTTTATGGAAGCCTGCTTGAGTGAATCGGGTGACCCTGAGTTGATTCGATTGTTTGCGGAAAAACAGATGTCAAATCAAACTGCCACTGAAAATCGAGTCAGTGAATTAGCTCAAATTCAAAAAATGAGCGATAGTGGTGCTGATGAATCAGTTGCAAGTATGATGAAGAATGCAGGAAACGATGTCGGCATTGATATTGTGCTTATTACGAAATTGGCTGCGATAAAAACAGCTGCAGCCATGAAGGCTCTGACATTTTTCTTAGGTCTGCCTAGTTCTAAAGTTAGAGGGTATGCCGCCGTCAAATGTGAATCGCTAGGAAATGCAATCGCCGAAATCTTGATCTTAGAACTCGCAGATGCTGTCGCTCACCCTAATGCAGACAAATCGATAACTATTTTAACGATTTTGAAGAAAGTTGCTGGTCGTGAAAATATGCGCGCATTGCGCAAAGTTGGGCGGAGTATGCCCAATCACGTTAATATGCGGGTTGCTTTTTATGAAACTCTAGTTAATATCGATCCCGATGGAACTGCGCCGCTTTTAGTCGAACAGATTTGCGATGGCGTCGATGATATTGCTTACAGTGCCGCAAGTCTTCTCGATTCCAACTGCAATGAACATGTCATTCAAGGTGTGAGAAATTTCATTGAAAGTTCATTAGTTTCGCTGAAGCGGTTGGTGGAAATTGTCGTTTTTTCTCGGGCGAAAAATCTCGCTTCAAAACTTTCTGCAGACACCGCGTTTTTCACTGAGTTGACACGGATGTGCTCTCTCGAAGGAATGGAAGAGTATTCTGCCTTTTTTGGCCTTTCCGAAAGA
>JAIFMU010000169.1 GCA_020048285.1 bacterium | reverse complement strand
CAGCTCTAATAGCTCATTGGATATTTGATTATGTGATACGAATAGTTTTTTAAGACTTCCATAATGAGCATGATTTCTGATAGAATCAAGGACACTTGTTTCAGTATGAAATGTACCTGTGTTGCTACAAAGTTTTTCAATAATTGTGGATGAGTTACTTATTGCAAAAATGTGTGCAGGTGTTACATACTTTCCACCACCAATAGGAATCCAAAGTGCATCGCTGATTGTACTTGGAGAAATATCGGATAGATTATCCATTATATATAAAGCAGTTTCTAATGATTTTTCCAGTTGTAACAAGCTGCTTACAATTACATTGTATGTCAACCTACAGATATACTTACCCTGCTTAAATTCTATCATTTCGTTATTACTTGATGCTTCAATAATATCAAGTGGTAGTTGGCAACCAGGTAATCTACAATTGTTGGAATTGAGATAGCATCCTTCTATAATAGAAACAAATCTATCATCAATCGTTTTGTGAAAAGGAAGTGCCTTCCACTTCTCTTCATTCTCAATTGCTTGAAGAAGTTCGGTTTTTTCACGTAGACTAAAGTCATTATGATTGAACTTTTGGATATGCCCTACCTGCAATTCTTGCAAAAGAGTGAGCCTATCTCTCTTTTTTATAGCAAGATTGTAATGCTGAGAATCAGGAATTATTGTGGAAAATTCGTTTGAAATCGTAGTCCATATTTCGGTATTTGAAGAATCTCCTGATATACAATTCCAAACTTTATTCCAAACAGAACTATTCCCGTCAATTTTGTCCATAATCCAAAGAGACGTTTTTGTATCATTGAAATGTGAAGCATCACCATGAATAAGGTATCTTCGCACATTAGTTTTGTCATGGCCAATTTTTTCAAAAACTTCCTTGCGAGATTGGATTGACCCTAATGTTTTCTTGGGTGAGATTATATTTGAAATGTCGGAAGGAACTTCTGAGATATTACAATCATTCTTAATGTCCTTATTAAGGAGATATAAATTTTCATTTGGGTACAATTTGGCAACGGCTTTATAGTCATCATACTTCAATGTTGTATCAAACAGCAAATTGTCTCTAACTTTAGCATTATTAATATCTTTGAATGAGATGGATTGCTCTCTGACAACATCTGGAGTCACATGCTTAACCAGAATAATTGGCGAATTTGAGTAGGTATCGAAAAACAGAGTTTTGTTTAATATCTGGTCAAGCAATGACTTAACGATATCCTTGTCAAATTGGCAACACTCCATCCATTCATGTATTTGTGGATTATTGATTATTTTTCCAGTAGCTGCAATATCAAAAGATGCTGGAATAGGTATAACTGAATAGTAATTTATGTCATCAGACCATAACCGATTTCCCCATATATCCTTATTCGTTCTATCTTTAACACCCAAAGAAATGAAAGAATCAGCCCCAATAAATTCTGCAATCTTTTGAATACTTGATACGACCTTTTTAATGTCGTCAAAAGAATTTGAATTTAAAAAAGCTACCAGTTTTTCCTTAACAATTAATGTGATAGCAGTTTTATCACATTTTCCTGCTTGAAGAATATAGTCTAATTGGTTCTCATTATTGAGAGCAACATCTAATGAAACACTATTAAATATTTCCTTGATTCGATCTTTATGTCCCACAGAACTTGGTAGCAAAGAATACTTATCAGAAGGTATAAGTATATACTTATCACTTTCTATAAGCATTGGAAAGCTATGGAAAATTAATGCTCTATTAGCTTCATCATTTTGATTTTCTTTACCATTTGAAGAGGGATAAGGCAATCTAATTATTTTATCCCAATCACCTTTGGGAATAAGTTGCCAATCTATTCCATCAGGGAGAATGCGTTCTGTAAATCCTTGTATACTATAAATATAGCTCTCAAATTTGCGAAAGAAACAAGAGCCGTCTTTGTTCTTTGCCTTATGGATGCCATGTAATAATGCACGAATTTCATTTACCTTTAATTCGTGTTCTTTGATAAAAGAATCTATTGCCTGTGGCAATAATGGTAAGAGATTCTGTTGAACCAAGACCTTATTCCAAATAGTTCGTATTTCTTCACCACTTAACTCTGGAGAGAGAGTTGAGTCTATAGGGTATGGTATATGTACTCCATCTTCCTTTTTCTCTGTACTCTTTTCATTTTCTTTACGATAATACCCTAAAATGCCATTACGGCCACTATCTATTGCAAATTGGTTATGTAGAATAATTGTATAGTCTCTATCAGGACCATCTACATCTCCACAGTACTCAAACATTACATGATCTAATGGAAGAGCGACTGCCCATTGGAAATTTACAATGGTTCCCTTATTTTCGTCAGTAGCTCTCTTAGTAACAGCAATTTTCCCATCTGGCTCTGATTTATCCAATACTTGCTCTTGCTTTGCCCCCTTATAAGATATTCTTAATGGCCAATTTTTGTGGGTTCGAATATCTCTATATATCTCTATATTTTCAATATGAGTCTTTGATTCTACCACAGTGTACTGTAAAAATACAGATTTTTCTCCATTCGAGATATGAAGCTGGTCAGTAGTATCGCTCTTATGTTCTATCGAAACTTCATTTACATTAAAACTCTTGGATGGGTGTACCTTAATTTTTTTTAGTGTTTTAAGAAGAGGTATGATATTACATACCTTGTATAGGTTACCTTCATTACTGAGGAAGTTTAACTTCTCAATATGGTCACCAGGATAATTTTTAACAATCCCTAAAGGCTCTGTTCTACGAATGCTATCTCTTTCGGAAATTACTTCAATAGATTTCAATTGTTTTGTAGCTCTTAATGGAAGCCACAGAAGCATTGACTGGTCATGGTTTGATGGAACTTCGGTTTTTACAAAGTTATGTAACAATGCTTTATCATTTTGATGAAATTCATTCCACTCAGGATATTCTTGGTCAGTAAGTTCAGTATTCTTATCTTCCCATGGATTGAGTAAATCATCATAATTCTCGTTCCCACTTCGTGCAACATAACAAAAAACTTCAGTGAGATGAAAGACACTTTTCATACCTAAACCAAATTTACCAATTGTCTCTGAATCACCCGCTTTTGCATTAATGCCAAAAGAGCGAATAGATTTTTTGTCCGTCTCTTTAAACTCACCATTATTCCAAATCCACAAAGCAGGGTATTGTAATAATGGATGCTTAGCAGAGGGAAACCCGTCTGCAATACCTACTTGCATCTCTGTAGCTTTAGCATCGGCGGCATTTTGAATCAACTCTTTTAGGACGGCAAATTCAGAGGTGTACCGTTCACCTATCATATTATTTATTTCATTGATAATACTGTGATAAAATCCAGACATATTGCTTCACTTTCATATATTTTTGAATAATGTTTTTGCGTTTTGTTTAATGCTCCAATAGCTCTACACTCATTCCCCCAAGATAACCTTCTGCATCAGCATCTGATTATTACCATAAAATGGGATATCGGTGGCCCCAAGAACAGTCGGTGGTAGATCCTGAAGTTCATTGATATTACTCATTGGAACCAGTACCAGTTTTGCACCATTTCAGATAGCAGAGATACTTTATCTGTAAAATTCAATGCTCGTTCTATGGCCCCGCCGATGGAGATATTTCCAAGTACTGCCAGTCCAGAGTAAAACATCCCTTTTGATATACTCTTCAAATTTTTAATAATTCTGATTTTCTACCAACACCTGTAATCATAACATTTTCGATTGCACGGGTGACAGCCACATAAACCATTGAACGTTCATTTTTAATGTAGAGATTTTGTTCTTCTTTATCAAATTCATCAAAATCAAAAGGTACCTTTGGAATAGAACGATCATTTGCATCTACAATAAATACATGTTTAAATTCTAATCCCTTAATTTTATGAAATGTCAATAAGCTAACGGAATTCTGGTGATTGGTAGTTTCAGAACTTCGGTCATCATATGGAATATCTTTCTTGTGCAGAGCACTTCGGAAATCTTTTAGACCATTCTTGGTACGAGAACAAATTGCAATATCAGAACATTGATACCCATGCTCAAAAAGTTCAACAATGCACTTGATTACAGCATTAACTTCATCTTCAGTTGTTTTGTAAGTAGTATATGTTGGATTATTTCCATGATAAAGCGAGATGTACCCTGCTCGGGCTTCCTCTTCACCATCAAAGTTATCATACTGGCAATCTGCTATAATTGATACTGCTAACTTTTTAATCTCTTCGGTTGTACGATAGTTAATTCTTAAACGATGGGTACGTTTACCACGAATATTTATACCAACATTTGAAAAGTTAATTTGTTTATTGTAGATTGATTGCATCGGATCACCAACCATGAACAGATCATTCGGTTTATCCTTAACAAGGCATCTAACAAGTCGTAGTTCAACGTTGGAGAAGTCTTGAAGCTCATCAACCAAACAGTAATCAAATGGCGTGATATTCATATCTTTTAGGTACTTTGATAGCTTATTGAAGAGTTCATCACGATAAAAGTAAGATTTTATCTGACATTTTGAAATAAACAATTCAATGAACTCCCATATTTCCTTGCGCTGTCTTCTGCTAACAGGTTTTCCTCTGCCTTTTCTCGAGGTCTTTAGATACTCATCAAAGGTGGTTACTCCATTTTGGAGGATTATCTGTTTATACTCTGCTTCAAGAAATTCAGGGGAGTAACTTGTTAACGATGATGCAGTAATTTCTTCCCAAATATCGGCAGCATTTTTAACTGAATCAAATTCAAAGACCTTGAATCCAGTGGGCAACAACTCATACTGGTTTACCAATCTCTGGACCACTTGGTCGATATTCAACACAGTAATATTGGGGCTATCAATATGAAGACCTTTGATTAATCCAGTGAGATTTTCTGTCAATGCCTTGGTAAAGGTCGTGAACAATATTGTCTCTTTATCACTCATGATTTCTGTAAGATATTTAAGACGATGTAGTGCTGCAACTGTTTTACCAGTACCTGCACCTCCACTTACCTTCAGGGATCCTTTGAAATTACTTGTCACTAACTTCCGCTGCGATGGGTGAAGGTAATATTTCCATTTATGCAGGCTACCCGCAAGTGCTTCATTAAACAGCGTGTCATCAGTTAACTCTACGAACGATCGTTGGTTATTTATACTTCCAACCTGAACGAGAAGGTCTGAATCTGTTATACGCCCCTCATTAATTTCATAGATAACTTCATCAATGTTAGCACCTTCAAGAAGATAAAACAGATTTTCAAAAACATCCGAGGGTATAAATGGTTCAACTGCTTCTAATCCGATTAGGTCATTAATTTTCCTGATAGATGGGAGAAGCACTTCTGGTACACCTATTTTCACCAACTTTGCTTGATCAATTTTACCAAAGAATGTCTCTTCAATAGCAATATGTTGAATCTCTGCATGAGAATAATCTACTGATTCTGGAGCCGTAAACATTTGCACAGACTGGGTAACATCATTCCATTGGAACAGCTTATGTTCTGCCCATCGATATGCTTCGTCATGATGATCTACCCACAGTAGATAATAAACATCCCCACTTTCAGGAGCCTTAATGATAGCACGATACTCTTGGTCAATTCGAGCTGAACGCAGAGAGGTATCCTTAAAAGTTTTAACTGGTTCTAAGTGGATTCCTGAAGATTTTGAATTTTCACGAAACTTCTTCTGGAATGTGTTAACCTTCTTTTGAACCGTTTTAGGCAGATCAATTAATGCATCCCAAAACTTGTCGTATACTAATAGTTTCATACTGTTATATCCTTGAGTTCGTCAAATGTACTAATTGTAAATCCATTATTAACAAAAATATTCAAATCGGCAGTTGAATAGGGTTCATAAACCTGCTTCGTAGAATGAATGATAAGTTCAGCCTCGGCAATAACATCACCGTTATTATTGAGTAATGAATTTAGCTTTATCTCATCAATTTCGGTTTTCAATTGTCCTGCATATAGCAACTTCCTTATCACAACCTGAAGTTCTTCTTGATAACCTGCAATGATAGCATCCCAATCTATAGAGTTATCTTCTTCTTTATGAGTACTGAGATCTGCCCTTAGATCAAATAACTGTAGAAGATTGAAGAGAACCCAAAATTGATTCCAAGATTCTCGGTCAATGGTATCGGTATCAATCAATGAGTATTCCCCATAAAGTTTGCTTTGGATGATATTAACGGCAATCTTTAGCTCAAAAAGTGAATTTTGATCCGTCAGAGAGACAGGAATGATACCATCTAATGTTTGATTCGTTATGCAATATGTATCGACACTGGTTGCTTGTAATGCTTCATGAACTTTATCAGGAGCAAATGAAGGTGAAAAAAGATTCTGTTGAAAAAATGATACATAGAGACTTACGATGCTACGCATTTGGTTAATATCGTGAATAGAAACCAACAGTTCCAATAACCTATGAAAATTGGATTCAAACCCCTGTACTGCCGTTGTATCGCTCTTGATGTTTCTTAAGAGTGCAGTCCTTGTTTTTTGAAAGCCAATATTTCCCTTTAACCGATTAAAAAGATAGTCACTTTTTGCATTATGTTCAGCACCGCTCAGATACGAGTCAAATATTTCAATATCATCCCAGGTCAAAGTCCACGAGTAGTGACTATTTGACAGGGCAATAGCTTCTCTCTTATCCACATCTTTAAGGAAACTGTTATGCGATTTGGATGCATGGAATTGAAATCCATCAAGATAAATAGCTATTCGCGGCAGTGAACTTTTGTCCTCAACAGGAACTCCGTTTACTTCACAATGGGTGCATATAAAAAGGAAGTCTGTTCTGGTATAGTACTCAATGCCATCTGTTTTACCGAGGTTTACCTGCGGTCTTATGTGGAACATGATTTTCTTAGCACTATCACGATAATTCAATGTGTATGAGATAGTGCCATCGTCATTCACTTCTTCCATTTTCCATTTTTCATTAACTGCTGACAGCTTTTTCAAACTGCGGATAAAACGATCTTCAAGCTCGGATTCTTCGATATTACCACTGTTGGTAAGATTACCAAGACCGCTTGGATGTTTTTCCCAGTCTTCTGAACGCTTGATTATTTCATAAAACCTTTTTTCAGCCTGTGCTCTACTCAGATCAGCCTGATGATATTGATTAGAATAAGTATAAATACAGCGATAACAACCATCTTTGTTTTCGAACTGGCAGGAACACTGAGAGATCTCTTTATAGGCCTTCTTCAATATTTCTGTAAATTCAGTAACATTAAAGAGTTTTTCCAGATATCCAGTTCCCCCTGGAATAGAATCGTACAGCACCAGATACTTATCAAATTTTGTTGTTATATGGTTATACTCTCGGTACATTGACAAACGAATATGTTGAGGATTTCCTTGGAAGTACTTTTTCAATCCAAGCTCAATGCCTGCCTGAAACATTTTTATCTCAGCATCACTGTTTAGCTCTTGAACAGGTAATAAGATTTTAAGTGCCTCTGTTTGCATTTCACGGAAGAAAAACACTTCTTCAAATACATCATCAGTTATACCCTTGTATTCACGATCCTTATTCTTACAATAACCATAGTGGAATTTGTAGTCTTTGCCATTTAGTTTTTGCCTAACATGAGACGAACTCTTACCACAAAACTTACAGGTAACAAAACCATGAGCTGGAGATTCAATATCATTGATCTTTATTTTTCTTGGATCAATAATATCCTTTCGTCCAAGATTACTTTCAGTAATAGATACTTCATTAAAGAATTCTATCCCAAAAGGGATTTCCTTCATCGCATATGCACCACGAGAATTCATCTCGTTAAAGTTAAAATGTTGAATCACATTGTAAGTGAGGCTCTCTCGGTCATCACTGCTATCGCTGATCGATGCTTCTGATTGATTATTAAATGACTTCACTGAGAGTAGTTTTGCATAGGTATGAACATTCGACGATGATCCCCATGACTCATTTCCACATTTTGGGCAGTATCCCTTGGTAGATTTCTCATCAATATCAATATGGTCACAGTTAGAACAAAACCGCTTTTGATGGAAGTTACTTCTGTCAGACCAATCAAATGTATTTACTCCTGTTATCAGAAACTTATACCCTTGGGAATAAAAGTGGTTATCAGGAGCAAATTCTTTTAAAGCCTGACTGGCAGAGCGAACAATTTCAAAATCTTTGTTCAGTGGTGGCTTCGTACTTTCAACAGCCTGGTTACCCAATACCTTCGCCGTAAGAGTAACACCCGTTTCAGGAAACGCATAGTTGGGTAATGCACCTACATTAGTAAGATGCTCAAGAGTATTACGCTTCTTGATTGACATGATAATACCACTGAGATTCTTTTTCTCATTCTCCAGTTCTATTCGTTCTGGATCTTCAGCCCCAAGTTTCAAGTCCTTGATCCGAGTATCAATTTCTTTACGGATTTTCTGGATAGTAAAGATTTCATCTTTTAGCCTGACAAAGATTTCTTTGTAAAACAGATAGAAGGCATCATTGTTTAATTCATATCGTAGGTTTTCAAAAACCTTATCAGCAATATCATTCTTATATCCTGTTTTAAACAGGTCAAACAGCTTGTCCTCGTTCACTTTAACAAAATTAACGATACGATTGATAAAGAAATCTGCTGCAAGTAAATCAGTTGTTTCTATGTTCATAGACCTGACCATCGATGGAATGGTATGCACCGAGGGATCCTGTTTAGTCCAAGTGTCAATACAGAAGGCAAAGAAATGGCGTTTTAGTATCTCTTTGGCTTCAATATAACACCCAGGCGTACTCACTTCTCCTGCCATCATATCCATGGGATCTGCGTAGTAGAAAAGGTCATGAGCCTGACTTTTTGTAAAGTTAACTACCAACGCCGATCCTGATGAACGTCCAGCACGTCCCACTCTCTGAAGAAAGTTTGATGGCTGCGGAGGAATTGAGTTGTTAATTGCGGTATTTAAACTTCCAATATCAATACCCATTTCAAGGGTACTTGTTGCAACCATCGCATTCTTAGAGTTAAACTTCGGCCTTGTTTTGAAGTCTATTTCAAGATTCTCTCGTGCTTTACGTTCAAGCAAACCAGTATGATCAGCAGCATATATTCTTGGTGATCGATTTCGGTTATACACCGATTGATAGTAATTATCTTTTCCCAACCGATTGGCTACTTTATAAACTCCTCCACAACGATAGACAAGGCATTTACCATCAGTAAGATCATGGTCAGACTCAGATACAGTCACAATATGACTGCATTTTGAACACTCATAGGTTGTGGTATTGTTACTGATCAATATCTTTTCGGGATTCAAAGCATAATTGATCTTATCGTCACTGTTTGCTTTGTCCAGTATCTTGGCATGTTCCAACGCTTCGGTGAGATTTTCATAAAACTCATTAACCATATCGATATGGTTTGTAGCAAGGGGAAAGCTCTTCTTGTAATACTGGTGAAACCAGTTTGATGTCTTAGCAAATGTACTATCCAATAATCCCTTTGATTCAGGATTAAAGGTCAGCAATTTGGGAATACGAGTTCGAGGACCAAATTTTCTATTTAAAAAATGGCGAGTGTCTTTCATCCAATTTAGATCCCAAA
>JAIFMU010000147.1 GCA_020048285.1 bacterium | reverse complement strand
CCTTAAGAGGGAGTTCTGACTCCTCAAGAGGGAGTTCTGACTCCTTAAGAGGGAGTTCTGACTCCTTAAGAGGGAGTTCTGACTCCTTAAGAGGGAGTTCTGACTCCTTAAGAGGGAGAACTTCTTGAGAACTACGAGAAGAATGTTTCTCAAGATTTTCCTGATCATTTTTTCTCACAGGAACAACTGATTGTTCCGATGATCCAGGAGTGCGCGGGCGAACAACTCGTTCTTTCGTATCGGAAATCTTCCCCGAGCTCATTCTCTTTTTACCAAATGAAACTCGCTTTCCAAAGAGGAAAATCAGAGTCCGCTTGTGATGATACACCACATAGACGGGGAAAAATCGCCAGAAAAATCGCAATCGATCTTCGCGCCACGAGATGCCAAGGCGGTGCGGCCACAAGAGTACCACGACAATACAAAGGAGTAACGCTCCTATAATCCACATCGAATTACCTCGCGATCAGTGACAATCCACGCCATCTTTGCATCGTGCGATTCCGTGGGAAGCGGCGAATCGGCCAGCTGTTCACTATAGCAAAATCCCACAGAAATAGCATTCTGTTCGGCGAGAAAGCGATCGTAATACCCTTTCCCCTGCCCTAGTCGCCCACCATTTCGATCAAAGGCAACGCCGGGAACAACAATCAGATCCAGAGGTGGCACCGTTTCAAGCGGAAGAGGTTCGCGGATCCCAAATCGACCTTCCATAAGATCAGCAGTGCCAACACTCATGCCCCCGCAATCATCTAGTGTCGCGGGAAAGTAGATTTCCTTGCCCGTTTCTATGGCGAGTTTTGCTAATTGATCAGTAGAAAGTTCAGAACCGACGGCGCTGTAGAGAAGAATTGAGCGAGCTGTTTCCCAGATCGGCATGGCGCAGAGATTCGCCGAAGCGGCGGCAATTCGATCAACCGAGGGATCAATAGCTTTGCGAATTGATCTATACTGAGTGCGAAGTTTGCTCTTATCTGTCAAAATTATTCCGAACTAGGCGAACCGAATCACCCCGAAGCTATATTTACGCCATTAATGAAAGGAAAATAGGTTATGGCTGAAAAGAATGAACACTACGTCATTTTTGGGATTCACGCTGTCGAAGAGCTGATCAAAAATAATCCACAGAGTATCGACAAGGTCTATTTCACTGACAAAGAGAAACGCGGACCGCTCTTTGAACTGATGAAAACGTGTAATTCCAAGAAAATCAACTACGCAAACATCCCCGAAGAGAAGATTGATAAAATGGCTTCGCAGGGGAATCATCAGGGCGTATTGGCATTCAAAACGGTTCGTGCGTACAACGAAGAGAAAGATCTGTGGGAGATGCTCGAAGTTCTCGACAATCCGATGATTTTGATTCCATCGGGGTTGGAAGATCCGGGCAATCTCGGGGCGATTATCCGTTCTGCCTGCGCATTTGGCGTCGATGCAATACTGTTGGAACGCAAAGGAACAGTTCCACTCAACGCAACAGTCGCGAAAACATCTGCCGGTATGATTGAACAGATGACACTGATCAAACCCGCTCGCCTCGAAGCGACAGTGGAACAGCTTAAATTGAGCGGGTTCACCATAATCGGTATCGATGGGTACGGATCAGATAAGCTCGAAGAGGCAAATCTGTCAGGGCCAACGGTTTTGATCACCGGCGGCGAATCTCACGGGATTCCACCATACCTCAAAAAGCAGTGTCACTCGCTCTGCGCAATTCCGATGAAACAGGGCGTAGAATCGCTCAATGTGTCCGTGGCGGCTGGAATCGCTCTCTACGAATCGATGAAACAGAGACATCTGTAAGATTTAAGACTGGTGTTCAATTGGTTTAAAGGGAACTGCGCAAGCGGTTCCCTTTTTGTCATTTTTGCGATTAATCCATATTTCCGCAGTTGAACTTGCTTTTTTGTGAATAATTGCTTTGTGTTTGTGTCGTTATATCCTGTTGTACCATTCACCAAATGGGTGAAAGTGTTATTCTCACTTGTTTTGTAGGATGGCAACGTTGTTTCTGGGCGTGCCGGTGCCCCAAAAACAGGCGGTAATCCGCCGTTGTCGAGGAAATGCAGAGCGTCGGCAAAGCCTCACCGCCGTGTGCTGCCAGGGCTTCGCTGCGCTCGGTGCTGAAATACAGCACGCCTTCGGCCCCTTCTGCCCACTCACGCGAACACGCCCACCGATAGCGTTTCACCTGTCCGCCTCAAAGTATTGTTTTTTAACAACCTCGAGACTATAGACAACAGTGCTCGAGCGAAGGTAAGCCGGTGGCGCGCGCATTGGCGGCACGATACCCTGAAGGCAGTGCACACCGGTGCGCCAGCTTTGCAGGTTTGGCACAAACCGAAAAGCGGCTGCAACGGAAGCAATGGCGAAGGAGGCGTGCCGGCCTTGCCGCGAACTGCGGCATTGGATTTAACTACGGAAAACAGGTTTAATCTCAGACTACCCCCACTTTCAACTCCTCAACAAAAAATGGATGCTCCGAACTTCGGAACATCCATTTCAATAGTATCAGGAACAATTGCTTACGCTTCGATTTTTTCCAATTCAGTTTTAAACTGAGCAACAGTGGAGCGAAGATCATCGTGAGGAATTTCGCTCATGAGTTCAGCGAGAGTCATCCCCGCCTCTTTCTGTTTGGTGATCACACACGCCTGAAGAATGTTCAGGCCCGCACGAGGATCGTCGGTGCGGTAGTTGTAGTTCTGAAGACCAAATGAGACAACCTCTTCAGCAAATCCGCGTTGACCGAGTTCCGCTGTGACAAGCACGAGTGCATCTGGCGAATGGCCATCAACTTCGAGCGCATCGGTGTAGTGACCGAGAGCTTCTTCCATGTTTCCGCTGATCAGTTTTGCACGACCGAGCAACAGCGCCGGTCTCCAGCTTCCCGCAATCCCTTCGAGATTGTCAAGCGCATCGATCACCGCCTGATGTCCACCTTTTTCCTCGTCGACAACGGTGCAGTACCATTCGAGTACATTTGCCATGTTCGGATCGAGTTGCAGGGACTCTTCGAGGAATTTCAATCTTTTTTCGAGTTCACCCTGAACTTCATTGAGTTTCGCCATATTTGCAAGAATTACCGGTGACCGGTGTTCAGCAAGATATTCAGTCATGATTTTTTCAGACTCTTCAAGCGCACCGGTCTGAATCAGAACCATGCTGAGTGCCGTGGTCGCCCGTTCTTTAATCGAATCGATTTCAACGAGACGGCGCGATGCTTCAACTACGTCAGCGGCAAAACCATCGTTGATCGCGCTCATAATTGTCGCATAGAGTTCATCCGGTTTATCGTTGAACTGTTTGAGATGCTCCGGGAGAATCTGCATGCGGAACTGCTCGCGAGAAATTTTCATTGGGAAACCCTGATTCGTCATAACAGTAATCAGTTCTTCCTCAGGAAGACGGACCCAAAGGCCACCTTCTTCGCGACGCATGAGATTGCCGAACACGCCGATCTGTTCAGGTTCCCAGCGAGCATGTTTATCCCAAAAAGGATTGACAATTAGACCAATTCCCGGCGACTGCGCGAGCATATCACCGACCGGAACTTGAATCATCACACTGAATTTTTCATCTTTTTCCTGAATAGGGCGAGCGCGAAGATTTTCGCTAAAGAGTGCGAGATAGGGCTGTTTTTGTTCGCCAAAAAGAGTGAAAAACTTGGGGTTATCTTTTAATTTGTTACTCGATTTGTCAATCTGATCTTCAGTGGTAAGAACAAACATGGGCGTATTAAAAAGCGCCGCCAAAAACTCTTCACTGTTGATTTCTCCTGCGTGCAACTGAACAGAAAGGCGTTCAATCTCATTGTTAGCGATCAACTCTTTCAGTTCGATCTGATTTTCGTTGTTGTCAGAAGATTCGATTTTTTCATCAACACCGCTCATGGCTGCTCCTTATGGTAGTAGAAAGTTCTGCGTCTAATCGACACGTCATGGTTATAAAAGTAGTATACGCTCACGGTAAATGCCCGAAAAATGAGTGCATTAACCGATTTTTCACAGAATTATTGCAAATTTTACCTGATTATGGACAATTATCTGCTTTTAAAAAAGAAACCGCCATCGTTCGTGAAAAAAAGTCACAAGCAATGGCGGCAATTTTGATAGATTCACTGGTTATTTAAGAACGGCGCGGAACTGTTCAATTTTAGCCGCCATCGACCCATCAACCCAACGGGCCGGAGAATCATCGAAGCGAATCTCAGAGAGGAATTCAGATTTCACGTGGTAGATCGGATCGCCATCGGGGAAACCCATCGCATTGGAGACCAAATTCGCCATAGAAATAACACTAGTCAGTTTTCTCACGTCGCCGGGAACTGCAGACAAGGTGTAGAAATAGGGGTGATTGACATATTCAAGCGAAGTGATAATTGATTGGGGGAGTTTCCACAGTTCAGCAAAGACCGATGCAATAAGCGCTTCTAGTACTTGATCGGGGACAGTCATGGAGAGATTGATCCCTTTCCCTTTTTCTTTGATCATCGGCGAGAGCAGTTTTCCCATATCGTGAAGCAAGGCGATAGTGGAAGCAGTAAAGCGATCGACACCGGAAACCTTTTCTGCCAAGTGATAGGCCACGGATGAACACATGATCGAGTGATCGCGGATTCGCAGTGACAAATCTGATTCCACCGCAGAAACACCGCGGCGAATTGAGTGATTCAGCACCACCGATTTCACATTTTGAAAACCGAGCAACGTCACGGCACGACCAATTGATGTCACTTCTTGTGTAACGCCGAATGAAGCGGAGTTTACCAGTTTCAAAATCTGAGCCGCCAACATGGGGTCTGAAGAAACGAGCGAAGAGATCTCTTTTACGGTAGAATCGGGATCGTTGAGCTTTTGGTAGATCGAAATGGAACTGTCCGGTTCAGGGCAGATATCCCGAACGTAACGCATGAGAAGTTCACGGTTTTCCGGTGAAATAACTGGTGGCACAAGGGAATCCGAAGGGTACACGAAATGGATAGAATCAAAGCTCTGATGTTCGAGAAACCACGCCGGAAGTACAGTCACCGCTTCCATGGAGTGCATCGCGCCATCGTTGTAGGGATCAGAAGAGTGAGAATCAGCGGAAATAATGGCGACTTTTCCGGTGTGGTGTGCATGAACAGCTTTGCGGTTGGGCTTTTTCGGTTTCTGTGGAGCGAACAGACTTTTCAAGAAATCTAACATGCTATTCTCCCGATTGATTTTCGATTTCAGTAATATCGTAATGCGCAATAGTATCATTATGGATTTCGTTGTGCCACATTTTTCAGAAAATCATTGATTTAAAAACTGCGTACACCGGAGCCTTTCCCCTTTTTCACTCTCTTTTGTTTCACCGGCATTTTTCTATGGGATTTTTCACATTGAAATTCAATCTTTCGAGACTTCACAGCGAGATCTCGGGAGTGAAAATCCATTTCTCGGGACTGCTCTAGGATATCTCGGGACGGAAAAGCCATTTCTCGGGGCTGCACTATGGCATCTCGGGCATTGTTGGATCGGTTCTCGCAAGAAAAAATCCGGATTCATATCCATGCAATGAAAAAGCGACAAAACGGGGAGTCGTTTTGTCGCAGGTATAGATTGTATCACAGAGGCAGAGAGTTCGTTACTGCCAGTGTAAATCTGCTGATCAGTTTGTTTCCAACGATGAAATGAAGACAAAGGATTGCACAGGAAGCGTGGTGAAATACTCGTTCTTGGTCTTTTTCAGAGGATCCCAGACAAATACCGATGATTTCGCCGTCGTTCCGATCTCAGCGGCAATCAACTTGTCACTCAATGGATCGTACTGCGGCGCATTTCCCTGAACAACTCCAGCAACTGTGTCGATAGGCGCAAACGCAGACGAATAGTGCACAATCGGCGCATCGCCCCACGCGCGGTAGAGCGTTCCATAGAATTCTCCGCGCTTTTCATCGATCGCAAGGGAGGTGATTTCATTGCCGAGAGTGGTTCCAGCCACGAGTACGGACGTTGCCATAGATGGAATCGACACCAGTTCCACGCCGCCATCGACCACATTCCACGCTCCGGAAGAGGTAACTACGAGATTGCCTTTGTACACGTCCAGATCGGACACATTTTTGAACGAACAGCGCGCAGTTCCCACAATGGCATCGGTTTTTGTATCGATCTGAACAACCACAGAGCCTTCACCGGGATTCCAGCCATTGCGCATTTGACACGCCACGTAGAGCATATCGCCGAGCAAGATCATTTTTGTGGGATTTGTTGTGATCCCTTCTTTCAGAATTGCAGAAAGAGAGATAACCGAAGATGGGGCACCATTGGCCGGATTGATCACGACGATTGAATCGGAACTGTTGCCGCACACATACCCTTTGGCACTGTTGAGAATTACCAGATCGTGGGGATTGAACCCTTTGAGTAGTTTCACCTGATACGCTACAGATCCTTCAGGAGTCAGTTTGATTATATTGGCAAGATCGCGTTCGAGGATATACCGTTCGTTCAATTGGGAAACAATGACAGCATCCGGTGAAATTGAAGTCAAAACATTCTGATACGTTCCGTTGACAACCGCAGTCATTGCCCCGGACATATAATCAGATTCAACAGACATAATCGTTGTCTTATACACGGGTTTCGTCGTATCCGTTTTCGTCGTATCCGTTTTCGTCGTATCCGTTTTCGTCGTATCCGTTTTCGTCGTATCGATAAGTAACTTATCGTCTTCCGGACTTACAACAGGAACACACCCTGACATAACTATTGTAACAACAACCGCTGTCACAGCCGCAGCAATAACACTTTTCATTCAATCCTCCTTTAAGAGTTGTTCATTTTTAAAAATCAGCTTTTATTTCAATATTCCAGCATAAACCCGGGTAGAGAAGATTCACATACCCGTTTTCAACTGAATAGCGCGAATCATCGTGCACCCGCGAATCGAGAATATTTCTCACTGAACCGGCCACTTTAAACCAGTTCCATTTCCATTCTGCAGCAACCGATAGATCAAACTTCCCTAGAGCGCCGTGCTCATTGGGATAGCGTTGCTTATTGGCTCGATCTCGAAACAAAACAGACTGCCACTTGATCTGCGGCGTAAGGGTAAACCCGGCAAATGGCCCCACAGAAAAATCGCTGTAGATGGTGAGCGGCGCCTGATTCGGAAGGAAATTTCCTTTATACCGCTCGGAACGATTTTCAGTTTTTTGAAAGGTCACCGATTCGCGAAAGGTCAACTTTTCACCCGGAGTCCATCGGGCCGAGTGTTCCAGACCGTATGATCGATTTTCTCCGAGATTGATCGCTTTTACCGATCGCGTATCCGATTCCATGGAGACCAAATTGTCATAGTGATTTCTAAAGAACAGTAATTCTCCAGAAATATTCTTCGTTGTAAGCCCCACACCAACTTCGGCCGTTTGCCCCGATTCACGATTCAGATCCGGCGATGGCTGAACGGCTCCGTGATACCCGAACAGTTCCCGCAGAGAAGGGGTTCGGCTGTAGAGCGCTCCGTTTAGAAAGAGCGATACCGGTTCTCTGGGGGAGAGAGAGACGCCAAATTTCCCTGCGGGATCGTATTCGATAGTTGTCTGATTTTGGAGCACGTTACCCGAGTAAGGATCTTCGCCGCCTTCCGTATGAGATCGATGGAGCGCAATTGATCCGCCGGTGGAGATGTTCCAGATGCCCGGTGACCAGATCAGGTCAGCCGCGCCATTTCCGGTGAGGCGTGAACTTTTCCACTCGCCGTAGCCAAAGGAAGGTACATCAGTGATAGGGATCATCTGTTCAAATCGGCCGGAAGCAGTTCCCGCGAGGGTAAACCGTTCTGAAAAAGTTCCCCGAATTCCCGTACGATAATCAGCAATAGCCGTGGTGGATTTCAGTTCGCCCCATTGGTCACTTTTTAAGGTACCGTGAACAATCCCAAAATTGTCGATGCCGGTCCAGAACACGCGATTGCTGTTCCAGTTTCCCGAAAGTGCGTGATCAATGTTCCAGCGATTTCGTTTCTGTTTTAACTTGAGCAGAAGGCGCTGTTCTGTTTCATCGGTGGTTGCAGTTTTGTTCGGCAAACCATTAACCGCAGGAATTCCCAATGTTTTATCGCGATATTCCCATGAAAGATTTAAGTCACCAAGTACAACTTTTTTTGACACCGATGCCGTAGTGCGAAACTCTTTCAGACGGTTATTCGGAAGATTTTTCAAGGAATCATCGGTCTTGTTGTAGGGCGTACCGTTTAGATCAAAATAGGGAAAGTCATTTTCAGCACGGCGATACTCGACAAATCCGCGAACAGCAACCTCTCCGATCTCCTGTCCGATTCTGGCATACGAAGCAAGCTCGGAAAAACTTCCCATGCGAACAGACAGTTCCCGACTTCCGCCACTCCCCGATTTCGTGATAAGATTGATCACCCCGCCCAATGAATTGCCACCGAAAGATGCCGGAGAAATTCCGCGATAGATCTCGATTCCTTCGCAGTTATCAAGGGAAAATCGAGACAGGTCGACCGGTCCACCCATAGCGCTGGTGGCGGGAATACCATCGATACAGACAGTCACCCGACTCCCATCGACGCCGCGGATCGAAACGGTTTCGTAAGATCCCGCAGCTCCGGTGGGCATAACAGAAACCCCTGGCACTGAACTGAGCAGTTCGCTGAGATTTCGTTCACCGCGCCGTTCGGTCATCGGGATGTATCGAAATCCCTGGTCTCGGGAATAGGAAGTTTCGGCTGTTATTTTTTCAGTAACAGTAAGTGTTTCCAGCGTATCAGTTTCGATCGCAGGAATAGATCCCACTGCAATGAGCAGCGGCAGAACTATTTGTTTCATATTGTCCCATGGGGATATTGTTCCACCGATCGTACCTCGCGATCGGCTGATGCACCACATTGAGCAGGTTTCCTGACTTGCCGCACCGATGAACCTTCCCGCGTGAGCAGTGGCATTTCTATCGGCTTCCCGTTTCGGGCAACGGCGTACAGTGGCGAGGACCGTCCCGACTACGTTTCGGGTTCCCTGACACTCAATGCGTCCGTAATATAATGAAATAGATATGAATAGAAAAGATAAATATTCTAACGGGGTGGTTGAATGCTCACATAATGTCGCAGACTTAGTTAAAAACCGTTTCAACGACAGCGATTAGCGATGGGAAAACGTGTGCTGATTCACACTGCGCCAATCGTTCCAGTGCTGAGTGGCCCGATGCAATCAGCCACGACGTACTGTTGCAAGCTTTAGCCACATCGAAATCATGGCTGGTGTCACCGATAAAAAGAACGGACTCACCAGAGAGCTGTTCGCGCTGAAGAACTGACTGTGCAAGATCAATCTTTGAACAACCTTCAGCGCTTTGAAGGCCATTTATTGTGGAAAAATAACGAGTGAGATTATAGCGATCAACCATATAGAGAAGATCTTCGTGATTATGAGCCGATACAACGTGCTGAGGAATCCCCAACTTGAGGAACTCTTTTAAAACCGCGCGTGCACCTGGATGAATGCGACAAGTATGTACTTTTTCGACATATATTTTTCGAAATGCCGATGCGAGTTCTTTGTGTTCGCCACAAAAACCGAGATCGGCGAAAAAATCAGTCAAGGGAAAACGATACAAACGGCGATACTCTTGTAGTGATAGATGTTGCAACTGAAACAGTTTTGACAACGAGAGATAGATTTCATAACAGAGATCTAAATCGTCAAAAATAGTACCGTTCCAATCCCACATAACAGATTTATAATCCATATACTACACCTTTCCCTGCATTTTGTACACAAAGGCAAGAACTTCCGCGACCGCATTGTAAAACTCAATCGGAACTTCATCGCCCGGTTCAACCTTGTCATACATCGACCGCGCAAGCGGCACATCTTCGTAGAGCGGAATGTCGTGTTCTTTGGCGATATCCCTGATTTTCATAGCTATATGATCGACACCTTTTGCCACAACTATAGGACTTTTCATTCCTTCGTCATATTGAATCGCAATCGACAGGTGAGTTGGGTTCGTTACAACCACCGTCGCTTTGGGAACTTCACTCATCATGCGACGCATGGCCATTTCACGCTGTAACTGCCTGATTCTCCCCTTGATCTTGGGATCCCCATCCTGCTGTTTATGCTCCTCTTTGACCTCTTGTTTGGACATTTTCATTTTCTTCTCGTGCTCGAACTTTTGGTAAAACCAATCGATTACAGCAATAATCAGAAGAACGAAAATGATCTTAATAGTAATAGCGTAGGAAAGTTTCAACATGTACACAGCAATTTCAAAGGTGGACGCATTCACGAGAGCGATAAACTGTCCATACTCATTTTTGATCGAGATCCAAGCGACAGCGCCAACAACAATCAATTTGAAAATATTTTTTATCGTGTCCACGACGGCCCGCATCGAAAAAAGTCTTTGCATTCCACTGATCGGGTTAATTTTAGATAATTTCGGTTGGATTGATTTCAAAGAAAAGAGCAGTCCAACTTGAGCGATATTTCCAATCACACCAAAAATCATGATTACCAAAGCAACGGGAATAACCGTTTTGACAACAATGAGAATTGCATCTTGAAAGAGGGTTTGAAGAAGTACAAAGGGATCCCCTTTGGCTGTTTCGAGTGTCATCATTGCCCAATAGCGACGAATCTGATCAAGAACGAGATCACCGATTTTCGGGATGGCAAAACGCAAGAAAACAACTGCCGCTAACAGTACTACAACCGTATTGACCTCGGTGCTCTTGGGAACATTTCCTTCCTCTCGAGCATCGGATCGCCGTTTGGCGGTAGGTTCCTCTGTTTTTTCGCCAGCATCATCATCAGCCACTATGTCACCGCCATGATTTTAAGTAATGCCCAAACATCCTGATACATCCGCTGTACGCACCATTCGAACAGTTTTACCATCCCGGGAAGTGCAGCTGAAAGAGTTAGAAAACCTACAGCTATTTTTAATGGTGCTCCCACAAAGAAAATATTCATCTGAGGCATCGTTTTGGCAATAACACCAAGTGCTACCGACGTAATAAAAAGAGCAACCATGATCGGTGCAGCGAGTCGAATCCCGATTTCCATCACTAAGGTCACCGAGTTAACTGCCGCTTGCATGACCGGTTCCGAAGGAAATGCTGCTCGCCCTACAGGAATCAATTCAAAAGATTTTTGAAGTGCCATGAGGAGATAGTAATGCCCGTTGAAGAGTAGAAAGAGAATAGTGAATATAATCGTCATCAATACGCCGGTAGCCGTACTCATAATATCTTCATCGATGGGGTCAGCCATTGACACCATGGCGAATCCCATATCTGTATCGATCAGCGAACCGGCGAAACTGACCGCCGCAAAGATAAACATGGTGAAATAGCCGATGGTAACACCAACGGCAACTTCCATTATCACCATCCAGAAAAAACCAGGAAGGTTTCCCACTTCTGGAACCGGATTTGCCATAGCGAGTGGATAGAGGATAAGCGTCAAAAAGAAAGCTATTCCTATGCGCAATCTCGGCTGAATAATTTTATGGCCAAAGACAGGAAGCAAATAGAGAATTGCCGTCACGCGTACAAACATGAGCAGAAATAGAGTAATCTGTTGCGATGTCATCAAACCCATTAACGCAATATATCCGGCAGAATCGTGAATAGCCTAACGGTGTAGTCAATCAACTTCGTTACCATCCACGGAAGCATATAGATCAGCAGACCAAAAATTGCAATAATTTTTGGAACAAAGGTAAGCGTCATTTCGTGAATCTGAGTCACCGCCTGAAATACACCAATCACCAAACCCACTGCGAGGCTGACAAGAAGCAACGGCCCGGAAACAATCATGATAATCCACATCGCTTCGCGTCCAATATCAATAACTTGTGATACAGTCATTGCATCCTCACTTTACAAATGATCCGACTAACTGTTCCATGGTCAAACTCCACCCGTCGATAAGAATAAACAGAATTACTTTAAAGGGAAGTGAAATCATAACCGGCGGAAGCATCATCATACCCATCGACATAAGCACAGATGCGACAATCATATCCAGCACAAGGAAAGGTATATAGATAATAAATCCATAGATAAAGGCCGTTTTCAGTTCACTAATCATAAACGCAGGGACAAGAACATCAAAGGGGATATCCATAGCAGTTTTAGGTGCAGGGCGTTTCGCCATTTTGAGAAGTACCCCCACATCTTTTTCATGAACCTGGCGAAGCATGAACTTTTTCATAGGAATCGTCGCTTTTTTCACCCCTTCATCCCAAGTGATCTCTTCGCGGATATACGGCTGCAAAGCGTTATCATTTACATCGGTTAAGGTGGGAGACATGATGTAAAATGTCATAAACAGAGCCAATCCCACAAGAATCTGATCCGGTGGAGTGGTCTGCAACCCCAAAGCACGGCGAATAAAACCAAAGACAATAATTATTCGCGTAAACGAGGTCATCATGATCAAGATCGAAGGCGCCAATGCCAAAACCGTCATCATCATCACCACCTGAAGTGCATTACTCACCTCTTTTGGATTTGAAGCATCGGCCATAGAGATAGATATTTTCGGAATTGCCTGAGCAAAAAGTGGCACAATCACAGCAAACAACACGAGCAGTACGATAATCCGTTTCTGCTTAACAAATGCGGTTAACGCGCGAACCTTATCCACGGCCCGTTCCTTTTTGCAGATTCATAACATATTTATTAAGATTGGCTCGGAATGTTCCCACGGACTTTCCACCGGCGCTATTGGCGATTAACTTTTTAGCCGCATCGCCTTCAAACGTCTCCAACGTGGTCATGGATGATCCCGTTTGTCCCAGCATAAGAACTCGATCTTCAAACCGAACAAGGACAATTGAATTCCCCGACCCTGTGGTCAATTCATCGAGCAGTTCAAGTGGAGAATCGGCATTTACCGCCACCGGTTCGAAAAGGCCTGCTTTGCGAATACCCCAAACAACACCGAACACCAACGCAGCCATCAAGGCCAAAGAGCCAATAATGCGAAAGACCAAAAACACTGGCGAAACTTCCGAAGCGCGAGCATCATTAGTGGAATAAGCAAGCGGATCTTTTATCTCTTCGTTTAGCTTATCCATATTGAATGATTCCTGAGCGAAAAGCGATCCAAAAAACAAAAACAGTACTGCTAAAAAGGAACGTAACACAAAATCCTCCAGATTAAACCGAACTCATAGTACCATGATATAAAATGATTTCAACTAATTTAGTTTTTGATTAACCCAATCGTTAAAGCGATTCCAAAAAATATCTCGCGATTTGTCACGCGTGGTGGTGTACGGAATCACAGGAACTTCTTCGGGAAATTTATAGGTTTCGCGGATCGACTTGAGGTTTGCTGCCAGCTCTTTTTGGTTCAACTTGTCGCTTTTCGTGAGAATTACAAAGACGGGGATTCCCAAAGAAGCGAGCCAGGCAGCGGCGCCGCGGTCGAGATCTGTCCCCTCTTCACGGCGAAAATCGAGTAGCCAGATCACCCCTTTGAGATTGGGACGATTTTCACAATAGTCTCGAATCATCGCACCCATAGAGTCGCGATCTGAGTGAGACATTTTTGCATATCCATAGCCGGGAAGGTCAACAAAATTGATTTCATCATTGAGGCGAAAAAAGTTGATAAGGCGAGTCTTACCGGGCTGACGCGAAACTTTCACGAGTGCTTTTGCCGAAAAGATATGATTGAGCAGTGATGATTTCCCGACATTGGATCGACCGAGAAGTGCGTATTCGGTGATTTCACTTTCAGGGCATTGAGAAATTTTTGATGCAGAGGTTAAGAATGAAACATTAACATTTTCGAAGAGTTCCTGCAGTTTTTTCACGACTATTCCCTATTTAGAGTTTGATAAGGAAAATAGTTCAATCCCTCCTGCGAATCCAGCAGTGTTCTCGATTACTCTTCAGAACGCGATTGAAGCTTGTACAGCGTGGCTGCACGCTGACGTCCAGGAACGACAGGAAGTTGTTCCTGCAGTTTTGATTTTAGTTTTTCCATTTCGTGGGAAACAATCTCATCTTGTGTAACAGCGGACATTATAAGCTGTTGCACATGACGATACAGCGGATCCGATTCTAGGTCGATCTGCGCTACTGTTCCGAGTTGATCAAACAAGATCTGAGATTGAACGATCAGATCACCTCTCTTTTGCAGTAGTAGATCCCACTCATCGGGATCAACGCGCAAAAAGAGTTCGGTTACCGCACTGATTTCGGTATAGTGGGCAATCAACTTTTCGAGAATAGCCGTTCTTCCTGAACTATCCATTGAATGCAAAGGTCTTTGCTGTATGAGCAGTTACAGGCGTTTCAACTTTGGCCACTTTTACATTTTGAATTGCCACTTTCCACGCACTTCGCAAATCTGTCATCATTTCGGTGATTTCACGCACGTAGTCTGGTTCAACTTTCACCACCGCCTGGGTCAGACGATAGATCATATAATCGTAGAGACGATAGAGATTCACCGCGATTTCACCCACATCCATATTCAATGCGCTGATCAATTCGTTGACAGCATCCTGCATCTTATAGACATGCTTCACATATTGCTCGAGGTTCGCGCGCGGATTCTCCATCTCCAAAACATGGTGTCCATGTTTTATGGCAACGTCGTAACAAATTATTATGAGCTTGCCTTTGTCTGCAGTTTCCACATTTGCTGTTCTGTAAGCACTATATCCTTGATTCATACGACTGCTCCTTAGTTACTTGAATATCCAAGTTGACTTAACATTGCGCTCTGCTGAGATTTTAGAGAACTCATGGTTTGCTCCATCGAGGCAAACTGTTTTGTCAATCTCTCCGTAAAAGACGTAACTCTTTTTTGCATGGCCTCCGCCATGGTTGAATAGTTTTTAATTTGCGACTGCATCGATTTCTTTCTTACAGCGAACGTACCCGTTTCAGCGGCAGTCACCGAATTTACAACATCGGTAAGCCTACCGGCAAGTCCTTTAGAATAGGTCACTTTTGCATTTCCACTTCCCGTAGGAGCGGTAACATAGAGCCCTTTTGCCGGACCATCGCTGAAACTAACAACATCGCCACTTCGCGAACCACTATACTGCGTTCCATTGCCGCCAACCAGTGAAATCTTGTACCCACCACTGCCATCTTCAACCAAGTCATACACCCCTTCGGCCGTATCTTTTGATTTTGTTCCAAACATAACACTGGAATTATCCGTGTATCCTTCATTCACAAAAAGCGACACTACTTCTTCGAAATTTTCGTTTAATGCGGATTCAAACTTAGTGCGATCCAGTTCGTATTGCCCGGACTGAGTGTTTGTTTTTACTCCGAGTTGTGCCAGAGCAGTAAATGATTTATTTCCGGTGATATTAAACGCTTCCATAAACACGCCACGCACTTTGTACTGAACAGTTTTAGCGGTCATATCCCCTACAAGAACACCGCTGGCAGCACCGCTTTCATCATCGGAAGCGATAAACTTGGTACTGGTGGACACGTATCGCGCCACGGCATTGTACGAGTTGACCAAGTCGTCGAGCTTTTTTGCAAGCCCACTAATATCTCGAGTTACAGAAACTGTCGTCGCTTTGTCATATCCCACCGATTTCAGTTCGAAATTAATCCCTTTGGCCACGCCAGTTGGCTTGTTTGTCGAAGAAGATATTTTGATATTATCAACGCTGTAATACGCCTCTCTGCCGGCGCTTAAAACATTATCACCTTTGTAGCCGGTCACCGTTCTTCCAAAGGAGAAACTGCTGTTTTCTACACTCATAGCCGACACTGAAAAGAGAGAGTTCCCACCATTTTTATCTTCCACCGAAAGTGAACCATCGGCACCAAATGATGCAGTAACCATTCCGTTGAACGAACTTTCAACAAATTTCGAAAAACTGTCCACATTGTCAGAAGCACCTCGAACGTATGTCGCAGATACGGCTTTTCCGCTTGCGTCGGTGCCGGCGATCGAGATCTTTCCCCCCTCAGCTAGAGCAGCAAACTGTTCGCCCATAGTTTTTCCTTCGGCATTAAGCGCAGAACCGTAAGTTTCCTTTGTAATCCCCTTACTACCTTGATTTCCACCAAATCCCGTGCGCGTAACGCCTTGAGCAACCCCATCGAACGTAAATGAATTGAGTCGAATCGATGATGTTCCACCAGTATTCGCCTCCATTTTAAGTTTTCCCGTCAGCGCATCAATACTGGTGGTGACTTCGCCACCAAACGAAGTTGCCA
>JAIFMU010000272.1 GCA_020048285.1 bacterium | reverse complement strand
TTCTTCTGGTAGCAGTTGGTTCCCTTTTTGTGAAATCAAAAACAGTAGAGTCTGCCAATGCCGATTGAAATCAAAGTTACCGAAGATAAACGGGTAGATAAGTACGTCAAAGAGCGATTGTCCTACGCCTCGTTGAGTGAAATTTTCAAGTTGTTTCGCAAGGGAAACGTAAAACTCGATAAAAAGAAAGTGGACGGTAATGAACGAGCACTTCCGGGGAGTACAATCCTGATCTACGTAGATGAAACGGCTCTCAAAGAGAGTTCGCAGAAACGGGTGGAAGAGCGCACCGATGCGTTGACCAAATCGTCGCTGACTATTCTTTCCGAAGATAAACAGCTTCTCGTGGTGAACAAGCCGTCGGGAATTGCCGTGCACGATGGCAAAGGCGTCGCGAAAGGAACATCGCTCATTGATCTGGCGAATCACTACGGAAAGCAAGCGACACCGCCCTTTGTTCCTCATTTGGTACATCGCCTCGATGCAGAAACTTCCGGGGTTTTGCTTCTGACGAAAAATGATTCCTATTTGAAATTGATGATCGATGTCTTTAAGGGCGGGAAAATTTCAAAAACCTATCGCGCCCTTTGCTATGGGTATTTTAAGGATCGATCCGGCACAATTCGCGAATCATTGGAACGAAATTCCTCCGAGAGTCGCGGCATGATAATGCAGGTTTCGAAAGCCGGCAAAGAGGCGCATTCAGAATATCGCGTGCTGGAACAGTACAACGGCGCCGCCTTGGTAGAAGTGAAAATATTCACCGGCCGGACGCATCAGATTCGCGCGCACATGACCCACATCGGTCACCCGCTGATCGGCGATTCGCGCTATGGCAATCCTGAAAAAGATGCGGAACTGCAAAAACGAATCGTTCAACCACTGCGGGTGGCACTTCACGCCTACGAAATCGGTTTTCCGCTTCCGCCATCGGGGAAGAAAGTGACATTCACCGCCGAAGTGCCTCTCTTGTTCAAGGAATTGAAAAAACTGTTTCGCTAAATCCGGTGCTCCTGTCACTGTTGCAAAACGGTGCATTATCTCGCACATGGCAGAGAATCGGTACGTGCATTTTTTAGGAATTGTTCACCTTTGAAACGCTTTGATTTTGTATTCCGCAGATTTTCATACGTTGGCACGCAATTCGTATTCTATTTTCCCAATGAATGAACCATTTACAAGGAGCTCTCTATGTTTTTTGATCCCATGTATTTCATTTTTATTATTCCCGGTCTCGTTATGGCCATGTGGGCATCGTGGAAAACGAAGTCCACGTTTAAAAAGTACAGTGAATATGCTGCGTCTAGTCGAGTCACTGGTGCAGAAGCGGCGCGGATGCTTTTGGACAACGCCGGTGTGCACGATGTTTCTATCGAACAGGTGGGTGGATTCTTGAGCGATCACTATGACCCGATGCACAAAGTCCTTCGCTTGTCACCTGATGTGTACGGATCGCATTCGCTGTCGGCAATCGGTGTTGCCTGTCACGAAGCGGGTCACGCGATGCAGCACGCCGATGGATATGTGTGGCTCAACATGCGTTCGGCCATGGTTCCCATGGTGAATATCGGATCGAACTTTTCGTATATCGTGATGATGATCGGTATGTTCCTCCACAATCCTCTCTTTATTTATGCGGGGATTGGTCTCTTTTCGATCGCGGTGCTCTTTTCGATTGTCACTCTTCCCGTTGAATGGGATGCGTCGGCGCGGGCGAAAAAGTTGATGGTTCGCGCGGGAATTGTGGGCGATCGCGAAGCTGCCGGTGCCGGTGCTGTGCTCAATGCGGCGTTTTTGACCTACCTTGCCGCAGCGGTATCTTCGGTGATGACACTGCTCTACTATCTTTGGCGCGCCGGTCTTCTCGGCGGACGAAGCGATGATTAAATAACCGCAATCTGAAATAATAAGGGGCTGTTTCCATTGAAACAGCCTTTTTGTTTTTCAGGAACTGCCTCGATGTTAAAATCTCTCTGCTGAACTGTATGAAAAATGGAGGAAATCGGCGGGGAATATGTTATTTTACGCCTTTCATTGAGCGACCATGTCGCGTTGGCTATGTTTTTCAAGGTAGTATGATGGTTGGACGTAATGATCTCTGCTGGTGTGGTTCCGGCAAAAAGTATAAACGGTGTCACATCACTCAGGATCAAACGACGGGATTTATTCCGCCGAAACCAAGGAATCCATTAATTAAAACTGCTGAAGAGATTGAACAGATGCGCCGTGCCGGTGCGTTCAACGGTCAACTGATGGAGTACATTCGCGATTATGTGAAACCGGGAGTCTCCACCGAATCGATTAACAAGCGAGTTCACGAGTATACGCTCGATCACGGTCATATTCCGGCGACGCTCAACTATCACGGATTCCCCAAATCATGCTGTATTTCTCGCAATAGCGTTGTCTGTCACGGGATTCCTCGCATCGATGAATTCCTTGCGGAAGGCGATATTGTCAACGTCGATCTGACCACTATCGTGGATGGCTTTTTCGGCGATCAGTCGGAAACATTTATTCTCGGACAAGTCTCTCCCGCGGCGATGCAACTCGTCGAAGTAACGGCCATCGCCACCGAAGCGGCGATCAAGGCGGTAGGGCCGGGGAAACGACTCTCCATTGTGGGTGACACGGTGGATCCTATTATCAAAGCGGCGGGGTTTTCGGTGGTTCGATCCTATACCGGTCACGGCATTGGACGTCAGTTCCACGAAAACATAACGGTCCTTCACCACAAAAACAGAGAAAATCACGAAATACTTCTCGAACCGGGCATGACCTTTACCATCGAACCGATGATCAACGCCGGATCGTTTGGTGTGGTCACGGATAAAAATGATGGGTGGACGGTGTGGACGCGAGATAAATCGCTTTCAGCTCAGTTCGAACACACGATTTTGATCACCGAAACGGGCCGTGAAATATTGACACTTACACCATCACAGCGAAAATCAGGTCAGATTATCACGGTGAATTATATACGCTAACAAGTATGCTCAGTTCGACGCTTCTGTCGCATTGAGAAATCGGAGAACTAATGCACGAGCTTAAAAAAGATACGGGCCCTGAAAAAGTTATTCTCGCAGGATTGTATCTCAACGGATCGCCGAAAGATCTGTTCGAAGAGGACATGGCGGAAATGGCCACACTCTGCGATACCGCCGGTGCGTTGGTGACCGATACGTTGATACAAAAAATGGCCAAGCCCGTGGCATCCACCTATCTCGGGCCGGGGAAAATCAAAGAGATCAAAGAGCGAATGATCGAAACTGGTGCGACCACGGTGATTATCGATGCGGAACTCAAGCCGAGTCAAATCAAAAATATTGAAAAGATCGTCGAAGCCAAAGTGATTGACCGCAGCCAACTCATTTTGGATATCTTTTCACTTCATGCGAAAACCAACGAAGCGCGCATTCAGGTCGAACTGGCCCAGCTCGAAATTCTCTATCCTCGCTTGACCCAGATGTGGGCGCACCTTTCGCGTCAGGACGGTGGCGGCGTGGGAACGCGCGGTCCCGGTGAAACCCAGCTCGAAACGGACCGTCGTCTCGTGCAGAAAAAGATCGCGTTCCTCAAAGATAAGCTCGAAAAAATCGTCAAAGTGCGTGAAAATCAGCGCAAAAGTCGTGAAGATCAGTTCCGCTGTTCCATTGTGGGCTACACGAATGTGGGAAAATCAACCCTGCTCAATGCCATGAGTGGATCTGACGTTCTTGCAGAAAACAAACTCTTTGCTACGCTCGATACGTCGAGCCGCAAGACCTTTATTCCCGGTTCCGGCGAAGTGGTCATGACCGATACGGTGGGATTTCTTCGCAAACTGCCC
Organism: bacterium; assembly: GCA_020048285.1. GTDB lineage: Bacteria > Fibrobacterota > Chitinivibrionia > Chitinivibrionales > Chitinivibrionaceae > JAIFMU01. The sequence goes on along the minus strand of JAIFMU010000272.1, from coordinate 5,777 downwards.
CACCATCTCGTGGCATCCTTCCGATCCACTCTCGAAGTGGTAAATGAAGCGGATCTCTTGATCGTCGTCATGGACAGTTCCACTCGCTGGTACAACGCGCAGATGAATACCGTCAAAGAGGTTCTTGCGTCGCTCGGCGCCGAAGATAAACCGATCATGGTGGTGTTCAACAAGGATGATCTGATCGTCGATGAAATTGACCGCAAGGCGATAGAACTCGATTTCCCCAATCCCAATTTCGTCTCAGCCCTCGATCCTGAATCGGTGTCGCGTCTCAAACAGGCCATCGGCGAAACGATTGTGGAAGTGAAACGGGAGCGGGAACGCCAAAAAATGATCAAGGTGGAAACCCGCCCGGTGATCGAAGTGGGCTAGATCTTTTCTGATGAGAATAGTGAAAACGGGAACTCTGGTGAAGGGTTCCCGTTTCTGTTTTTGGTTTCGGGTAATTGAGAGGGACGTTTGTTTTAAAGATTGCGCGGTTATGGTAGGCGACGATGTTAAGTGATTTGATTATCACCAATTAAACTTGATATTAGATTATCGTTCTCGTTAGAACTCAAAATCCTGTTCAATTCATATCGATGAGAAATTTAAACAATAGTTATTCAATAATTCAAGATGATTCATGCTTACGCATTTTACCAATGCTCCAACCAATTAGAAAACTAGGTTTAAATTTGAAAAAATCATATGAATTATAATTTGATTGAAAATCAAATACATGCTCACCACTTAAATCTATAATGAAATTCTTTCGCTGAAAAGTTAAGCCAATTCCCAATAGTGGACCACCAAAAATCTCTTCATATTCATCTATTAAAGATTCATCCTTCCATTCCTCATATGTGTTATACCCAATAACAATGGAAGATTTGGGATAAACACTAAACTGTACATTCGTTTTTTCAGCAATGATATACTGCTTTTTAATCCCCATTTCTATCCGAAAAAAGTCCTCGGTATAATAGTTGTCATAATCGGCAAAGAGTAGTGTTTTACGACCGTCAAATCCACAATATTCTGGATTTATCAAAAGAATGAAATTCTGAGGTAAAACTCGCTGATATGATAGTTCTAAAGACCCATGACCAAAAAATCCAGATATAAGAAATAATGGGTTAAATGATATTGAGTTGTTTCTCGTGTATTCAAACTGAGATCCTTTCGCATGAATTGATATAAAATGAAATAGCACGACTAAAAGAATCATTTTGAATTTTGCTGTCCGCATCTTGTTTACTTTCATTTTAAATTATTCTGAACAAACATCAAGGAGATCGCATGACCACACTAACCCCCCTAAATTCATCATTTCTTACTCTCAAAAAGTTCCATGAAGATGTACTCCAACTGTTCCATCGAATGAGATACTCGGTGAAACGGATATTTGCGGTGAGACTGTTTGCTCATCATGATACAGCGTATGAGTGCCAATTGTATAGACATACAGAGATGCCGTGAATAGAGTTGCACTCGTCAGAGCTAGACTGCCTAAAATTGGTGCAGTGTCGTATCGTTGAAGAAGAAAAAGTGAGGGATACAGTGATGCTGCTGTAGTGATTGCACCGATTTCCAAGCCTTTGGAGATGCGTGCAAGGGTCCGTTTTCTCGAACCTTTCTTTGAATAACGAAGAGCAATGTTTCTTTGCTGATATATTGGTATAGAAGGCACGACCACACCTATCGTACCTGCTGTGGCGATGCCCATCCCTAGCCATGTTGTGCCGTCATCCCACCATCCGCCACGGTTGGCTATGATCCCGCCAAGACCCATTACGCCATACGATGCAGTGTGTATTCCCAATGATATTCTATTCTTTTTTATCCATTGAGGGGGCTCCGCTGTCTCGTCTCCATGTACGTGATTCGGTATGAATACAAATATGAGTGCAATGATTGCCAACTGTTTCACTCGGTACTCCTTGGGAGAATTATTGTTCAATTCTTATATGCTGTTCGGTCTTAACGTATTACACGATGTTCCATAAAGTACATCTTTTTACGCTGAAGTCAGTAGTTGCGCTTTATACTTGCACTAAAAAATGTGTATTTTACACCGTTCGGACACAGTTTCACCACGTTCGGACACAGTTTATCCCCGTTCGGACACAGTTTATCCCCGTTCGGACACAGTTTATCCCCGTTCGGACACAGTTTCACCCCGTCATGACAAAGATTTACCCCGTCATGACAAAGATTTACCCCGTCATGACAAAGATTTACCCCGTCATGACAAAGATTTACCCAGTCATGACAAAGATTTACCCCGTCATGACAAAGATTTACCCCGTCATGACACAAAAACGGGAACCACTTTCGCGGTTCCCGTCTCATTTTCGGAACTAAGGCGTGGGCTATTTCACGAGTATCAGTTTTGGTGCGACTTCCGCGCCTGATTCGGTGGTATTGAAATTGGGATAGTCGAAGTAGTAATCCGCAGTCGATCCTGCGCCCTCTTTGAGCACGATCAGGAATCCTTTGGAGAGTTGTTCGCGCGTGGCAGTTGAAGTGATATCGAATGACCACACCACTGAGCCTTCAGATGCGGAATGCACCGCCGAAGCGATCGGTTTTGCACCACAGTCAAGGCCGATTCCGCAGAATTGCATGTTCCACTCAGTTCCAAACTGCGACTCCATGGCCGTTGCGCCGTTCACTGATTTTGAATTTGTCGGCCCAAGATATTTGGCTGTATTGTAGGCGTCACTGCCTGTACCGCCGTTCCCTTCACTCCAACCGCTCGTCATCGGGTAGAGTTCAATTGTCACAGGTCCCTGACGATGTTTGAACGTCCAGTCGCGAGTAGTCAACTCGAGCGTTGCTTTTTTAATGGATGCGGCCTCTTTTTCTGTGAGATCAAAGCCGATAAGCGAACGGAAATGAGTCATGGGGTCGTAGTAACCCACTGACATCCATTCGAACCCCCCGTAGTTGAGGTTTTCGCGTTGGAAATAGGGTGAAGGGCCAACGATACTGCTGGCGATCATGGTTTCCCGAACTTTTTCATTTCCGGTAATGACGACGGTACTGGTGACGCAGGTGTCTTTAGTACTTCCATCCGGTTTGCCCGTGTCTGTTGAAATGATCTCTTCGAGATACGCACATGAACTGAGTGCGAGTGCTGCTGCGGCCGTGGCGATCAATCGTTTTTTCATGAGAACTCCTGAAATTGATGTAGTTGGTTCGATTGCCCGAAAAGTGTACCACTGATGTGAAAACTTTTCAAGCGTTGCGATCATAAAGATACACTGGGAGCGGTGAGCTCGGTGTGCATTTGTGTGAGAACGAAAAAGGGAACCCGATCGGATTCCCTTGATACGTTTCACGCATTGCTTGTGGCTTGAAGCTTTCTTAGTGGTGGAACAGTCTCACACCGGTGAACGCCATGGTCATGCCATATTCGTTGGCCGCTTCGATAACCAAATCGTCGCGAAGAGATCCTCCGGGCTGAGCGAGATATTTCACTCCCGAACGACTTGCGCGGTCGATATTGTCGCGGAACGGGAAGAACGCATCGGATCCGATCGACACGCCGGTCTGCTGATCGAGCCATGCGCGTTTTTCTTCTTTGGTCATGCGCGCCGGAACCACGTCGAAGTTCGCTTCCCACGCCGCAAGTTCCGCCGGAGAAAGATCTTCTTCGAGGAAACTGTCAATTGCATTGTTCATGTCGGCACGTTTGGTTCCCGCTTTGAATGTCAGACCAAGAACCCGTGGATGCTGGCGAAGGAACCAGTTGTCCGCTTTCATTCCCGCAAGGCGAGTACAGTGAACACGACTCTGCTGACCGGCACCAACGCCGATGATCTGACCTTCGTAGGCGTAGACCACCGAGTTCGACTGAGTGTATTTCAGCGTGATCAGAGCGATCAGCATGTCGCGCTTTGCACCCTCGGGAAGATCTTTGTTCGCCGTGGCAATATTGTTCAGCCATGATTCGTCGGGAGTTGCGTTGTTTCTTCCCTGCTGAAGAGTAATCCCGAAGATGTCGCGGGTCTCCTGTTCTGCGGGAACATAGTTCGGATCGATTTCGATGATGTTGTACTTTCCACCACGTTTTTCCTGAAGGATTTTCAGTGCTTCGGGGGTGTATCCCGGAGCGATCACGCCATCAGACACTTCGCGCTTGATAATCAGCGCGGTTGCTTCGTCGCAAACATCGGACAACGCAGCCCAGTCACCGAAACTGGACATGCGGTCAGCGCCACGAGCACGAGCATAGGCAGTCGCGATCGGTGAAAGTGTGATATCTTCCACGAATGATGCTTTTTTCAGATCGTCGGACATTTCAACCGCCACCGCAGCGCCCGCAGGAGAAACGTGTTTGAACGAAGCCGCCGCCGGAAGTCCCGTCGAAGCTTTCAGTTCTTTCACCAACTGCCACGAGTTGAGCGCGTCGCAGAAATTGATATAGCCCGGTGATCCACCAAGAATCTTGAACGGCAGTTCCGCTCCGTCTTTCATGTAGATTGATGCCGGTTTCTGATGAGGATTACATCCGTAGCGAAGTTCCATTGGTTGCTCCGTTTTTTATTGTTTATTGAAATTTTTCATTATTTAATTCTATCCAGCCATCGACATGAGTGCCACCAGGATCTTTATGAGTCCAGTGAATATATCCACCTTGAGAGTTGTAGCCGTACTCGCCATAAATGAAAACGACATCGCCGACTTTCACGTTTGCTACTCGTGGAGCAAGATCGATGTTGTGAGCCACTTTGATTGTTTGTCCACTTCCAAGTGCTATGATAAATTGCTGATGCTTATCACCAGAAAGATCATCCGCAAGAAGGCGAGTAACTTTTCCTTGAATAAGAACTTGGTCTTCACGAGTTGAATCTTTAAGTGCATAGAAATTTGCAATCATTGAATCAGGTGTAAAATCATATTTGGTTGAGTTTAAGCTCGTGTCAGTTCCAGTTGCAATTGGCTCAGTTGTAATTGTCGATTCCGTCGTACAACAAGTGAGTAAACAAAATATTAAAACTATGAAAAAATGAAGAACCGGTTTCTGATGAGGATTACATCCGTAGCGAAGTTCCATTTGTGGCTCCATGTTTTATTGTTATGTTTATTTATTCGGTTTATTTATGCATTGAGTTACAGTGGCTTCCGGCTCCCATTCAACTACACTTGAATATTCAGAATCAGATGCAGTAAATCCCGAAATAAGTGATTTACTCATTCCGGGAATTGATTCGAGATATTCAGTTTCTGATTGTCGTTGTTTCATTGAATCGTTGTATCGATGTATCATTTATTCAAATGATTCCAACGCTTCAAAGTCGAGGGTCGCGAAAATATCATCAAGGTTTTCTGCTCGGCGGATCATTACAATGGAACCATCGGTTCTCTTGAGCAGTTCTGCCGAACGGGTCTTTCCGTTGTAGTTGAAGCCCATCGAATGACCGTGAGCGCCCGCATCGTGGATCGCGATAATATCACCGGGAACTGTGTCGGGAAGCAGGCGATCGATGGCGAACTTATCGTTGTTTTCGCAGAGCGATCCTGCCACATCGACCGTGTCAACCGCCGGTTCGTTCTCTTTGCCGAGCACCGTAATGTGATGATATGCGCCGTACATGGCCGGTCTCATAAGATTTGCCATGGTCGCATCGACACCAACATAGTGCTTGTAGGTCTTTTTAATATGAAGAACTTCCGTGACAAGCCACCCATACGGGCCAGTGACCATACGACCGCACTCCATTTTAATCTGAAGCGGTTTCAATCCATTTTTCAGAATGATCTGTTCGTACTTCTCTTTGATTCCT
>JAIFMU010000127.1 GCA_020048285.1 bacterium | reverse complement strand
CTATGGTGATTGACTTGTTGCCGCCAGTAAATCGGGGATTTCCGCGCGTACTAAAACTTCGGTGCATTCCATTCCATCCGTGGATCTCCCCTTTTGTACCAGTAATTACCACACCAACATCCATTGTCGCAGAAGGATTCCCCGCAACCGACGTAATGAGCATAAGAATTGTAGGTTTACCATTAAGCATGGAACTCGTCGTACCTGCAGACTGAATGCGAATCGTATCATTGCCGATTCCGATTGTCGTTTCATAGCTAACCGTTTTCGAACTGATCGGTTTGCAGCGAATCAACTCGTTTGCTGCGTGATTCGTAAGAACCGGTATAATCGAGAATTTTTGCCCCACCGCTCCCCAAAAGTCGATAAAGCCCTCATCAGGAGGAATAGTCACACATGTTTTTGCCGAATCTTGTCCCGAAAGGGCAAACTCGAAATGCTGATCGAGATAGCCACTGTTACTGGCCGCGGCAATCAGAATAGCCTTATCTGCATACTGCTCCATGGCCCGGTCTTCCAACGATGTCCCGTCATGAGGACCATTTGCTGAAGCCAAAGACATATTAATAACCACTGGCTGCTTGCGCTCTTGTGCCATGGTTACGATGTAGTTTACCGCATCGATCACACCATCACTTTCGTAGTTAGTCGAGACCAAAATCAAATCGGCATCAGGAGCAATACCATAGTATGGAACCGAACCAACTTTTGAACCTGCAGCAATTGAACCCACAAGAGTTCCATGTGATCCCATTTTCTGATCGCGCTGTTTTGCCAAAACTGCCTCTCCTCCGACTATTTCCGAGCCATAGGGAAATAATTGTGGCTTACTTCCCAAACTATCCCGCTGATCCCACACACGAACCACTCGTGATGTCCCGTCAGCTCGTCGAAATGCAGGGTGAGTGTAATCAAAACCACCGTCGATAATCCCAACAACAACCCCTTTTCCGGTGTACGAAGTGGATAACTGTTCCCCGGAATGGACTACATCTCCCTTAGTTTGAACGAGAACTGAATCAGTTGTCGGAAACACTCGCTTAGGAGCATGTATCGATGCGACCGAGCTATCAGCGAGAGCCGAGTTCAGTGCTTCAGAACCTACAACTGTCGTAACTGACTGATCTTTGTGAAAAAGAATATAACGAGATTCATCAGTGGCCCGAAAGTCCCTGTTTTGTTGCACTGCTATGCGCAAAGAAGGGTCGAGTTCTGCGCTCCATAAGAGTGTCACGTTCAGTGCGATCAATAAATTGAGTGTTATTCGAATCATCATATCCTCATTTCTCTTCATACTAATCTAACACAAAACATTCAAATGGTCTCGAGGATTCTTTTTGAACAATTTAATGTGAAATAAATTATTTATACCAAGTTGGTATACTACTAACTCGCCTGCTGATCTAACACGTAATAATTTCAAATGGTTGAAGTTATAATAACCGAAGTGTTATGTAAGACTAACATTCAACATCAAAAGAACCTGTTCTTTTTTTCACAATATGCTCTTTTGATGTTGTATATTTTGGTTGAAAATAAGCGTGTAGTTGGTGTGTGAGACGTACTGTCGATCCATCGGCACACTGGTTAATGTTTTTCCGGAGGGAGAGATAATGGCTGATGAGAAACTACTTCCCATGTCTGAAGGTCTGGTAGCCTTCATTACTGAGTGGAAGAAGAAACCTGGTAATCTTATTATGGTTCTGCACAAAGTGCAGGAAGAGTATGGTTACATCGCAGGTGAAGTAGCAATTGAAGTATCACGTATGCTTGAAGTGCCACTTGCTAAGATTTATGGTGTTGCAACGTTTTACCACCTCTTCACGTTGAAGAAACCTGGTAAAAACAAAATTGCAGTCTGCATGGGAACTGCTTGCTACCTAAAAGGTGCACAGGATCTTCTTGATGAACTTGATACTATCCTTAGTTGTAAGGCTGGCGAAAAGACTGCAGATGATATGTTCTCAGTTGCTGGTGTTCGCTGTATCGGTTGTTGTGGTCTTGCTCCGGTAATGACTATCAATGGCAAAGTGTTTGGAAATGTGAAGCGTGAACAGCTTCCCGATCTCCTTGCACCGTTCCAGAACGCCAAATAATGCACTTTTCCCTGTCAGATTACCTGTCAGATATCGTTGCGAACAGCATTGAAGCGAAAGCTCAAACTATCACAGCGACACTGAAAGAGTTTGACGAGATCATTGAAATTTCAGTTGTAGACAACGGATGCGGTATGGACGAGGAGACTTTGCGGAAAGCGCAAGATCCCTTTTACACCGATCCGAGCAAACACGCTGCGCGCAAAGCAGGATTTGGACTTCCATTTCTTGTGCAGGCAACGGAGTTGTGCTTCGGAAGTTTTTCAATTGAATCAAAACAGGGAATTGGTACCAGCGTGAGCTGTACGTTTGGAAGAACATGTATCGATACGCCTCCACTTGGCGGAGTTGTTTCTGCGGTGACGGCGTTAATGACAATGGATGGAGACTATGAACTAGAGTTTATTCGAATCCGCGATGGAGAAGAGTACTCGGTGAAACGGTCGGAACTGCTGGAAGCTCTTGGTGAGCTTGAAACCGCAGGATCGATCAACATGGCACGAACCTATGTCAATTCATTAGAAGAGACTATTTAGCATAAAAAACAGGAGAAGCAGTATGGGTAAAATGACCCTGGCAGATCTTAAAGCAATGCGTGACGACAAGAAAAAAGAGATCGATCGTCGCGAAACTGATAAAGCGGTTACCGTAATTATCGGTATGGGTACTTGCGGTATCGCCGCAGGTGCAAAAGCTACATTTGATGCAATGATTGCAGAACTTAACAACTGTGACGTTGTTGATGTGGTTGTTAAACAGACTGGTTGCATGGGTTTCTGTGCTGTTGAGCCAACTGTTCAGGTTATCGCAAACGGAATGCCCGCAACTATCTACAACCGCGTGAGCGCGGAAATTGGTGTGCGAATCGTAAAAGAACATATTGTCGGCGGAAAACTCGTGAGCGAGTATGTATACGACAATCCATCTAAAGATATTCTGGCAGACTAACCGAAAAAGGAACAGTGAAAATGGCATATAAGAATTTTGCACTTGTCTGTGCTGGAACCGGTTGTCACTCAACTGATGGCCAGGAAATCTATGATAACCTGATCGCGTCTGCGGAAAAACACGGCGTATCGGGTGACGTTCAGGTTGTTAAAACTGGATGTTTCGGTTTCTGTGAACAGGGACCAATCGTAAAAGTTCTTCCTGAAGAATCTTTCTACGTAAAAGTAAAAGCAACTGACGCTGAAGAGATTATCGCTGAACACATCGTAAAAGGTCGTGCAGTAGATCGCCTTCTCTATAAAGAACCAGGCAGCAAAACTGCCGGTAAAATCGAAGACATGGGTTTCTATCAGAAACAGCTTCGAATTGTACTTCGCAACTGTGGACTTATCAATCCTGAAAACATCGAAGAGTATATTGCTCGCGAAGGATATCAGGCTCTTGGTAAAGTTCTTACCGAGATGACTCCTGAAGACGTTATCAACGAACTGAAAACTTCGGCTCTTCGCGGTCGTGGTGGTGCAGGTTTCCCGACCTGGATGAAATGGAATTTCACCAAACAGGTTGATGGCGTTGACAAAAAATTCGTTGTGTGTAATGCCGACGAAGGGGATCCAGGCGCGTACATGGACCGTTCAACTCTCGAAGGTGACCCGCACTCTGTTATCGAAGCGATGGCGATTGCGGCTCGTACTATCGGCGCTGACCAAGGATATATCTACATTCGTGCTGAATATCCACTTGCGATCGAACGCCTCGAAATTGCAATGAAACAGGCTCGTGAATTTGGTCTGCTTGGCGATGGAATTCTCGGAACCGATTTCAACTTCGATATCGAAATCCGTCTCGGTGCCGGTGCATTCGTTTGTGGTGAAGAAACTGCGCTTCTCGCTTCTATCGAAGGCGAACGCGGTATTCCTCGTCCTCGTCCACCGTTCCCGGCAGTAAAAGGTCTTTGGGGCCGTCCAACATTGATCAACAATGTGGAAACACTTGCGAACATTCCAATGATCATCCTTAAGGGTGGTGAATGGTTTGCTTCAATCGGTACGAAAGATTCAAAAGGTACAAAAGTATTTGCTCTTACCGGAAAAATCAACAACTCTGGACTTATCGAAGTTCCTATGGGAACAACCCTTCGCGAAATCATCTACGACATTGGTGGTGGTATCCCGAACGGTAAAAAGTTCAAAGCTGTTCAGTCTGGTGGACCTTCAGGTGGTATGCTTACTGCTGAACACCTTGACACTCCAATCGACTATGCCGGTCTTCAGGCCCTCGGTTCTATGATGGGTTCTGGTGGTCTTATCGTTATGGATGAAGACGACTGTATCGTTGACGTTGTTCGTTTCTACCTTGAATTTGCTGTTGATGAATCTTGTGGTAAATGTTCACCATGTCGCATCGGTGGACGAAAACTTCTCAACATCGTTGAACGAATGACTGCTGGTACTGCAACCGAAAAAGATATTCAGAATATCGAAGATATCTCTGATGCAATGAAAAAAGCTTCTCTCTGTGGGCTTGGTCAGACAACTCCGAATCCGACACTCTCTTTGCTTCGTTATTTCAAAGATGAGATGCTTGCTCACGTGAAAGACAGCACATGTCCTGCAGGAAAATGTAAAGACCTTGTGAAATATACGATCGATGCGGAAAAATGTATCGGCTGTACACTGTGTGCGCGTCGTTGTCCGGTTGGCTGTATCTCTGGTGGAAAACGTGAACTTCACGTGATCGATCAGGATGCGTGTATCAAATGTGGCGAGTGTTTTACTGCGTGTAAATTTGATGCGGTTTTAAAAGGTTAAGAGAGAGGAGATTCAGAAAATGGCAATGGTAAATTGTTTAATCGACGGTATTAAAGTTGAGGTTGCTGAAGGTACTTCTATCCTTAACGCTGCTAAACTTGCAAACGTAAAAGTTCCGACCCTCTGCTATCACCCTGACCTCACGCCATGGGCTGCGTGTGGTATCTGTGTGGTAAAAATGGCTGGTTCACCTAAAATGATCCGTGCATGTGCGACTCCTGCTGAAGAAGGTCGCAACTATATCACTCAGGATGCTGAACTGACAAAAACGCGTACCACAGTTCTCGAAATGATCCTCGCCGATCACCCCGATGACTGTCTTACCTGTGGACGTTCAGGAAACTGTGAACTTCAGACTATCGCTTCTGACTTTGGTATTCGCGAACAGCCGTTCGAAAAGAACGCACCGCGTATGCCGAAAGACGAATCGACCACGTCGATCGTTCTCAATCCTGAGAAATGTATCAAATGTGGTCGTTGTGCGATCGTGTGTCAGGATCTTCAGGGCGTATACGCTCTTGAGTTCATTGGCCGTGGCGAACACACTCAGCTGAAACCAGCTGCGGATGTTCTCCTCGAAGATTCGCCCTGTATCAAATGTGGTCAGTGTTCAGCTCACTGTCCTGTTGGCGCGATCTACGAAAAAGATGAAACAAAACAGGCGATTCGCGCTCTTGCAAATCCAGATCTTCACGTTGTTGTACAGATGGCTCCGGCTGTTCGCGTTGCAATCGGTGAAGCGTTTGGTGTTGAACCGGGTACGATTCTTACTGGTCAGATCTATGCGGCAATGCGTCGTCTTGGATTCGATAAAGTGTTCGATACAAACTTTGCTGCTGACCTTACCATTATGGAAGAGGGCACCGAGTTTATCCATCGCTTCACCGAAGCAAAAGATCAGCTTCCACTGATCACTTCCTGTTGTCCAGCCTGGGTTGATTACATGGAAAAATATGCGAATGATCTCATTCCTAATTTCTCTACCTGTAAGTCTCCTATGCAGATGGAAGGCGCAATGATCAAAACCTACTATGCAGAGAAAATGGGAATCGATCCTAAAACTATCTACTCAGTAGCGATCATGCCTTGTACAGCGAAAAAGTTCGAAATCGGTTCGTGTTCTGATATGAGTTCTGCAATCGGCGAAGCACAGGATACTGATCTTGTTCTTACGACCCGTGAACTTGCTCGTATGATCAAACAGGCTGGTATCGACTTTGTTAATCTTCCAGAAGAAGAAGTTGATCCACTTCTTGGAACCTACGCTGGCGCAGCGACAATTTTCGGTGTAACTGGTGGAGTAATGGAAGCGGCACTTCGTACTGCGGTAACCGTTATGACTGGCGAAAAACTTCCGAAAGTTGAATTCGAAGCTACTCGCGGTATGGACGGTGTGAAAACAGCTAAACTCAATGTGAAAGGTACCGAAGTAAATATCGCTATCGCTCACGGAATGGTGAACATCGAAACTGTTCTTAACGAAGTTCGCGAAGCGAAAAAGAATGGTACCAAAACACCGTATGACTTCATCGAAGTTATGGCGTGTCGCGGAGGATGTATTGGTGGTGGTGGTCAGCCTACGGGAGCAACGGACGAAGTTCGTGCGAAACGTACCGCTGGTATCTACAACGATGACGAGAAATCTGTTATCCGTTGTTCACACGACAACCCAGATGTTCAGGCTGCGTACAAGGATTTCCTTGGCGAACCGAATTCGCATAAAGCGCATGAACTTCTTCACCGTGAATATATCAAACGTCCTGTTTACAACAAGTAATCAGTTCGGTTGACGGATGAAAATTAACGGGAACTTCGAAAGAGGTTCCCGTTTTTTCTGCCTGAAATCCTTCACCGCGAGGACAAACGTCCTGTTTACAACAAGTAATCAGTTCGCTTGACGGATGAATAGAGGGAACTTCGAAAGAGATTCCAGTTTTTTTATGCTTGAAATCCTTCACCGCGATGACAAACGTCCTGTTTACAACGACTAATCAGTTCACTAGAAGCTAAAGTAAAACGGGAACCTCCAACAAGGTTCCCGTTACAACACACTATCACAATGATCTTCTAACTGACCTGTTTTGAAAACTCATCCAGAATCGCAATGACCTCTTCGGAATAGCGTTCGAGATGGTGGATTTTCTCATGCGCTTGTGGGCGTTCGTTCAGTTCGATATGCTTGAGAATTTCCCGCGTGATACCATGAACCTGTTCGTGAGCAACTTCCATTTTCCTGAATAGCGTTGATCCTCCAAATTTTTCTTGACCAACGCTGTAGTACCATTTCCCGAGACGGCAGTGATGATGATCGGAAACATCGGCGGATTTCCACGAATCGCGATTGAGAAGCGTGTCGATGATTCTTTTTTTAAATTTGATATGATCGTTCTTGGCAATTTCGATCAGTGCTTTGTCTGTTCCAAGATTGGCAAAGATCGCGATTCGTTCATCGATTGATTTTGTAGCATATTCAAGATTATCCAGCACCGTTACATTTTTTGTCACTACCGAAGATGCATTATCAGCCATGGTGATCGTCGAGTGACTAATCTCTGATATAGCTTCCTCCTGCTGACCAAGTAGAACAGTAATTTCATCCATAGAGAGTGAGACCGCTTGGGTACTTTCATGTATTCGAACAAACTCGTCGTTGATTGCCAAGACTGAATTTTTCCCACTCTCCACCGAATCGACACTCTGATGAATTGATGCGGTGATCTGATTCATCTCTTCAGAAAGAGTAACCATTCCCGCTCGAACTGCATTGGTAACTTCGCGAGTCTGACCGGCAAGATTTTTCACTTCGCCGGCGACAACACTGAACCCTTTTCCTGCCTGACCAGCGCGAGCCGCCTCGATTGTTGCATTGAGCGCGAGAAGATTTGTCTGTTCTGCGATCTCTTCGATATCGTTAATCATGGTCGTAATTGTCGTGACCGCACTAACCAAAGAATCGATTCTTCCGCTCACGGTATCAACAGATCTACTGATCGTTGTCATCATATCAGCCGCTTGTGAAACTGTCTGTTTTGCACCATTCACCTGATCGAGTGTACTTGATGTGAGCTGTGAACTCCGACCACTCAGATCGGCAATATCTTTAATTGTTACGCTTAACTCTTCATTTGCCGCGGCGAGAGCTTGAGCACTTTCGGAGATCTGTTGCACATCGTTCGAACTTACTCCCATGGAGATGGCTGATCTGTTTACGCGCATTGCCACTGCTACAATCGAACGGAGGTGACCGTGAGCTTCGTCGGAGAGTTTTTTCGCCGTTTCTGATTCAAAAGCAATTTGCTGTTCTTGCATTTCTCCGTTTTTACGCATGAGAACGGTCTGTTCATCCCGAAGCGTTTTCTGTTTTTTAAGCTCCTCCTGAAATTGCCCCAATGTTTTGCCAATTGTCTCAAACTCAGTGATAATTGTCGCAACGGCAAATTGCGGCTCGTAGATTCCCTGAGCCATTTCATTCATGCAGTATACTGTTTTTTTGATGAATTCGGTTAGTTCGCGAAGAACAAAAAAGACTGCTCCTACAGATATAGAAAGCAGAACGAGTATCAGAATAATTGTGCTGACAATGGCGTGTTGCGCTGATTGAATAACGTCAGTTATCTCCTGTTCCAGATATTCAACCTGCTTAATTTCAAACTCTTTCAGACCATCAATCTTTTTAGTGATAAGCGTAAACCACTGTTCAGGAGTGACAGAAACAGCGAGGGGAACGCCCGGTCCAAAAGCCAGAATTGCCGTTTCGATTGCACGTATCTCTTTGGAAAGATCTGAAGAGATCGCGTCGGACAGCGAACCCGCAGCTTCATCATGGTGAAGCGAAAAGAGTGCACCGTTCTCTTTTTGACTGTTCAGTGCACTAATCAACTTTTGGTACATCGGAATTGAAAATGTTCCCGCAGCAAGCGCCCCATTAACGGTAGCACGTTCGATTCCAACGCCCTCTTTCATGCGCAACAAGGCGGTAAATGCCGTAAGATCTTCCGCCTGTTCAGTCACCGGAGAGAGCATCGAGAGTGAACCGATGGTGGTAAGAATTGTATCGATCTGTGAACTATAATTTCCAACAGCTTCGGCGGCGAGGATACCTTGACTATCTGTTTTTTCACGTGTGGTTTGAAGTACATTGGTTACCGTAGCAATTGCGGTGAGATTTGAATCAAATTGGGCGGGATATTTTTCAAGAGGCACGGTTTTAAGTGCGGTGGCAAAGAGTGCTGCAAGACTATCGGAAACGGCTCTTTGATTTTTCAGTTCCGCACTCTGCTTTTTACCGCCACTGCTGAGATATCCCGAGGTGAGTCCCCGTTCGGCCTGAAGTGCATGAACAAGATCGCCGATTTCGGGGAGAATAGAAATAATTTTTTTGAGCTGTTTCGCTTCCTGAGCAACGGTGTGTCTTTCCGCAATCTCTTTACCGGCGAGACTAATCGAAAGAATCACAATAGGAAGAACTGCTACGGTAAGTACGGTCTTGAGTGAACCTGTTTTTTTCATAGAAAGCCTCGAATTGGAAAGAGTACTGTTTACTGGCAACAGTGTACAATCAAACCATTTAATTCGTCAATTTCTATTGTGATTAAAGTCAGATAATTCAAACGCAAAATCGATCCCCGCTTCCGTCTTGAATTATCTGTCCTCCATCTGAATACCCATTCTGAGAATTCCGGTTCAGACATCTTGAAATCGAGTAGGAGGTGAGAAAAGGACAACCCCTGTCTCACCGACCTCTCACACCACCGTACGTACTTTCGTATACGGCGG
>JAIFMU010000027.1 GCA_020048285.1 bacterium | reverse complement strand
AAAAAGAGTCTCTGGTTACTTTCGGCATCCCAAGATAGCCTATGCCGGATAATTGGCGATGAGATCATATTTGAATGCCGGAGTAATAGTAACACCGTTCAGATAAAAGATACTGTCTCTTTTGTTCCTTCGGGGACCAACACGTGGATCGGCACGGATCAGTTGAGAATTCGAGCGACGCCGATTTTGCTAGAACCTTTTGTGACCAAGGGGATTTTTCAACAGACCGATGCGCCGGTGAGTACACTTCCGATTCCGCAAGCCACAAAGCTTGCGATAACGCTTGAAGGTGATTCTCTTCGCGGCACCTATCAGTTCGGTTGCTATGATCCTGTGGTAAAAGAGGGAGCATCGGTTATTCGTTGGTTTAAGAACAGCGTTCTTCTGGACAGTGGAAAAGCTACAATCGCACTTCCCGCCAATCTTCTGAATACCGATGAGATCACGCTGGAAATTACTCCTGTGGCTAAAAACGGTGTGCGGAAAGTCGGTTCTTCGGTTCAGTTCAAACGCACCGGTATCGGTCGGAACATAATTATCGAAGAGTTCTTGAAAGCTCCAA
Organism: bacterium; assembly: GCA_020048285.1. Taxonomy (GTDB): domain Bacteria; phylum Fibrobacterota; class Chitinivibrionia; order Chitinivibrionales; family Chitinivibrionaceae; genus JAIFMU01. The sequence goes on along the minus strand of JAIFMU010000027.1, from coordinate 27,171 downwards.
ATACCTACAATGTGTCATACCGTTATCCCTTCGCTGACACCCTTGGTGCTCGCGGAGGAGTGGGCAACGGTGGGTTTAAGGATTCATGGGGATCAGAGACACAGCTTCAGGTGGCGATTCCGAAAGCGAACTTTACCGTAAATGGCACTTCGTTGAATTTCAGTACTTCGAGTGCATTGTACTACTGGATGGGATTGGCTACAATGCAAGAGTTATGTGGGGTTGATATGCAAATTGGAATCGCTACCGGGACAAAAGAATCATTTGCAGGTACAACAATAAACTATATGGGCGGATATGCAGGCGGTGAATATGGTCCATTTCAGATTGAGGCAACAACTGCACTTGATCGAGCCATAGGGTTTCCTGCTTTTTATCCTACTCATCGTGAAAAGCTAAATTCAGCGCAAGAAATAGTCTACACTGGGATCGATCCCATGGTTTTTGCTCAGTACTACTTGAATAAGGGCGAAATTTCAAAACCCTCTGCGGTCAATTCAGCTCTCATGTATGCTCAAATATTCTCTATAACTGATAAGGCTCTTGAAAATTCAACGAAACTTTTTTGGGGAGAAACTCTTAAATCACCAAAAGATACATACTTCGGGGTATCTGTTATTCTGGGGATGTACAACCTTGGTATGTGGGGAACAATTGGGACTGCAGCTAATATCTTATCGGCATCGAATTGGCAAGCAACAGCTTCAGATCCAATGGCACGCAATCTCTTTCCGGTTGGTAATAATAACTATCGCAACGAAATACTTTCTGTTGCCGCTCAACTCGAAACCGCGTCCAAACAGTCGCTCACTGACAACAGCGTGGCGATCATGGACTTTTCAATATCAAAACAGGAGTTACACGATCTGTTCTTTGGTGAAAAGGGAACCGTGGCGGTTCAGGGAGCTGGCGGGATTCTTCAGCACTGGCATTTAGACGGAACAGATCCGGTTCGTCAGAAAATCGCCGATCAGATAAACCTTTGCTTTGAAACTATGAAAGGAAGAGCACCTTCGACAACCGGAACTGACGCGATCAGTTTCCGCTACGACCTTCTGTTTATCCTTCGCAGCGTGAAAGAGTATCTTCCTTTCAATCCACCGGTTCCGACCAAGGGCGATGCGGGATATTTGATCAAACAGTACAGCAACTAACGCACCGGCGAACCCACAAGCAAATCCCCATAGATTCAGTTCTGTGGGGATTTTTTTATTCCATCGTCAAAAGGGATCATCAGGGAAGGGAAGCTTCCGTTCATTGAGTAGTCTCAAGTAGCAGTTCCCCACCATGGAGGGGAATCCTGTTCGATCCGGATCGTCGCGGTCGTCGATGGCAATAGTGCTCGCGTGAGTAAACCCCATGATATGTCCCGTTTCGTGAGCGAGAATTCTCATGGCGTAGGACGAGTTTTGTTCGTAGAATGTGAAATATTTCAATCCGAGAAGTGAGTGCTGCTGAAATGCTCCCACAAAGCCGGGGTCATCCACCGATTTCCACACTCCCAGTCCTGCCACGCCGGATTGGATCACCCCAAACTGAAACGCTCGGTGAGTTGCCAACCGTTGAAACAACAGATTTCGGTCGATCACCGGATTGACTGAATCGCCGGCCTTGTTGGTTCGGTTGTTCAAGAGTACGTAGGTCGAATCGAAAAGATATTCGCGGCGAAAGGTGGAATCGGAAACAAGCCACGCGAAATTTGCCATTAGTGCACAATGCTTTTTCGCAATTTCCGGCGTAACTTTCCCCCATTTCCCCCCGAAGTGAGATGAAAACCAGACAAACCACGGCACGGTGATTTCGTTGATTTTCCGAAATGTGCTATCATCGCTGACGAGAACAAACTGTTCGGGCACAAGCGAATCTAGTGGTGGTTCAAGAGGGATTTTCAGGCGAGAAAAAGGAGCTAATGAATCGATGAGAAATAAAACGGTAGTGTCTGAAGAGAGTAGAGTGACCGCGGGAATTTGAGCAGGTGTGAAATTTGAAATCAGTACTGTAGCAGAGTCAATCCGCTCGGCAACGATCATTCTGTTGGTGAAAAATCCGCGCTCTTTTTGAGAGTATAGAATCGAATCGGCAAGCGAATCAGCAAAGAGGGACTCACGTTCAAACCGAAATGGCATCGAATCGATCACCCCACTGTCGGGCGATTGCCCACAGGCCACGGCAACCAAAACAAAAATGAGAACGAACTGTTTTACCATGGAAAACCTCAGGAATAGAAGTGGTGTCGATCAATCAATCGACACCGTTCAACGATCTTACGCCCATTGAAAGTAATCGCTAATATCGATTGGTTGCGGACGATATTTCCGGTGTATTCCCGTGAGAAAATCAAATCCGTCGCGATCAAACCCATGGCGATCGATTCCTTCAGCATCGTACCCCTGCCAGTCGTACCCTTCGGGGTCATAGGCGGAGTTCGTGGCGAAGTGAATTCCCTTCGGCGAAAATCCTTGGTGATCGCAATTGCGCATATCTCTTCCTTCGCGGTCGTATCCATGACGATCAAAACGGGTCTCGGTAACTCTGTGAATCCCATCGCGATCGAAATCCTGTTCATCGAATCCTTCACAGTCGTATCCTTCGAGATCGAAAATCGTTCCCGTTTCCGAATGAATCCCCGATTCGTCAAACCCTATTTCTGACTCTTCGTATGTTCCCAGTTGATATAGCGTAGATATTCTAGACATTGGTGTCTCCTTACTCAAAATGTAAAACAGGAAATCAAAAACGGTGCCACAACGAGTGGGTAAACATACATTTAGGCAGAAGAGGTGAGCAGGTGGCCACACATCATTTTGGAGAAAAGCACCGCGTGCTTTATTTCGATTGTGAGTCTCGCAGTTTCCGCATCGTGCGCACAGTGAGTTGCACTACAAATCCGCAGAAGATGGGTAAGACAATCCACACGCGCCAATTGTACTGATGTGCTTCGACAAACCGCCCGTGAACTGCCAGCCAGAGTGCGCGAGTCATACCACATCCCCAACATTCGACGTGAAAAAATGTTTTGTAGAGACAGATTGTCGGCCCGTGGAACATATTCTGTTCAGGAATGAAAAAAAACGCTGCCGAAAGAATCAGCAGCGTTAGAGGAAAGAGGAGAATTCGCTTATTTTTTAACAAGCGGATTGCCGTTGGAATCTTTGTAGGCTCCGGTGGCAATGATAATAATATCAATGATCTGCCAGATGCCACATCCGCCAAGAGTGAGAAGTTTTGCAACTCCCAAACCGGTTGATCCGGTAAAGAAACGGTCAACGCCGAATTGTCCCAAGAAAATCGAAAGAAGAAGCGTCGTGAGCCAGTCTTTGCCTTCTGCACTGTTTTCTGTCATAAAAAACCCCAATTTGTTTAAGTACTCTATCGAAATCACTGCGGAAATAATACGATACGACACTTCTAACTGCAAGATAAAAAGCTTCTTGGGAGAAATCTTTTTCTGCCATCTAGAACCGTGGAACGAGATTCACCGCCACGGGATTGCCGTTCTGCGAAATTCTGAGAACAACGGGCGATCCAAAGGAGTGGAAGTCCATTTCCATTCCGCAAAACTGTTTCCGTTCAAGGATTGCTCCCCGCAGTGAACAGATCTGTACATCGTAGGTTCCAGATCGATCCATTTTCAGCCGTGATCCATCGGCGGTGCGAGTAACAAGCGCTTTGGGCATAAGAGACTTTTGTGAACGGGTCACTGCCGATGCCGTTTGGTCGAAAGGCTTATAACTCACCCAGTCAAACTCCACAGAAAAGGTGTCTTTCGGTGCTTCTATCGATTTGCTGTTCGTGTAAACCGGCCAGTCGTTCGTGTACCAGATATTGAGCATTAAGCTGGCTTCTTTCTGCGTGATCCGTTCTTTCGGCCCGCGATAATCCCACAAAACAACCGTATCTTTCGTGTCAGGATGAATAATCCACCAACGAATTTGGTCGGATTTCCAATCAAATCCATAGGTATAGAACTGCTTCGACGCATCAAATCCGGGGATCGCAGCAATTGTGGATGGTTGATTTTCTACGCCCACTAGTTTTGTTCCTTCGCCACCGACCTCTTCGCTGTAAACCGTTTCATAAATGGTTCCTTTTGCCAGATTGATTATGCGAGATACTTTCCGGCAGGCGTTTGAAGTGGGCAACTCCTGATGATCAGTCCAAGCGGTGAGATAGATGATTGTCGGATCGGCGATCAACCATTCAAAGTCGATTTCGCTGTTGTCGTAGAGCCCATTCTTGTTCATATCCGCAGGGAGTTCCGTGTTCCACTGATCGTTGTAATAGCTATAAAATCCGACAACGCCGCCCACGTTCGGTTGAGTTGTAACCGAGGGGATTTTCAGTCGAGCAGCACAGGTTCCAAAGTGAATGTATCCATTGCTCGTCATATTTGGTCCCTGCCACGCGCCATTTTGTTCTGCCGGATCCATAGAGAGTTTCAAAACTGAAGAGCTCTCTTCAATTTTAGAAGGGACACCGGCATACCATGTAAAATCGGCTTTCTTTCCGCCCGATCCGTAGTAAAATTGTTCCACTGATTTGTTGTTCCCACCCAAAAGCGGATTAAATGAGTCAATGAATGAAGGCATAATCTCGACGGCGTGAACAATCGCCACAATAGCACTGATCCCTGCTGTGACACCAATTTTACTGATACAATTCATAGTAACCTCCACGGTTTGAAAAAAGATCGAACATCGATACTGGTGAAGATAGTTCGATGCTAACTTTTTCGAGCGAAACCTACTGAACAGGAGAAAATCGGTGCGATTTTACAGATTATAGCAGGCAAATGGGGAAAATGCAAAGTTTGATCACCGAACATTTCGAATGCCCAAACCCATTCTTGTCGCGCTTTTCAGAAAAAAAGAGTCATCACGTCAAGAGAGATTCGGCCTAGCGCCCTTTTTTCATTTTATCTCGATATTCGCTGGGCGAAAAACCAAAGAGATCGCGAAACAATTTCGTAAAGGTTGTGGCATGGCGAAATCCGGTGTAGAGTGCAATCTCGGCAATTTGACGATCACTTTCTCGAAGCAAGCGCGCCCCTTCAGAAAGGCGAATCCCGTTGAGGTACTCTTTAAATCCCTTGCGATGGAATTTTTTTAGCAGTTCGCGTATTGCCGTTTCCGATAATCCCGTTTCGAGAACTGTTTTCTGCAGTGACATATCCAAGCGAGCGTACTCTTTTCCCAAATACTCTTCGAGCAGAAGAAGCTCTTCACCGGCCCGATCTGTTACATTGAGCGGAACAAATGAAGCGATTCGCGGCGACTGAATCAGAGCTGACACCACTGCCAAAATGATAGAAATCAGGAGGAAAGGGACGATCGAACCAAAAGAGTGAGAAATTGTTACCGAGCGAATCTGCAGTTTGAGGATTTCATCGCGCGGGGCAAGCGGATGACTTTGGAAACGAATCTGATCTACCTTTTTGAGCGACTCGCGATTATCATTCGCATCGAGGCCGTTTTCACCAAACCACCACGTGGGCGTTTGAAAAGAGTTGAGTTGAACCGAAATGCGCGAACCGGTGATGCGATCGATATCTTTTTCGAACAACCGGTAGGAAATCCCTTTTGAAGGAGAACTAAATCCATCCACAAAGGTTGCGAGAAGAATTGAAAATCGATCGGATAGTTCCGGATCGAGTTCTACCGTGAGTTTGTCAAATCCTGTACAATTCCACATGAGTGAGTCGCGGGACAATCCAAAGCCGATGTAGGGGAAATCGCGGTTTTCCCCAAGCCGGTAGTGAAAACGAATCCTATCATCTGTGCGATCAAAGAGATTTACCGTGGAAATAGCTTCGCCGTAATCTTCGCTGTCGGAAAAAGGAATTGCCAGAATTGCACTGTTATCCGGCGTGATAACAATTCTATGAAACAGAAAAATGCCCCAGGATATCAATGTGAGAAGAACACTGCAACTCAACAAAAGAGGTTTTATTCGACGATTCATGTTCACTCCTCGGGCCGATCGTTAATAGAGCGGAATATCAAATTGGCTGTTCCCTATAAAGATAGTTCCTTTTTCACACGTTCTTACTTCATTTTGTTGTTTGTCGTTGAATCTAATTGCATTCGTGATAGTAAAAGCTCTGATATATTTTCCCTTAAACAGATTCAGGAGGAATAATGAATACTGATCTTCGCAAATATGCACACCTTTCAATTTTGGCGGCAATTGCCACAATTGTTTTAAAAACAGTGGCATGGAAAGTTACCGGTTCCACGGGACTGTTGTCCGATGCTTTGGAGTCGCTGGTGAATCTGGCGGCGGCACTAATGGCACTCTGGGCAATCAGCGTGGCAATTCAGCCCGCCGACGATGATCACGCCTTTGGTCATGGTAAAGCGGAGTACTTTTCAAGCGGGGTCGAAGGAGCACTCATTTTTGTGGCGGCACTCGCCATTATTCTCACGGCAATCCCTCGGTTGATTGCACCGGTTGAACTGGAAAAAGTAGGACTCGGCTTGGGGCTATCACTGGGTGCATCACTGATCAATCTTGCCGTGGCAACAGTACTGTTTCGCGCTGGAAAAAAACATTCGTCAATCACTCTCGAAGCTGATGCACATCATCTCATGAGCGACGTGTGGACTTCCGTGGGAGTTCTCGTGGGAATTGGCATAACTGCTCTTACCGGATGGGCAATTCTCGACCCAATCGTGGCGATTCTCGTAGCGATTCACATTCTGTTCACCGGCGCGGATCTGATTAAGCGCTCTGCGGCGGGACTTATGGACACGGCGATACCTCATGCTGAGATTGAGGAAATTGAATCAATTATTACTTCTCACAATGTTATTTTTCATGCCCTTCGCACTCGTCAAGCCGGTGCGCGACGCTTTGTTTCTGTGCACATTTTGGTTCCAGGGGAGTGGTCAGTCGCGCAAGGTCACGACATACTCGAATCGATTGAACAGCAGGTCATGCAAAGATTTCCGCGAACGTATATCGTGACACATCTCGAACCGATCGGCGATCAGGCGGCAGAAAATGATCTCGATCTCGATCGAATCTAAACAAAAAAAGTGACATCCTAATCGACTGATTGCAAAATGTCGGTTCGGAGGTACGCTATGAAAGAGTCAATTGCACTCACCCTGATCGATGGAATCGGCCCCGCACGGGCAAATCTTCTCATCCGTCACTACGGTTCAGCGGCAGAAGTGTTTCGCGTTTCGGCGAAAGAACTTCACAGCGAAGGACATCTTCCCGCTTCAGTGGCAGAACGTTTTTCCTATTCGCTGTATGAATCCGAAGTGGATCGCATACTTAGTTGGTGCGAATCAAACCACGTCACTCCAATACTTCCCGATTCCGATTTCTACCCCGAACTGCTCGCTCAAACCTATGATCCTCCTACTGTGCTCTATGGAATGGGGAATCTCGAACTGCTCAATCAGCGATCTATTGCTCTCGTGGGCATGAGAAAAATTTCAGACTATGGTAAAAAGGCCGCCGTGACACTCACCAACGGACTCTGTGACGCCGACATGGTCATTGTCAGCGGTTTGGCGTATGGCGCCGATGCAATTGCTCACGAAGCAGCTCTCGATCATCATGGAAAAACAGTGGCCGTGATGGCTACGGGGCCAGATCGCATTTATCCTTCTTCTCACCGCGATCTCGCTGCACGGATTTTCAAAACTGGGGCAATACTCACCGAATATCCTCCCGGAAGCGGTGGCAACAAGTACCAGTTTGTTCAGAGAAACCGCATTGTGGCGGGCATGACCGAAGCCACCGTCGTGGTCGAAGCCGGGCACAAGAGCGGTTCGCTCATAACCGCAAACTTTGCTCTCGCTCAGGGACGCGAAGTCTTTGCCGTTCCTGGATCGATTTTTTCGGGATGTTCCGTGGGGACGAATGAACTTATCGCAGCGGGAGCGACTCCGGCTCTGTCGGCAGCACAGATCATGGCGGCGATTCACGGCGATACTTTCCCCGTAGGTGATAGTCAACCGACCGCGATTCAAGTGTCGCTGTTCGAAGAGAGGCTTCCCGACTACCTTTCACCGGAAGAGTTGACAATCCTGAAAGTTCTCAGAACCGATCATCCATTCCGCGTTGATGAAATTGCCGATAGCACAGAAATGACCATTGATTCGCTGTTCACCATTCTTCTATCACTGGAAATGAACACCCTAATCCAACAAGTTCCCGGTGGTGGTTACCGACGGATATAGGTTATCCTACAACACTGTTTTCATTATTTGACCATTCCTACCAATATCAACGGTTTGGCGAATCGGGTAGGAAAATCCATGAACTTTGGGTGGCATTTTACACGGCCTATCCTCAGGCGTTCGAGTCTCCTTCGAAAGGCGTCTATACCAACTACCGCGAACCAAATGTGGCCACGTCTCAGTGTGAACTTCTGGCGGGAAGTGCCACTGTCGAGAGTGGTGAATCGACAACAATTCCCGCGGGGAACTATCTTCTCCATCGCGTGGTTGGTCAGATGCCGAACGCGGTTATCGATGGATGGAACGCCCTTTCATACTATCTTGCGCGCCCCGATTCGCCGCGACCAACCCAGCGCTGTAATTTCGAAAAGTACATCTCTGAAGTGGAAGCGGAAATCTACATCAGTATCGACTGATTCGATTGCCCTGTTCCGCACAATCTTTTCACGGGCAGAGCAATCATTTTGGCTATGTGCCCTTTAGCTGTGGGTAGTTAATAATCTCGTTTTCAGTTTTTATTTTCGTTATTTACTGTATCTGATTCTGTTGTATTGCAATATCAAATTACAAATGTAATTACGTTTCCTCTGGGCGTTCCGCCGCTTCGCGTCGTCGGGCTTGCTCCGGGCTTCGCTTCGCTTGGTGCGGAGTACCGCACGCCTTCGGCCCCTGCACATCCCTAACGCAAAAAGCTCTTTAATATACGGTTAGATCTTCGTAGCCACGACGTGAATTGCCGCGTTTGAACAGTGCCGTTTGGATTGGCGAACAAAAATTCCTTCTTCAGCTTTTGGAATTTTACGCTAATTCAAACAAACAGCACTGTTCAGGCGGCTCTTGAGGCCCCTCTGCTTCTCTCCCGGCCAGGGGAGAGAAGTCGCCGAAGGCAGAACAACGATGCCTAAACAATAATCCCACAGTTAAAGGGAACAGAGCCATCATTTTTCTACTCCGTTTATTTCTAGGTAGATTTTTATTATCAATCGGCTATATTGAACAGAGTGAGACACGGTTGCGGTTGAAAAAAACAGGGGGCACCTATGCAGTTCCAAAACTTTCACTTCCGATTTGGTCCCAATGATGGCGAAAGGATCGCCGTGCCACTTCCAGCTCCGGCGCGCCTAATTTTTAGCGATTCCGGTGAAATAATCGACGTCTCAAAGGATCACCTCTATCCGTGTTATGTTCGCTATTTAGTTGAACACGAAGGCGCTGAACACCATTTCTACGAATACGAAGGCGAGTTGCCACTGCGCGCGTAACATAATTGTTTGCAATTTCGCGCCGATATGGTACTATTTCAGCTGATTGTTCACGGGAGAGACTATGACATTGAAACGCCTATTATTACTATTGCTCTGTGTCCTTTTTACATCCCTTTGGAGTGCCCCGAGAATCGCCATTGTTGATGGATTTATTCAGCCGACCAGTTTTCTCAGTGATGATCATAGCACTATCAAGAGATATACCACGGGAAAACTACCGGTAATTTCCGAAGGTGTTCATATATATACCGCTCACTTCAATTATGATTCAACCATCCAAGAGCCATCGCTCTATTTTGGAGCCATGTACTATCCCTGTATTGTGTCAATCAACGGCCACGATCTTTATCAGTGGGGAAAATTAAAAGCTCACGGCGGCATGGTGAACTACAGTGCGCAAACGATTCGCATTCCCCGCACGATCCTAACGGAAAAACACAATATTCTCACTATTCGATTCTGGACTGATGGTCTCAATATGGGGCTTCCTAAACTTTGGATTGGTGAAACGGAGGCTGTTCGGTACGATGTTGAAATCAAAAATGCCTACAACGCCACGGTTCCGAAAATCGGAGTGTCGCTAGCTTTTATCGTTTTCGGTATTTCTATGCTTAGCTATTTCTTGATGAAAACGCGCCCGGCAGTTCTACTCTATTTTGGGTTTTATACCCTGACCACGGCATTGACATTCCACATGTTTCTGTTCAATGGTAGTACGCTCGATCACGTCATTCAAACTAAGATTTTCCGCACTGCTACACCGCTTATGGCACTGGCGATGTTTTATCTGATTAGCTACCTCACGAAGAGGTTTAATTCGATGCGAGCCCAGCGTATTAAGGTTGTCCTATTTCTCATACACGTTCCACTCATAATCTTTATCTGGAGTGCGGACAGTAAGTTTGTCATTGAACAAGTGGTGAGTAAATTTCTCCCTATTGGATTGGGACCACTGCTCATAGGTTCGTTGGTACTGACTATCTTGGCGGTGAAAGAGAGCCGTCTCAAATCGAATTGGGTGCTGTTATTGAATGTTGTTTTCATTCTGCTTTCTACCAAAAACGATCTCTCGTCTCTGGGGAGAAAAGTTCTTCCCGAAATTTGGATGCTTCCGTACAGCTATATTCTCATGACTTTCTCAGTAGCGGGAATGCTGATTTACCGTCAAGTAGAACTGTTCCTCGAAAACAAAAGGAACAAACTGGAACTTCAAAGTCTCTATTTCACACTTCAACATGCCAATACACAGATTGAACACTCTCGTGAAGTGGCTGTTCAGGAAAGTTTTGCCCGAGAATCATTTCTTAAAACAATCGCTCACGAACTGCGCACACCTCTTACGGGACTCTTGGGTGGCGTGAATGCTATTGCCGATGACGAAACAATTCCGGTTCACTTGAAAAAACCGGTCTTTTACATGAAAAGTTCGTTCCATCGACTCTTTGTTACGGTGAGCAACCTGTTTGACTTCGTGGAAATTAAAAAAGGGACTATTGCAATTGTTGCTCACCCCTTTCGCGTCGTAGATGTTCTTGAACCAGTACTTGAATATTATCGCGATGCCGCTCGCGCAAAAGGGATATCGCTCATCATAATTCCTCCGAAAAACATTCCCGAAGAGCTCTATGGAGATAGTGAACACCTTCTTCAAATAATCGATAATCTTCTCGGTAATTCATTGAAATTTACCAACGCAGGAGGCATTAGCTGTGAACTGAGCTATGCAAATAACCATCTTACTGTCGCAATCAAGGATACCGGTGTTGGCATCGAAGAGGATCGTCAAGCAGCTATGTTTAAAGCGTTTTCGCGCGGAGAGGAGTTCTCTTTTTCTCAGCGATATGAAGGTGTTGGGCTTGGCTTGTCTATAGTCGATGCAGTGGTGAAAGCAATGAAAGGAACGATCACATTCTCGTCAGTTCCTGGAAAAGGAACTGTCTTTATTATTGTGATACCAATCATTACAGCCAATAAAAGAACTGTAGAGTTTAGTTCCCGCAAGAAAGTGCTCATAGTGGAAGACAACGCGATCAACGCACTTATGGTGACGAAGCAGCTTGAAAGCGGCAAATTTATTACTGAAGCTGCGGTCAATGGTAAGGAAGCTGTGGATATGTGTAAGAATAATCAGTATGATGCAATTTTGATGGATATCCAAATGCCGATTATGGATGGAATTGTTGCTTCAAAAGAGATTCGGAAATTCAATGTAAAAACCCCTATTATCGCTCTCACTGCCAACGGCGATCGAATTCAATGCATGCGTGCAGGTATGAACGAGGTTCTCATGAAACCTATCTCTTCAGATAAGCTAATCTCAGTGGTGTCAAATATGATACAATACGCAGAAAAGGGACTTTGAAAGTCCCTCTGTTCACTGAGTAAAGACAAAAGGATAGACCACTTCAGTCACATCTCCGGTCACTTCGATCGACGTAAATCGCCACTGTTTGATCGCTTCGAGAATTGCCTTTTCAAATTCGCTGTTCCCCATGGTGCTAGAGACCATCGTGCAGAACAGCACATTTCCGAACTCATCCACCGCCCATTTGAGCGTGACTTTTCCTTTTAATCCCGGTGTATCTCTCAGATAGCGATTATAGATATAGCGCAGTCCCTGCATATTTTGATTTACCACGCGAACGATGTCACTTCGCGACCGTTTCCCAGAGATTCCCGCCGAGCTTGCTCCGTCCGGTTCAGCAGCGATGATCCGCTGTTTTGGTGACGCGCGCAGTTTGGTCCTTTCTCCGCCGCCTTTGATTAGATTATCCACGAGAGCCACCACATCTCCGGTGCTGTTGCCGCCGTCAAATCCGGGAAATGTGCCATCCCCATCGCCGAGCATCTCCACATCGCCTCGTCGAGTCACCCCGCCACTTCCCTGTTTGAGTCCGTTGGTTCCGGCGAGAATTTTGTCGATTCCCGATGCCGTTCCGCCTTCGCCAAAGATCGCGTTAGCTGATGATGTTGCCACCGAAGCGCTCATGATTCCAAAGATCCCCTTGGTAGAAATCGGTTTTGAACTGTTCCCCCCGCCTTGATTAGGTTTCGATTGCGCCGCCGGTTGTATCGGTTTCACCTGTTGTGTTACTGGTTTTGCCTGTGTTGGTTCAGGCTTTGGCGGTTCGGGTTTGGAAAGATCCACTGTTGGTGCAAGAGTAACTGCTCCTTTCTGAACCAGTGATTCGTAAAAATCAGAATCGATCTCACGGAGATCAACCCAAGAGAGGTATACTCCAATTATGATACCACCGATAGCGGTGACTACCCCGATATTTTTCAGACGGGGATCGCGTTCAATTCTGAACAGTTCGCCCGATTCCAACGCTTTTAATGACATCCACGACGAAAACTCAAGCTGGTTTGCGGTTGTTTGATGCATCTAAACCCTCCCTGTGAAAATTCTGTGCCGACGTCGGCATTTCTATTCAAAGTAGTGTCGAAATACTAAAATTACAAAAAGATTGGTAGAAAGTGACTTTGTGTCATACGTTATGTAGGACACTTTCACTGTGAGGTTTGTATGATATCTGTTCGTTTGCCGAAAGAGACTGAGTACCATCTCGATCGCGTCGCATCACTCTTGGGACATTCCCGTTCAGAACTGGTGCGCATTGCCATCGAAAAGTATCTTGAAAAGTACCAGAAACCTTCGGCATGGGAGTTGGGTGAATCGCTTTTTGGTCGCCACGGAAGCGGTCGAACTGACAAGCCCGAAGAGTTTGTCGTTTCCGGTTCTGGCAGTTCAGTAAGGAGTAAATAGTGGAACGAGCACTGATCGACAGCGGACCATTGACCGCACTTTTTGACCGCGATCATCCATTCCATGGGTGGGCGGTGACGATTATCAAAGAAACTTCCGCCGAACTGATTACATCCATCGTGTCAGTTCACGAAACCTTGGCAGAACTTGCCTTTTCGCGCCAGTCACAGCTTGATTTTCTTACGTGGATCGAAAGGGGAGCGGTCACCGTGGCCCCGGTCACCGAGGAAGATATTACACAATTGTATGAAATTACGCGGCAACCGCCGAGCTATCCCGTGGATTTGGCAGATCAAAATCTCACTGTTTTGGCGCGAAAACTGGACATTTCCACGGTGATCACCTTTGGCAAGCGAAAGCGGTGAAAGCACCCGTTCAGGGCCTAAACTATTTTATGAATCAATACGATTGGTAACAGTACATTAGAACAGATCGGTAGAGTATGAAATACGCTGTTTTTCTCATCTTGACACTGACATCACTTCTTTTTGCTCACGCAGACACCGGCGAAGTGAAAGTGACCGAAACAGAATCTCTGCTGTGGCTTCGCGAACAGCTACAACTTACGGCTCCGATCTACAAGGCCGTTCACGAAAAAGTGTTGCGCTATAGAATGGATGCACAATTTCCTCAGGCACAGGCTGTTCAAGATTCAATTCTACTTGAATTGACCAAGGTGACGCCTTCGGTTGTTCGCATAGCAGATCTTCAGAAAAGAGTGGCCGTGCAAGCACAACTTCAGTCTGAACAGTTTGTTGAACATCTGACAGAGATCAAGAAAATTCTCAGCGATGATCAGTTCGCCGCATTTATTTCGGTAAGTGGCAATGTGTACCAGGATCTTCCGTTTGAACTTCCCCGCTACACCAACGAACACGTTCATGTCGATGGGGTGATTCATGCGCACGGTGCCGAAAAATCGGCAAAGATTCTCACAACACCCCCGAATACTCATTCTCACGACAGTGGTGCTACTCACTCTCATGGCATTGAACCGGTGGCGGGATTTAATCGCGAATCAGCGCATCCCGATCTAGATGCGGTGACACACGCTGCGCCTCCGCGCAAATCGAAACGATACCGTCACTAGCGAGTTGGCGTTGTGCAAAGGCTTTTCTTGGAAACGAAGCCGTGAACAAACTATTTTGAAATCCAATCCAACATAAGGAGTATTCCATGAAAAAGCTGATTCTCTCTCTTGCGGCCATGACCGCGTTTCTCTGCGCTTCAGATCGCAATGTGGTGGTGGCGCCGCAGTTCAGCAGTTCCACACTGGGTTTTTCCATGACCGCCGATGAACAGGTCACGATTCGCAATCGCATGATTGGCCGACTGGCAGAGATTATCCCTGCCGATGCGGAAGTGATGACTGCGATTCCCGAAAAAGATTCTTCCGATTATCGCGGTGTCTCCGTGAAAATCCTTCGTTATTTCACTGAAAAAGGGAAGATCGGTAAGTTGATCGGCACGGTAACGCTCGAAGTTTCTGTTTTCGAAAAAGGATTCAATCGCGTTCCCAAAGAGACGATCGTGGTCACCGAAAAAGGTCAGGCGAACTGGGGAAATAATACTCCTTTTGAAAGCAGTGTCGATGCGGCGGTGGAAGAAGTATTAAATCAATTTCGTCGGAATCAGAAGAAGTAATCGAGAATCGCGCTAGTGCTTTGTAAAATCGGGGGGAATGTGGATTCCTCCCGATTATTTTTTCTTCGCAGAAAGAGAAAGCGCACCGGTGGGACAGGCAGACACGCAGGCAAGGCATTTTGAACAGGCGTAGTTTTCCGCAGGATCGGAAAAGCCCTCGCGGTACAGGCTTTTGTCAATTTCAATTGCCGTGATATAACAGGATTTGTCGCACAGACCACAACTGATACAGGCACTTTTTTCATTCTTTATTTTGAACAGCGAAAACCGATTCGCCAAACCGCTTCCCCACGCCACCGGACATCCCAATTTATAGTACGAAAGCTGAGCGCGCGCCCGTTCATCGGGAGCACCAGCAGCGATTTTTTCCATAACCCATCCCATGGGACAGAACCACCGACAGAATATTTTCCCACCGAATAACCCCATTAACAACCCTCCAGCGAGATACCAGAGCAGATTTACCTGAAACAGAATGACGCTTCCCACAACTGCCAGTGATGCAATTGGATGAAAGCGGGTTCGAATGGCGGCTAACCGTTTAGATTTTGATTGATCCTGTGTCACTATTACATCTTTCTCAACAGATCATCGATGCGGTGAATATCTGCACCGACCACAATTTCATCGCCGATCTCAATCTGTGGAACCCCGGTTTGGCCACTTTTCTGCATCAGATAGTTCGCCGCCGCGTAATCGGTGCTCACATCAATTTCGATATAGGAAACACCTTTTGAGTCGAGATGTTTTTTTGCAACAGTACACCACGGACAGGTGGGTGTTTTGTAGAGCTTGATCTGCTTTTGTTTTTTGGGATTGACCAATTCTCTGTAGAATGATTCGCTTTGAATACCCACGGTTCTATTCTGTTCTATGCCGTTGTTGAATCCCACCACCGTAGGAACGGTAGTGATCCCCAATGCTTTAAATAGAGAACTTCCGCTATTCATATCGATAATTGCCGCGTCAATATCACTTTCGGCAATTCGTTGTATCGCATTTACAACAGTGCGACTTGTTAGTGATCCACTGTGGTGAGCCATCAGTATCACCGGTTTTTTCTGTTGGATCAGCGCATTCATTTCTTCTTCGGTGGTAAGCGTACGCAGTGCCATCGGTTCCTCCTTATTGATTATATATACAGAAAAACAATAACCGTGCCGATTTGAATGTGACTCGTGGTGATACCCCATTCGACCGCGTTCCAACATGGCACTGAATCCTTCGAGAACTCAACAGGCAGTATTGTTTCAGTCGCGTCACTAGTAGTATATATGCATAACGGCAAAGGAATCGCAGTGAGTTGCAATTCGCCGGGGTGTGTCGTAGATTTTGAGAACATTGAAACACTCTGTTGCATTGATAGTGTGCTGTTGATGCAACGATCAGTGCAGGGCTGGGTAAGCTCTTGACAATCTCGCAATGTATATTTGCGCTCTAGTGTGATCCATAGAATTTCCGCAAAGAGGAACTCCATGACGAAACCAGGCAACGCCGTTCTGCTCATTTCATGCCCGGACAAAGAAGGGATTATCGCCGCTGTTACTGCACTTCTTTCTCGGCTCGGCGCAAATATTCTCTTTATTGATCAGTATGTTGACCACGAAAACAAAATGTTTTTCATGCGCGTCGAATGGGAGTTGGAACATTTTAAAATCACCAACGATGAGTTTCGCGTCATATTCACTCACGAAGCGGCAAACAAATACTCCATGAACTGGGAACTCTATCTCACGGAAAAAAAACAGCGCATGGCGATCTTTGTTTCCAAGTATGCGCACTGCTTTTTCGATCTTCTCGGATCGTGGCGCACCGGCGATCTCAATGTTGATATCCCTGTCATTGTATCAAATCACGAAACCTTGCGCGAAGATGCCCAACGGTTCGGCATTGAATTTATCCACCTTCCCGTGACCGCCGCCAATCGCGAAGAGATGGCGATTGAACAGATGAAAATCCTCGAAAAACATGAGATTGATTTTGTCGTTCTTGCTCGCTATATGCAGATCATTCCGCCATCCATGATCGAAGCCTACCCCAATCGCATTATCAATATTCACCATTCGTTCCTTCCCGCCTTTGCTGGAGCAAAACCGTATCACCAAGCCTACACGCGCGGTGTCAAGATTATCGGGGCCACCGGTCACTATGTCACGGAAGACCTCGACGAAGGGCCGATCATCGAACAGGATATCGAACGGGTGAACCATACCTATTCCGTTGAAGACCTGGTTAAGACCGGTCAGGATATCGAAAAACGGGTTCTGACGCGAGCGATTAAGCATCACGTGGAACGGCGTGTTCTCGCGTATAATAATAGAACAGTGGTGTTCCAGTAGTAAATAGCAGAGGTAGAGAGTGAAAATTTCCTTGTTCATCGCCGTGGTTTTTTTGGTCAGTGGATGCAAGCTTATTGAAAGAATCACTGATAATGTCGCCAGTAAAAATAGTGTAAATGCGGTGAGTGTTGGCACAGGATCGGAAGAGAAAAAAAGTGAACTAGTCGGTCAAGATACCGTATTCACGGCAGCAAAACTTCCCGTGAAATTGTATTGGCGAGTTGAATCGGTTAAGGATATGGGTGGGACGGCGCTCGTCATTTCTCGCTATACTGGCGGAAAAGCCTACTGTCTCGACACGACATTCACCCTTTCTGTGACCTCTTCGCAGACTCACGTTATGATGGGAACTATTCCCGCGTGGTACAAAGGGAAATATCGGATCATCGCCTATCTGAAAACAGATTGGAAAGAACCGATTGACACGTGTGATTTTGTGGTGAAATAAGCGCGGAAGGTTAGTGTCTGATCTGATCGTCAGAAAAAAGTGCGGCATGGAGAGTAAATCTCTGTGCCGCTTTTGCATTTCTCTTTGAAAGTCACAACCATTTTTTCCAGCGAAGAAAGAGTATCTGAAATCCAAAAACGATAATCAGAATAATAATAAAATTCAAAAAGGCCCCACTGTACTCAGATCCGGGAATACCCCCCACATTGATTCCCAACAGTCCCGTAAGAAACGAGAGAGGCAAGAAAATCGCCGATATTATCGATAAGCGAAAGAGTCGATTGTTCAACTGATCTGACACTTGGCTGACCATCTCTTCATGAGTGATAATCGCTCGTTCGCGAAGGGCGTCGAGGTTTTCGAGAATGCGGATGAGGTGATCATTTATTTCGCGCAATTGAATTGTCTGTGCTGAATTGACCCAGTTCACCGGATCGACAATCAATTTTGCAAATGCTTCGCGCTGAGGTGTCAAATGACGGCGCACAGTGATCAACTCTTTGCGGAGTGCGAGAAGATCTGTTCGTTCCGCTTTACCCTGCTTTTCGATAATATCAGTTTCAAGATCGAGCAGTGTTTCTTCGTAATCATCAATGGCATCGTCGATGTACGATACCATGAACCGGCTGATATGGAGCAGAATGTCAAAAGGTGAGAGAGCTACTCTCCCTTTTTTGATCAGCTCTTCAACATCGGAAATCGACTGTGAAGGCCGGTGATTGGAAGTGATAATCCGCTTGCGGTCGATCCAGATGCGCAGACTGATCATATCATCCGGTTCTGCACCGGGATTGAGATTTACACCGCGAAGAGTGAGCATTATGCCGCCATTTTGAATCAGTGTCCTCGGTCGAGGATCTTTGCGTTGCAGTGCGCTAATCACAACTGGATCGAGTTTACTCTCCTGTTCCAGCCACAGAAGCGAATTGCTATTCTGATAATCAAGGTGAATCCATTCACCCTGTTTCAATTGGAACTGAACTATTCCCTCTTTCATAACACACTCCGGTAGATCGTATTGCCACATAGGTGAATGTAAATATAGCCAATGTTCATTCATGAAAAGGGGATTTCTATATATGGTGCACCATAGCTGATTCCAATCGGTTAATTGATGCGATTGTACCATTTCCTCGGTTTTTGACCGCAACAGGATCGTCAATTCGATTCACGTGTCTGTGCAGATATCAAAAGCATTGGTTGTGGAATGGAACCTGTTTTTCATGAGTGCAGACAGTGTGTGAACCGGTCAGTGGATAGACCGCACTGCCACTGGTATACACCATATAATTGGCAAACATATCGGTATCCATCTATGGGCTATTTCTACGCTTTGACAAATTCATCGTGCAGGAATCGAAATAGCCGAAAGGAAACAGATGTCGCAGAACATCTCTTCACATGAATCTCTCAAGTGGAACTCGATTTTAAACGTTCCATTCGGTATATCTCTCAAGGGGAACTCGATTTTAAACGTTCAATTCAGTATATCTCTCAAGGGGAACTCGATTTTAAACGTTCAATTCAGTATATCTCTCAAGGGGAACTCAATTTTAAACGTTCAGATCAGTACCTCATAGATCGAATGATGCAATACAAACGTTCAAATCAGTATCTCATAGATCGAATGACGCAATACAAACGTTCAATTCACTACCTCATATGTCGAATGACGCAATACAAACGTTCAATTCACTACCTCATAGATCGAATGACGCAATACAAACGTTCAATTCACCACCTCATAGATCGAATGACGCAATATAAACGTTCAAATCGGTACCTCATAGATCGAATGACGCAATACAAACGTTCAATTCACCACCTCATATGTCGAATAACGCAATACAAACGTTCAGATCAGTACCTCATAGATCGAATGACGTAATTCAAACGTTCAGATTACTATCTCATAGATCGAATGAACCAAATCAAAGATTCAATTCACTATCTCATAGATCGAATAACACAATTCAAACGTTCAAATCAGTACCTCATAGATCGAATGACGCAATTCAAACGTTCACTTTGGTACCTCATAGATCGAATAACGCAATTCAAACGTTCACATCGGTACCTCATAGATCGAATAACGCAATTCAAACGTTCACATCGGTACCTCATAGATCGAATGACGTAATTCAAACGTTCAACTCAGAATCTCATACATATAGAATATGGTTGGTAATACTCTAAGGATTTTCCCCGCCATTGGATTGCTTTGAAGATACTCTTTGAATCATTTAGACGTGGCCTGCAGTGAGTTTCCCGAAACGCCGTTGGTATACTTCGAATCTCATACCTCTCCCTGAAATAGTGGCAGGGTTCAATTCGGCATGGTGAAATTTTGTAGTGTGTTACCGGTTGTTCATAATCGCGATGGCGATGTAGAGGCGTTGGTTGGAATGGTGAATGATGATTCTCGGTGATTACTGTAGGGTAGAGTGACAGCGAATCTCTCCAGTGGAGAGATTCACTGTCCTGAAACAAGAGCTACTGAACAACAATCTTAGCGGTATGTGAAAGCATTCTGTCGCCGATTTTTACCAGATAGATAGCCGGTGACAGCGAGGCCGTCAGCGTTGCACTGAACTGATTATCTGTTCCAACTTTTGCCACACCAGTTGCCAGTTCACGTCCGGTGAGTGACAGCAGTGCCACCGGAAGATCACGATCGATGCCACTCAGAGAGAACGAGAGGTTGAGAGCAGTTCCGGTTGATACATGGGTCAGATCGGCAAATCGCACAGCATTCATAGCAACCGTATTGCCATCAGCCAGATCGACCGTGAAGTCTTTCACCGGTGGCCACCAGTTTCCTGAAATTACGAGCATACTGAGCAGGTTTAGATAGTCAGAATAGTAAGACTCGCGGGTTTTCGCCATGAGATCCCAGCCATCGTTCAGATATTTCTGATGTTCCTTTGAAACAATGGCACCGGTGATCAGCGGTGCAGAAAAGCGGGTGCTCTTTTTGGTAGGATAGAGCGGGGCACCAGTTTTGATATTGTATCCAAAGGAGATGTTCTCTGGATTTTCAGCCGTGGCTGTGCGGATAAAGTTCACCATGCCGTTCACTGTTTTGAGCGCTGTGGGCGACCCGAAATGAGCGAAATCTACAGTCAAGCGAAGAGGAACGCGGCAGGCATTTTCGTAATAGTGATTTGTCTCTTTAAACTCATCGAGATAGTTTTCGCCGGCCGGGGCACCATTTTGTCCATCGACAAAATCAGAAATCAATCCTGTTTTGGGAGAATAGTTTTTGGTGAAATTGTTGATCATTCCGTAGATGGTATCTGCGGCTTCGGTCCAGAACTGATCGCCAGTCGCTTCGGCATAGGCGTGCAAATGTCCGGTCATCCAGTCTGAAGGACGCGTTCCCCAGTAGTACTCTTCGGTAATGCCCGTAACTTCTTCACCTGACCATTCGTCGATGTAGGAGTAATTAACCCAGTCGCCAAGATTGGTGCGCATGGTTTCGGGATTCATGTTCCACGCTTTGAGACCGTCGGTTATAATACGCTTTGCCTCCGAAAGGTAGTTGAATTTCCCCGTAGATCCCCATTGGTAGTGAGCGAGCAGAAGAGCGTAGGCCACATCCATGTCGCCATCAGTGGCATTGCCTGTTTTTGCGGGGCTTTCACCGCCATTGTTATCGGTGAGAATTTCCCAAGACATAAGCGCATCGGTTTTGTCGCTGGGGTGATCGAGGAAAAACTGGAGCATGCCATCGAAGATCGATTTGGCCTCGGGATCAGCAATCGGGCCTGATCCTGCCATGAGCGCCGTGGTGATCATTCCATAGCCATGTGCTTCGGAAATGGTAATCAACCCGGCAGACCCGCCAGTACCTCCGCCAGACAAAACATAGTAACCCCCATTTTGGCTTTTCGCTTTAGCTATGTATTTCTCTTTGATTGAAAAATAGAGATCAGATACGGTGCTATCCAAAACGGCTTGTGATACGTGATTGGGTTTAATGCAATTTTTGAAAGATGTTGCTATTGGAAAGGGACGTTTTTCTTCGGCAAAAGAAGAAACTGCAAGTGTCGTAGTGATAGCAGCCGTATACATAATACCTCGTAATGACATAGATCCTCCGAGTACGTTTCAATTCTATCTGTATAATCTACGAAATTAGGAATAAAAACAGCTCTTTAATCTCTTTTGAAGGATAAAATAATGTGTTTGATATCACGTAGTGTTGTCGCGTTTTGTGGGTGTGGACAACAAAAAGGGATTCCGAAGAATCCCTTAGATCAAATCAATCGTTGTGCCAAATTAGAGCGGGCAAACGGTATTCATCGGTTTATGCGTGTAGGTTTTCTCTTTCGATGCATACTGACTTACTGTCTGACCGTTGCCGATTAGTTTGTATTTGTAGATCAGTAAGCCGTCCAGTCCAACGGGCCCGCGCGCGTGAATTTTGCTCGTAGAAATGCCCACTTCCGCGCCAAAGCCAAAGCGGAATCCATCGGAAAAGCGTGTCGAACAGTTCTGGAACACACAGGCCGAATCGACGAGCGCCATAAAGGTTTTCGCTGTGGTAGCACTCTCCGTCAAAATCGAATCAGTATGGCCTGAACCGTGTTCATTGATAAATGCAATTGCCTCATCGAGTCCACTCACCACCTTGATCGCCACTTTGTAATCGACATACTCTGTGTGCCAATCTTCGGTGGTTGCCGCGGGAATATTGATAATTGCACAGGTTTTTTTGCATCCCACCATTTCGACATTTTTCTCCGCGAGAGCAGCCTTGATACGAGGAAGTTCACGTGATGCTACTGATTCGTGCACGAGAATGTTCTCCACGGTGTTGCACGCTGCCACATACTGCGTTTTTGAATCAACCACGATCGGTACGACCTTGTCTGTGTCACAGTCATCGTGAAGGTAAATGTGGCAGACGCCATCGGCGTGACCCAGCACGGGAATGCTTGAATTATCCATGATATATTTCACAAACGCATTTGATCCGCGGGGAATCAACAGGTCGATCTCTTCATTGAGCGCGAACATTTCATTCACATCGGCGCGCGTTTCTACAAGCTGAATCCACCCTTCAGGCACACCCGCTTCTTTTGAAGCCGCGTCGATAATTTCAGCGAGAATCCGGTTGGTCAAAGCCGCTTCAGAACCACCCTTAAGAAGAACCGCGTTTCCTGATTTTAAACACAATGTTGAAATCTGCAAAAGAGCATCAGGGCGAGATTCAAAAATGATTCCCACCACACCGATAGGGCAACTGACGCGGTAGAGGTCGAGCCCTTTGTCGAGTTCAGTCGAGAGAAGGGTTACGCCGACAGGATCGCTGAGGTTTTTCAGTGAACGAGTTCCGTCTACCACATCGGCGATCTTTGCATCTTCAAATGTAAGTCGTTTGAGAATTGGTGCGGCGATCTGTTCTTTTTCCGAACGAGCACAATCTTCGCGGTTGGCGGCGATAATTTCATCTTTGCGCGATTCAAGGCGAAGGGCGATCAGTTCGAGAGCCGCATCTTTAGTGGCAGAGTCAAGTGCCGCCAGTTTGAATGAAGCCGACTTTGCTGCTTTCGCTTTATCTCTAATTGTCATCATGGCATTCTCCTTTTATATACAGTGAAAATACACAATGGGAATCAAATGACGCGGAGCAGATTCGGGGGAATGTACAACGAGGAATAGATTTGCAATTATATCTTCGAGTAAGGTGACTCGACAAGTTGTGCGAGGGGCATATAAGTGACTCTCGCCTTCTGTTAGGACGTGTAATTGAGAGCTTTAGCTATATCTAACTACGCGCATTGTGCCATTGTTTTTCAACAAAAAAATGAACTTCTGAAGAATGACGATATCGCGGATGTAGTTTCTGGTATCTCGAATATGCTTATGGTATTTGAGAACGTTAATTCTCTAACTTGTAGCATGTTTTATAACCTTTAGGCCCCTAATTAAGTGTTGGTACAACAATTGGTACCACAAATACGAGAACAAATGGCAATGTCTCACATTTGTCGTTATATTCTAACCCATAGAAAGATGTAAAAATCCGACCATCCTTTGGAGGAGTTTCGATGAAACAGATAGTAACCGCAGTTCTGACCGCAGGAACCGCTTCGCTTTTCGCCTTTACCGCTCAAGATACCGCTCGCCTTCCCATTTCTATCAATGTCGATGCGACTGTCATGGCAACGCCGATTAGCATGATTGAAGGTGCGGTTCCCTCTAGCCCCTTTTCACTCAATATGATCGCGTCAAAAACAGATACACTTCGGCTTCCGGTGGACACAAAAGATGTAACACCAATTGAGTCGCGCACCTCGATTGTGTCATCGGCGCTATCAGTGGTTCAGAATGATAATCAGCTCTCTCTGAAAATCCCCACTTCAATGGCGGGCGCAACTTTGATACTTCGCGCTGTTGATGGATCTGTTATCGGAAAACAACAATTGGATCAACTAGCGACTTACTCGCTCTCTCTGTGGGAAACTGCTGCAGGTGTTTACATTCTGTCGGTTGCCAAAGGCGATCAGGTGATGAGCGCCAAGGTTCATCTTCCTTCTGGCGGATGTCGAATCCAAACTGAGTTCGGTGGTGTTACAACTCTGGCAGAGAGTCGCCGTGAGCGAGCAACGGCGGCTTCGTATCAACTGAAAATTACGTCAAAAAATAACGAGTATAATGATTCTACCTTTACTCTCTCGCTGGATCGTGGTGTAAATACAGCTACATCAATTGCTCTTTCAAAAAAAACAACAGTCATAACACCGATTACAACACTTTTGGATTCTGCCACTTACGAGAAGTTTTTTCCCATGCGCTACAGTAAAAATGGCGTTACCGGTGTAGGGCAGAAAGATTTCTATACTTATCGTTCATTTGTGAGCGCCGTGGAATATCTTTCTGATTACACCGCAACTGTTTACTATAAACCTTCATCCGGTGGTGATAGGGTAGTGGTAAAAAAGAAAAGTACCGGTGAAACTCATGAATATGTTACTGTCGGAGGCTATCACGCTAATACCAACGCAGAAATAGCCCGAGTTGTCGATTATGCGAAGTTATTCACTGAAGGATCGGCGGAGACAATCAAGCAGGAGTTAGCGGCTTATCTCGCCAATGCATCTCAGGAAACCACCGGTGGATGGGCAACAGCTCAGCCAAGTCAATGGGCGTGGGGGCTGTGCTTTGTTCACGAATCGCCCTACACTGAAGCGACAAAGGATGACCGATTCACTGATGAACATGCCGTTTATGGAACCAAAAGTTCCCTCGAATGGTCATTTCACGGTCGCGGGCCAAAGCAGTTAACCTACAACTATAACTATGGAATGCTCAGTGATTTTATGTTCTTTGATAAGATGAAACTGCTCAATGATCCAAATATTATTGCCCGCGATGCAAAACTCGCTTGGGTGAGTTCACTCTGGTTTTGGATGACACCGCAGGGGCAGAAGCCATCTTGTCATGAAGTTATGGTGGGAACGTGGCAGCCAACAACCGCTGATCAAACGGCGGGGCGCACCACTTCAAAATTTGGTATGACCGTGAATATTATCAACGGCGGAGTTGAATGTGGGTATGTCAATCAGCGTGCTGTTCAACGGGCTGAACACTACAAGTATTTTTCTGGATTCTTGAAGATCACTCCTGAATCGAATTGTGGCTGTGACAAAATGAGTCCCTATTAATTTCTAGAATTCTAAGCTAGGGGGCGACTTTCTGTCGCCTTTAACTTTTAGCGATGAGCGCGAAGCGTATGACGAAAGCATAGGTACTTTGCACTTCGTGACTCTCTTGACCCATTTTAAAAGTGCTATTATTTCGCTGAAT
Organism: bacterium; assembly: GCA_020048285.1. GTDB lineage: Bacteria > Fibrobacterota > Chitinivibrionia > Chitinivibrionales > Chitinivibrionaceae > JAIFMU01. The sequence goes on along the minus strand of JAIFMU010000027.1, from coordinate 1,699 downwards.
AAAGAAAGGGCGCAATTTCTTGCACCCTTAGATTACACCAGAAAACAACATCTTTACCCGTGACGTTTCAAGAAATCCTCATACGCCCGTTTAATTCCTTCTTCGAAACCAACCTGACGTTTCCATCCCATGTTGCCCAGTTTCCCCGAATCCATGAGCTTGCGCGGTGTGCCGTCAGGCTTCGTTGTATCCCAAGTCAAAGCACCTTCAAAACCAACGACGCGCTTGATAGTTTCAGCCAGTTCTTTGATCGTATGCTCTTCGCCAGACCCAACATTTATATGAAGATCCCCAGAGTAGCTGTCCATAAGGAACAAACACGCATCGGCGAGATCGTCCGCATAGAGAAATTCGCGAAGAGGAGATCCGGTTCCCCAGCACACTACTTCCGAAGCATTGGCAACCTTTGCTTCGTGGAATCGGCGAATCAAAGCAGGAAGCACGTGAGAGTTTTCTGGGTGGTAGTTGTCGCCAACTCCGTAGAGATTTGTAGGCATTGCCGAAATAAAGTCAGTGCCATATTGACGATTCGAACTTTCGCACATCTTAATCGCTGCGATCTTTGCAATCGCGTACGGTTCGTTTGTCTGTTCAAGCTCATCGGTGAGAAGTGACTCTTCAACGATCGGCTGAACTGCCATTTTCGGATAAATACAGCTTGAACCAAGGTTCAACAGCTTTTTCACGCCGTTTTTCCGTGAAGCTTCGATCACATTACCGGCTATGAGAATGTTCTGATAGATGAAATCGTAGCGATAGGTATTGTTCGCAAAGATTCCGCCCACTTTTGCCGCTGCAAGGAACACATATTCCGGTTTTTCCGTCGCAAAGAATGTTTCAACAGCAGCCTGATTAGTAAGATCCAGTTCAGAACTGGTACGAGTAATCAGGTTTGTATAGCCCCGTTCAGTCAAAGCCCGAACAATAGCTCCGCCAACCATTCCACGATGACCAGCTATGTAGATTTTCGATTCACTATTCATATATTTCTCCATGTTTGAAATTCACGTAGAGATGTCCCTTGTGGAACCTTATCCCGCCGCACATTTTTCACTCAAAAAGGGCACCCACAAGGTGGCGCCCCTACAAATCACAAAACAACACCAATTATGGTTTAATTCTCTACAGAAACCGGAACATCATATCCGTGTTCTTTCAAAAGAGCATGGCGTTTCGCAACCTTGAGGTCTTCGCGAACCATCTCTGCACACATCTCCTGAACGGTGATCTCTGGAGTCCAACCGAGAACGTTTTTCGCTTTCGTCGGATCACCGAGAAGTGTTTCTACTTCAGCAGGACGGAAGTAGCGCGGATCGATCTGAACAATAACATCACCCACGTTAAGGGCTGGAGCATTGTCCCCTTCGATTTTTTCGATGATCGCTTTTTCATCCACACCGGTTCCTTCAAAACGAAGTGTGATACCCAGTTCCGCCGCAGACCACGAGATAAACTGACGAACGGTGTACTGAACACCCGTTGCAATAACGAAGTCATCGGCCGTTTCCTGTTGAAGCATCATCCACTGCATACGAACATAGTCTTTTGCATGTCCCCAGTCGCGAAGTGAATCGATGTTCCCCATGAAGAGACATTTTTCAAGGCCCTGAGCGATATTTGCAAGCCCGCGAGTAATTTTTCGTGTTACAAATGTTTCACCGCGACGAGGAGATTCATGATTGAAAAGAATCCCGTTACA
>JAIFMU010000024.1 GCA_020048285.1 bacterium | reverse complement strand
GAAGAAACCGCCGTATACGAAAGTACGTACGGTGGTGTGAGAGGTCGGTGAGACAGGGGTTGTCCTTTTCTCACCTCCTACTCGATTTCACCAATTCTCCCGCATCGGCCGCTGTAAAAATCCCTCGGAACGATATATATTCCCGATGATATAAATCAGTCCAAAGGAACAACTATGATAACAATCGTGGACTACGAAGCGGGAAATCTCACCTCGGTACGCCGCGCCCTCGACTATCTCGGTGTACAGTCGGTGATCTCGGCGGATCCCGAAACGATCATCAATGCAGAAAAGATCATTTTCCCCGGTGTGGGACACGCCGAATCTGCCATGGCTTCACTGAAAGCTCGCGGTCTCGATGTGGCGCTCAAAACTGCCTTTGACAAAGGGACGCCGATCATGGGAATCTGTCTCGGTTCGCAGATCGTTCTGACCCATTCCGAAGAGGGCGACACGGAAACGCTGGGACTCATTCCGGGATTGTGCAAGAAATTCAATCTCGAAGACAAAACGCTTTCGGTTCCGCACATGGGGTGGAACCAGATCGCGATCAAAAAACCTCACGCGATTTTCAAGGATCTCAAAGCGGGAGACGAACTCTATTTTGTTCACTCCTATTATACCGAACCGACCGATTCGTCCATGGTTCTGGCCACCTGCACCTACGAAATCGAATTTGCCTGTGCGCTGGGATATAAAAACCTTGTGGCGACTCAGTTCCACCCGGAAAAATCCGGCCCCGTAGGACTTCAGATGTTTAAGAACTTCGCCGAATGGGATGAATATCCTCTTAAAAGAAAATTGGAAGATTTTATCTAATTATCAACGTTACTGCAAGGTATTGAGTATTTCGCGTTAGGGATCGGAAGGGCGGCGAAGCCGGTGCGGTATTCCCGCACGGAGCGAAGCGAACCCCTGGAAGAGCCCGACGACGCGAAGCGGCGGAACGCCCAAAAGAAACGTAATTACATTACTGATTCTCTGCGTCAAACTTTTACAAACAAGAGACGAAAGAAGAAATTATATGCTGAGTAAAAGAATTATCTCCTGCCTCGACGTGCGGGACGGCAAACTTGCCAAGAGTGTAAAGTTCGTCGATACGAAAGACATCGGCGATCCCGTGGAAAAAGCAAGGTTTTACTACGAACAGGGGCTCGACGAACTGGTGATGTATGACATTACCGCTTCGAGCGACAATCGCGGAATCATGATCGATGTAGTTGACCGCGTGGCTCAGCAGGTGTTTATCCCGTTCTCTGTAGGCGGTGGCCTGCGTTCTGTCGAAGACTGTTCTAAGGTCCTTTTGGCGGGAGCGGAAAAAATCAACGTGAACTCTGCGGCGGTGAAAAATCCTCAACTCATTGCCGAAGCGTCCAAGGCGTTCGGCGCTCAGTGCGTGGTGCTTTCCATGGATGTGCTGAAAGTAGACGTTTCAAAAGAGATTCCTTCGGGCTACGAAATCGTGATCAACGGCGGACGGACCCGCATGGGAATCGATGCGATCGAATGGGCAAAGCGGGGTGAAGAGCTCGGTGCTGGCGAACTAGTGGTGAACTCAATCGATGCGGATGGCACCAAAGAGGGGTATGAAATCAATCTCACTCGAACCATTGTCGAAGCCGTGACCATTCCCGTGATCGCCTCTGGCGGTGGCGGAACTCCGGAACACATGTACGAAGTGCTCACGGAAGGAAAAGCGTCGGCGGCACTGATCGCGTCCATGCTTCACTACGGCGAATACACTGTTGCTCAGTGCAAACAGTACCTTCACGATCGCGGCGTAAAAGTCCGCATGGTGTAGAGTCTTTTCACTAAAAATGACAAAAGGCCGGTTCATTCGTTGAATCGGCCTCTTTTTATGGGGAGATCAGTCGTTTCGCTGAGTGGTACTGGGACACGCAGATCTTGAAGAAATTGTGAGGAAGATTTGGACGAGACTAGGCGACTCTTTTTATGATACGGATCATGCACAGGGGCCTTTTCTCTTTTGCGAAAGTTCTGAAAACCCCATAGTGCGGGCAATTTCCCCTTATTCGGAAAACTCGACCTGATTTCTCCACAAATTGGATTTACGCACAGATGATCGCCGCTGTTTTGCCATTAGGGTTTACTCTTTTCGAAAAAAAATAGAGAATAGTCTTGGTTGTGAGAGTTTATCTCCGCGAACTGTCATTCTGTGACTATTTTACGGCGTAGAATGATAAACAGATCTCGTGTTCGGGGGGAACAACTATGAACAGACGGTTACTTCGTATTTTACTCAGCATGGCTTGTTTCGTTTCCACGATAATCGCATTGATCATGTCCATAATCTCTTTTTTCAGTACCACGACAATTCGTCCTTTTGCGGATGATTTCACCACGCGCACCTACACCGATGCCGAAAAAGATACGGTTCAGAACTCGGTTATCGAAAGTTTTACCAAAAACAGCGATGGATTTATTCTCAAATACAAACTCAATCCGAAAAGTGAGAATCCCTACGCGGGGGTTTTGTTCGAAGGACGAGTTTGGGATCTGCACAAGTTTGACCGGATCACCGTGGAGATCACCCCGGAGCAGTGCGATCCGTTTATGGTGGTGTTTGCCGATTTCGTTCCTGGGTATTCCGACAGTGCCAACGATTTGACTTGGCAGATTTTTGAACACGAAATCACACCGCGCCCGGGGAAACAACGCTATACCATCGAACTGGAAGATTTTACCACACCCAATTGGTGGTTCGCCGAATTTGGCCAGAAACTAGAGCGCTCTAAGGATGCTCATCTCAAACGAGTACAACAGATTCAGTTTCAGAATCATCCCGTGGCGAGCGTCGATTCGGCACTTCAGATTACCGTTTCGCAAATCTCTTTTTCCCACATGCCACTTCAGTCTGCGCCATTTTGGATCTTTTCTGGACTCTGCATTGCCGCTCTTGTGGTGATTCGCAAGCGGAAAAGTGTTCCCATGCCCTATCATCATCTCGATGGCGGAGAGAGTCGTCTTTCTGCGGATGAAGCGATGGTTGTGACCTTTATTGGAAATCACTACGCTCGCCCAGACATGACACTCTCATTGGTTACGCTGGAAACAGGCCTGTCGCAAAAGTTGATTCGCAAAGTTCTCGGAGCGAGGTTTGACAAGAGCTTTAAGCAGTATCTTACGGACATTCGCCTTCAGGAAGCGCGTCGACTGTTGACTGAAACCGATCGACTGATTGCGGATATTTCACTCTATGTAGGATACAAGCACGCCACCACGTTTACGCGGCTGTTCAGAGAGCATTTCGGTCATTCCCCGCGAGAATTTCGGGATAAATTGGGAAAATAGAGCGGTGTTGACCACGTAGTTTTGAGCAAACAGGTGAAAATCTGTTTGCTCTTTTTTATTGCTTGATTGGCGAAATAAACTCGGCAACCATCTTTTTGTACAACATTGAGTGGATTCCCGCTTGTTGTAGTGCCTGAAAATCCCGCGTGAGCAGATCCGCCGGTTTAGCTTTGCCGGAAAGAACATCAGGATCGTGAGAGAGCCACACCGCGTAGAGCTTTATGGCAGATTCGAAATCGTTGAGAAGTAGCCGTGCATGGCCTTTGTTGGCATATACTCCCCACAGTTTTTCGTCAATCGAAAGTGCTTCGTCGGCGATCCCCTGAGCAGCCTCGAAATCGCGGCGAAGAAGGTGAACCCAACTCAGTGCCCAGTGGATATTCGTGTTTGTTGGTTCAATCATCAAGGCCGCAGTGAAATCTGCCGCGGCGAGATCGTTCCATTTCGTGTCGAGATAGTGGTAGGCGCGCGCAATCAATCCATCGGCGGATCCCGGGAATTCACCGATGAACTGGTTGAAATCGTCAAGTGCGGCATTGTTGTCGCCGTTGATTGCATGGGCTTGCGCGCGAAGCAGATAGATTTCATCGATTGAGCCGTTTAGGTCGATTGCGGTCGAATAGGCCCGAATCGCTTCGGGGAGCTGGCGCAACTGCACGTGACAATTCCCTTTGCCGGTAAATCCTTCGGATCGTTGCGGATCGAGAGCGCACACTTTTTCATAGGATTGCAAAGCCTGTTCGTAAGACTTGAGTGAAAATAGAATCGATCCGAGCAGATTGAAATACTCCCCAGAGGTAGAATCTCGTGAAACTGCTTTTCTGCAACGGTCAAGGGCGATCTCATTGCTGTCAGAAAGATGCCACGCCTTGGCACTTCGGGCATACAGATCTGCAGAGTGTTTTGTTTTTTTCAGAAGAATATCGAGATCCACCGCGGCGATTTTCGTTTCGCCTCGATTCATAGCTACGATGCTTCGTGCTTCCCGAACGGCGAGGTTTCTCGGGTCGATCTCCAGTGCCGTGGTAAAGTCATCGAATGCTTTTTTCTCTTCACCCACAAGTGCAAAAAGTGCACCTCGTTGGCGAAATGGTTCGGCATGGTCACCTTTTTCAGCGGCACGATTGAACCAGTACAGCGCAGAGTCGAGATTCTGCACTTTCATGAAAATAATTCCCTTTTGAAGAGCAAAATCTTTGCGGGGATTTTTCTCCTGTGCTTTTTCGAGGTAAGTGAGAGCTGAGTCGTATTGATTTGTTTCTACGAATTTACGCACAACCTTGGGGCAATCGGGACAGGCGAAACTGTTCGCAAAAAGAGATGCGGTCAATGCGCAGAAAAAAAGTGCAATTTTGCCTGTCATGAAAACTCCTCGTTAGTTAAAGCTGGTAAAAGTGAAAGGATAGATGATCTCTGTCGGTTCCGTGCAGTTGCAGGGATTAAACAGCCACTGGCGAACCTTGAGACGCACCGTCTGTTCGAAAATCGAATCGTTCACTGTGGAACTGATGATCGAATCGGCGGATACTGCGCCGGATGCATCGAGGGCGAACCAAAGTTTTATCGTGCCGGAAATCTCTTTTTCCACCAGTCGCTTTTTAAATGCGTAGCGAATTTCAGGAAGATTCAGCGAAATAACTGATTGAATCTCTTCACGCGGGCGTTCAATCACTTCTTGGGAAAGTAGGGAAGAGCCGAGAACGAATAGTGTCAACAGTGGAAATTTCATCGAGTCCGCCTTTGCATTGAGCTCGTAAAATACGCAATCTGCAACTAATTTCGGCAAGAATAATCCTCGATTGTGCTGATCGTATTCTCACAAACTATCCGGTACTCGCGAAGCGGCAGAAACTATCTTTTCAGCTATCGCTTTTAAGTGAATTGTATTACCTACCTAAGGATAGTATCGTTGGAACAGATCGAAATTGGAGAAGTTATACTTCTCGTCGTTTGCTTGATGTTTTCTGCATTCTTTTCCGCTTCTGAAACTGCCCTGATGTCTCTCAGCAAAATCCGCATCCGCCATCTCATTGAAAAAGGTGTCTCTAACGCGGAACTTCTCGAAAAATTGCTCAGCCACCCGAGTAAACTGCTTGGGGGAATTCTTATCGGAAACAATATCGTGAATATTGGTGCCGCTTCGCTGGCAACGGCAATCACCTATAAAGTTTTCCCCGGAGATCTTGGCGTTGCCATCTCTACAGGAGCTATGACGATTCTCGTACTCATTTTTGGAGAAATTACACCGAAATCCTTTGCGAAAATGAACGCAGAACCACTGTCGCTCTTGGTCGCTCGCCCGATTCACTTCTTACTGATTGTGCTCAAGCCTTTTGTTTGGTTTTTTGGAATCATTGCCAGTACGATTATTCGGATTATTGGCGGAAAACCGGGAGAACGGGAACCGTTTATCACCGAAGAAGAGCTCAAGACGATGGTGGGCGTTTCCGAAGAGGAGGGCGTGCTCGAGAGCGAAGAAAAAACGATGATTTTCAACGTGTTTGAATTTGGAAATCTGCAAGCGCGCAATCTGATGATTCAGCGCGTTGACGTGATTGGCGTTTCGGAAAATGTATCGCTGGAACAACTTAAAAAAGTAACGCGGGAAACTCATTTTTCTCGAATTCCTGTTTATCGCGACGATCTCGATTCAATTATTGGTATTCTTTATGTGAAAGATCTTCTCTTTGTCAATCTCGATGATGACTCTTTCCGGATTGCCGACTATATGCGCGATCCGTACTTCATTTTCGAAAAGAAAAGCGTCGATGCGGTTTTTGCTGAGATGAAACTCAATCGCACTCACATTTCTGTGGTGGTGGATGAACACGGTGGAACTGCCGGAATTATCACCATGGAAGATTTGGTGGAACGGATTGTCGGCGATATCGAAGACGAGTACGATGAGTTTGAAAAAGATCAACTCGAAAAGATCGATGAATACAATTACCGGGTCGATGGCGGTATGAAATTAGAAGAGTTGGCTGATGAGATCGGAATTCCTGTCGAATCGGATGAGTTTGACTCCATAGGGGGGTATGTGTTTGGTTTGTTCGGTCATGTGCCTGAATGCGATGAAACGATCAGCGATGAGTACGCAGGCTATCGCGTGATACGAGTTGAAAAAAATCGTATCACTGAAATCGCTATTGAAAAGCGAACTGATCTAGCATAAGAGTTGGCGAACTGTTTCAATCATTGAACCCCGTGGAGATTCTCTGCGGGGTTTTTTCGTCGGGGAGCAGAAATTGCCAGTGAATTATTGTAGAGAAAGAGTTCTCCTTCTCGGAGTGCACAATTGATTTTAGTATATTCTTATTCGTAATCAGAACGAAATGTAACTATTGTTGAGGAGTATCTATGAAATCTGCTGTTCTTGCGCTCTCTAGTTTAGCCGCTATTGTTTCCGCCGCGGAAGTAACGTCCACTGCGGCGGGACAGAAATCTCTCAATCTTACCGTATACAACAGTAATCGCGCATTGGTAAGCCAAACTCGTTCGGTCGATCTTCCATCGGGGATCGCCTCACTTCGCTATAGTGATATCGCTTCGCAAGTAATGCCTCAAACGGTTATTGTCGAATCAGCCAAAGGCGTTTCAGTTCTAGAACAGAACTACGAATTTGATTTGATATCACAGGAAAAGCTAATGGAGAAATACGTTGGCAAAGAGGTCACAATCATTCAGGAAAATCCATACACCGGCAAGAGTGAAACCAAAACGGCCACCCTTTTGGCCAACAACGGATCGCCGGTATTTCAAATGGATGGGAAAATCCTTCTCGGCATGCCGGGACGGATCGTTCTGCCTGAACTCCCGGGGAATCTCTATGCAAAACCGACCATGAATTGGCTTGTAAACAGCGCCAAAGGTGGAGAAAAAGAGTTGGCCTTGAGTTACCTCACCGGAGGAATTGGCTGGAATGCTGATTATGTACTCAACCTCGCCGAAGATGATAAGTCGGCATCTATCACCGGTTGGGTGACCCTCACCAACAATGCGGGAACTGATTTCACCGACGCAAAACTCAAACTCGTTGCGGGCGATGTGAATGTAGTTCAGCAAAATTATGGTGGTCGTGGACGCATGGAAAAAGAGATGGTCTATGCATCGGCTCCCATGGCGGATATTGTTCAGGAAAAAGAATTTTTTGAATATCATCTCTACACGTTCCCTCGCCCGGTAACAGTGAGAAACAATCAGGTGAAACAGCTGTCCCTGCTCACTGCCGAAGGAATCAAAACGCAGAAAAAATATCGCGTTGCCGTTGGTGCGGACTATTACGGAACCCGTGATGGAAAATCTGAACATCCCGTGAATGTAGAAATTGCGTTCAAAACAGGAAAAGATAATCAGATTGATATGCCCATTCCCGAAGGTACCATTCGCCTCTACAAAAAGGATAGCGATGGAAGTTCGGTTTTTGTCGGTGAAGATCGAGTGAAACACACACCGATCAACGAAGAGATTTCTCTCAAGACTGGCGATGCCTTTGATATCAAAGCCGAGAGTCGTCAGATGAGCTACGAACGAATCAACAACCGCGCTTCAAAAAGTTCCTATGAAGTAGAGTTGCGCAATCACAAAAAAGAGGCGGTCACTGTGGAAGTGACGGTTCCGGTAAACGGCGAATGGAAGGTCACTGCGGGGCCAACCTTTCGCAAGTTAAATGCAACGATGATCGCGTTCGATGTGGCAGTTCCCGCTTCGGGCAAGGCACAGTTGAATTACACCGTGGAAGTAAAGTGGTAAGCTCGCTGTAACGTGCTGAGAGATTTTGCGCCTGGTCAATTGATCGGGTGCTTTTTTGTGTGTTGGAATGAGTTCGTTCGGAAATAAATGAGGTGTGCCTCTTTCAATTCGTTCATTTTATATTAGCACCTGCTGTTACACGGTGTAGCGGCGCATTATGAATGTGAAAGGGGATTCAATGCTTCAAAAAATTTCAAAACTACTATCGATTCTGGGACCGGGACTGCTCTGGGCCGGTGCGGCAATTGGCGTGTCCCATTTGGTGCAATCCACTCGCGCTGGAGCAGATTACGGTTTTGCCTTAGTGATTCTAGTTATTCTTGCAAACCTTTTTAAATATCCCTTCTTTGAATTCGGGCCGCGCTATGCCGCTTCGACGGGGCAGACCCTTCTTGTGGGATACAAAAAATTGGGTAACTGGGCTTTTATTCTCTATTTGCTTTTGACATTTCTCACCATGTTTGCCATTGTTGGCGCGGTTACTATGGTTACGTCGGGAGTACTTATTCATTTGACCGGTCTTGCTATATCACCTCAAGCAATGAGTGCGATCATTCTTCTCGGCTCTCTGCTCATTCTCGCCCTGGGTCACTATAAACTTCTCGATAATATGATGAAAGTAATTATTGTATTGCTTACGGGAACAACACTTGTTGCTCTCGTTGCTGTACTTGCGAATTTCCCAGTCGATCGAGTTGCGGCCACTCCGATTCCCGATCTTTACACTCCGGCAGCGATTGCGTTCATGGTTGCACTTATGGGATGGATGCCCTCGGCGATTGATATTTCTGTGTGGAGTTCGATCTGGACGATGGAAAAGCGCAAAGAGAATCCAGAAGCGACAACATTGAAAAACGCACTGCTCGATTTCAATGTTGGATACGTAGGGACGGCGATTGTGGCGATTGCGTTTTTGATTCTTGGGGCGGGCGTGATGTTCGGAACCGGTCAGCAGTTTTCAAACAAGGCTGGCGAATTTGCGGGACAGTTTATCAGTTTGTATACCGGTGCTATCGGTGCGTGGAGCGGTTGGCTTATTGGTATCGCCGCCTTTGCCACCATGTTTTCCACCTCGCTTACCTGTGTCGATGCCTATGGACGTGTGCTTTCTCGTTCATGGTCACTGATTCGAACCGGCGACGATAACAATGAAAAGACCTACTGGTTTTTTGCCCTTCTCTCGATTGCCGGAGCACTGTTGCTGATGACGAAATTCGCCGCCAATATGAAACTTATGGTCGATGTCGCCACCACGCTTTCATTCTTGTCTGCGCCGATTTTGGCAATCTTGAATTACAAAGTTATCACCAGCAAAGATGTTCCCGCCGAAGCACAACCACCGCGCTGGATGAAAATACTCAGCCTGCTGGGATTCCTGTTTCTCACGATTTTCGCTATTGTCTATATCAAATCGGCATTTTTCGCGTAAACTGAGTTTGATTTTTTTTGAAAAGGCACCGGTGTTTTTCATCGGTGCCTTTTTTCTCATGCTCTTTTTGGTGTGTTGTTATCTCGATCCCCAAGCGGTCACGGAACTCTACGCACGCAGAACCCCGTGGCGGCAAACGGTCACGACACTCTACGCATGCAGAACCCCGTGGCGGCAAACGGTCACGAC
>JAIFMU010000252.1 GCA_020048285.1 bacterium | reverse complement strand
ACAAGAGGAAAAAAATTTTGCATACCCATCACATGGATCAGGAGGATTCAGCGAAGCCGAATTGGATGACCTTGCAATGGCTCATCGTACCGGTGTTCGCACTCGTGGTGCTTTGTCAAGTGCAAAAGGGTTACTTCCTTGCGCAGATCTTATTGATGAGCAACAGGAAACTGGTGATCTCGAAACAATTTTTGCCGAATATGTCGGCAAAGATGCCGAACTCGTTTCAGCCGACGATGTAAAACTTGGCGTTATTGATATCGTTGAAGTTCTTTTCAAAAAGAAAACAAAAAAATACGATCAATTTCGCGATAAACAGACATTTATCCGCGATCTTAGCGATGACGACATTTTGTTGCTTCGAGACGGTGAACTCAAAAAAGAGATAAAAGTAAAGATCAATGCACCGCTGTTTCAGATCGATGATCTTCTAGGTGAGTATTTCCTTGAAAATCACGATGCTGTTGGCGCGGCAGTTATTCTCGACTCTATTCACGAAGCGTGGACACGTCACCTTCAGCCTATGGTTGAAGACGTTTTGAAAGCGGATATTATTGTTCGCGCTGAAAATCGCCTTGCTCGCGAAATTCGCACCGATCTAAATAAACTAGTTGAAGAGTATATCACTGCTGGAAAGCAGGCTCTTTTGATGGTTGCCGCGTATAGCGAAACAGAGATTGAACTCGTCACCGTTGACAATAACGGTCTATTGCTTCGTGCCACCCGCGAAAATGTTCGCGATTTCGGTCGCCCGTTCATATCTGCGAAATTGAAACAGATGGTTGAGCAGTATCATCCATCGCGCATCGCTGTTTTAGGAAACAAACTTGGTGCTGCAGTTGCAGGTATTGTTAAACTTACCGTTGATTCGCTTGTGTCATCTCCTGAAATAATTACGATCTCAGCTACGACAAAGATCGCGGCACTTTTGAAATCTGATTTTTTCAAAGAGAGCACTGACCAACTCGATGAAAACACAATCAAGACGTATGCATATGGAATTGTTACCGTTATTCCGGTAAATCTTTTAATTGAGATCGGTAGTGAAAATTTCACTATTCATCCGAAACAGACACTTCTTGGCGAAGAGAAAATGGCTGAAGTGGTAAGTGAATTGTTCACAGCAGCTTCGCTTCGTCGCGGTGTTGAACTCGGCAAAAAACAGGATGAGCTTCTCTTACGCACTGGAGTAACTCAGGAAAAACTCGACCTTCTGCGTCAAAAACGCAAGGATCAAGAGTTGAACTGTAAGTATGATATTCGCGACCTAGAAGGTTTGACCGAAAGCGATTATCACAATGTTGCCGGGTATATCGTTTTCCCGAATAGCGATTTTGTACTTGACAAGTCAACCGTTCATCCTGCTGAATTTGCGCTCGTTGAAAGCGTCTGTAACGAAGTTGGTGCATCGCCGGAAGATCTTTGTCGCGATTTAACAATCTTAGGAAAGTTCGTTGCTGAAGATGAGTTTGTTGGACGATTTGTTGCTGAAAAAATTTCAGAACAGCTTCGTGCGGCAAAACGATTTGTTTCACTTACAAGTCGTCCACGTCGGAAATTGAGAATGGACGAAGTAAAAATTGATGCAATTCTCGAAGGTCGTGTAACTAATATTGCTGCGTTTGGTGTTTTTGTTGACATTAATGCCATGTCTGATGGCTTGGTGCACATTTCTGAATTGACCAACGAATATGTCGAATCGGCGGATCAAGTTGTTCGAGTTGGCGATGCCGTCAAGGTGAAAGTGATTGAAGTTGATACGAAAAAACGGAGAATTTCACTTTCTATGAAACGCGCTGGAAATGTGACAATGCGCGTTCGCGCATCGCGCACACAATTGAATGATTTGGCAGATTTTTTCAATAAGTAAAACTGTTGTTAGGTTATAGCAATAAAGGCGGAAGGATCAAATCCTTCCGCCTTTATTTTCTTAGTACAGAACTAATATTAGAATACTTGTTCTACCGATTTCACTTCTGGAATTGCTTTGCAGATTGCCGCTTCGATTCCGTGTTTCAGTGTCATCGTTGACATTGGACATGAACCGCAGGCACCCTGAAGGCGAACGTTTACTACATTGTTTTCGTACGATACAAACTCAACATCGCCACCGTCAGCTTGTAGTGATGGGCGGACCTGCTCAAGCACGTCGTTAATTTGGTCAAGAACACTCATGGGGAAATCCTTTGGAAAGGTTATTGTACTGATTTTGTGTAGAAAATAGTTTCTTCGCAAATCTTGTGAGAAATGATGTTTGTGAAAAAAAATACGATCGATAAAAAAACAGTAGGAGAAGCTTTTGCAGGAATTATATTCTTGCTGTAAACAATTAACGTGTTTGTGTCATTTTTTGGAGGTTATTCCATGGCAGTTAAAGTTGGTATCAACGGATTTGGTCGTATCGGTCGTAACGTATTCCGTTCAGCGTTTCTTAACTTTAAAGAAGATATCGAAATCGTAGGAATCAACGATCTTCTTGAGCCTGCATATCTTGCATACATGCTTAAGTATGACTCAGTTCATGGTCGTTTCAATGCTGATATCAAAGTTGAAGGAAATTCTCTCATCGTTGATGGCAAAAAAATCCGTCTTACTGCTGAAAGAAACCCTGGCGACCTTAAATGGTCTGAAGTTGGTGCCGATGTTGTTATCGAATCAACTGGTTTCTTCCTCACTGACGAAGGTGCTCGTAAACATATCGAAGCTGGCGCGAAAAAAGTGATTATTTCTGCTCCATCTTCAGATGCGACTCCTATGTTTGTTTATGGTGTAAACCACAAATCATACGCTGGCCAGGACATTATCTCTAATGCTTCTTGTACCACCAACTGTCTTGCACCTCTTGCAAAAGTTGTTCACGATAATTTCGGAATCAAACGTGGTCTTATGACTACTGTTCACGCTGCAACTGCAACTCAGAAAACTGTTGACGGTCCTTCTATGAAAGACTGGCGCGGTGGTCGTGGTATCCTTGAGAATATCATCCCATCTTCAACTGGTGCTGCAAAAGCTGTTGGTAAAGTAATTCCTGAACTCAATGGCCTCCTTACCGGTATGTCATTCCGTGTTCCAACTTCAGACGTATCAGTAGTTGACCTTGTTGTTGAACTCAACAAACCTGCGTCAATGGAAGATATCAAAAAAGCAATCAAAGCTGCTTCAGAAGGCGAACTTGCCGGCGTACTTGGTTACACAGAAGATGCAGTTGTTGCAACTGACTTCCGTGATGAAACCTGTACTTCAGTATTCGATGCTACTGCTGGTATCGCTCTCGATGAAACTTTCGTAAAACTCGTGTCATGGTATGACAATGAGTGGGGTTATTCGAACAAATGTCTTGAAATGGCTCGCGTTATTTCAAAATAATGTTTGCTTGATTTGATGATATTACAGGGACGGATCCATAAGGTTCCGTCCCTTTTTTAAAAAATTATAGGAGATTTTAGTATGGCTAAGCTTTTTGTTGAAGATCTTGAAGTTGAAGGTAAAAAAGTTCTTGTTCGTGTTGATTTCAATGTACCACTCGATTCAAACCAGAACATCACCGATGATACACGTATTCGCGGATCAGTTGCAACCCTGAACTACCTTACAAGCAAGGGTGCAAAAGTTATCGTTGTATCTCACCTTGGTCGCCCTGATGGTGAAGTAAAAGCAAAATATTCTCTCAAGCCTGTGGCGGATGTGCTTCCGAAATATGTTGACGGAAAAGTAACTTTTGCATCTGACTGTATCGGTTCTATTGCTGAAGAAGCTGTTGCTGCACTTGGAAATGGTGAAATCGTTGTTCTTGAAAATCTTCGTTTTTATGCAGAAGAAGAGAAAAATGATGCTGCATTTGCGAAAAAACTTGCAGATCTTGCAGACATTTTCGTAAATGATGCATTTGGTACAGCGCACCGTGCACACGCTTCAACTGAAGGTGTTACCAAATATTTCGCTCAGAATGCGTGCGGATATCTTCTCAAGAAAGAACTCGATTTCCTTGGTGATTCACTTGATAATCCAAAACGTCCATTCGTTTCGATCATTGGCGGCGCGAAAATTTCTGGAAAAATCGATGTGGTACAGGCGCTTCTTCCTAAAGTTGACAAACTGATCATCGGTGGAGGAATGGCGTATACATTCTTCAAAGCTCAGGGTAAAGAGATTGGAAATTCACTGTGTGAAGATTCTAAAATCGAACTTGCAAAGTCACTTCTCGAGTCTGAATTTGGTTCAAAAATCATTCTTCCGATTGATACATTTGTAACTTCAAAACTCGACTTCGGTGGAAAAACTGTTGCTGATGAAGATTATGTTGATGTTGATGCGATTCCTGCTGATAAAGAGGGTTGTGACATCGGACCTAAAACAATCAAACTCTTCTCTGACATCGTAAAAGCTGCGAAAACTGTTGTTTGGAACGGGCCTATGGGCGTGTTCGAAATTGAAGCGACTGCTAAAGGAACTTTCGCTGTTGCTGAAGCTCTTGTTGAAGCGACTGAAGCGGGTGGGATCACGATTATTGGTGGTGGTGACTCTGCTGCTGCGATATCTCAGGCGAAACTTGATGACAAAGTGTCACACGTTTCTACTGGCGGCGGTGCATCTCTTGAATTCCTCGAAGGTAAAAAACTTCCGGGTGTTGAAGCGCTTACAAATAAATAATCAAACTGAAGTAGATTCGTTTGGCCCTGTAGAAGAAATTCTGCGGGGCTTTTTTATATCGCTGTAACTATTTTATACCAACAGATTATAGTTCTATAGGGAGTTGATATGGCACGTTTGATTGTATTGCTTTTTATGTTGCTTGTTGGGTGTGGCGATGATTCTGATGTTGGCGATGATTTGAACCAATCAGTTGCAACCGGCATCATCACCGGGCCATTTGATGTGAGCTCGTACGAAGGTGGAACGACGGCCTTTTCGATTTCTGCTGTGGGAAGTGAACTTCGTTATCAGTGGTATCGAGCGGGCATTCCTGTTTCGGGAGCTACAGGAGCTCAATTAGAAGTAGCAGCGGTTCAAGAGAATGCAGGAGTTCTATACAATTGCATTGTAACTAACAGTAAAAATGAGAGCAAAAGCTCGGTGGCTGTAAAAATGACTTTGCTTGTGCCACCTGTCATTGAACGCAACGGTGGAATGGTTAAAATTGTACCTGGCACAGATCCATTTGTCATGGGAAGTTCTTCTTCGGAGGCGGTCGGAGTTGAGGGGCCTGTTCATCTGACAATACTGAAATCTTCGTTTTGGATGGATTCAGTTCCGGTGAGTGAGTCACAATATTATTCAATTATGAAAAAATTCTGTCCAACAACTCACTATGCGATGCCTTGGGGCACAGCGGTTCGCTCTAGCTTTCCTGCGACGTCAATAAGTTGGAATGATGCAGTCTTGTATACGAATGCCTTGAATCGCATAGGAAAATTAGATTCATCTACAAGCTATCGTGTTTTTATTACGCTCGATTCTTCACGAGGTGTTCTAAATCTAGCCGATTCGCTCTTGACCTATAAACGTTTTGCTGCTGACACAACCGTTTCCGTGGTCGTGCAAGATTCGATCGCGATTGTTCCGGCGGATACCACCGATTCTATCGTTGTAAGAAAGAGCCTTGTGGGAACCGACACTGTGAAAACCAAGTATTTGGTTCGTACAATTTATCCTTCAGACACTGTTCGTGTTGTTCCGAATAGGGGGTATGAGTTGCGCGGGGTACGATCTGATGGCCCTGATGCGAAGGTTTTGTTTGATACCTTGTATGTTAAGAAAAATGAAGTGGCAGAAACACTTTATGTTCGGCACATTGAAGCTGGGAAAACGGATGCGAAAAAAGACACTGTTGTAATTGATACGATTTTTGCACTGATCGTTGATACGGTTCTTGTGGCAAAGATTGACAGCAGTTCAGTCAAACAGGCAGATCGGTTTAATGGATATCGTCTTCCGACTGAGGCTGAATGGGAGTTTGCATGTCGCGCTCGATCGGGTATTGATCGCTATTGGGGAGACAAGTCATTGAGTGATCAGTATGCTTGGGGTTTTAATGAGAGCAATAACTCGCTTAAACCCGCAGGGCTAAAAAAACCGAACCTCTTTGGCTTGTACGACATGATTGGTTTAGTCTGGGAGTGGTGTTCTGATTTTTATGTTGCATACACCGCATCTGAACAGGTTGATCCACGGGGGCCTGCGGTGGGAACTCGTCGTGTACAACGCGGTGGAAGTTACTCAGATCTACCTGTTTATCTGCGAAGTTCTCAGCGGGGAAGTGCTGTTTCGGGCAGTCGCAGCGAAGTGGTTGGGTTTCGAGTTGTCCGCGATGCGGAGTAGTTGTGTGGGTTCGTGAGTTTCACAATATTCTTTGTGTGAGCATAAACTATTTTTAAATATTAAAGTATACACGCAGTGTGTGTTAAATACAGGAGTATTCATGGGATTTATATCGACTCTCTCAAAAATTTTCGGAACAAAACAAGATCGCGACATGAAACGGTTGCGTCCAATTCTCGAAAAGGTAAACGCTGCGTGGGAATCCATAAAGTCATTGTCTGATGATGAATTGCGCGGAAAAACAGACGAGTTTAAAGGACGTGTAGCTTCAGGTGAAACGCTTGATTCATTGCTTCCTGAAGCGTTTGCCGTTGTGCGTGAAGCAACGCACCGCGTACTTGGTGAACGGAAAGTTTTTGTTGATAAAATCACTGGCAAAGAGATTCGGTTCATGGGTCACTTCGATGTTCAGGTAATTGCTGCAATTGTACTACATCAAGGTGGAATTGCCGAAATGAAAACTGGTGAAGGTAAAACGCAGGTTGGACCAATGGCTGCGTACCTAAATGCTCTCTCTGGAAAAGGTGTTCACGTTATTACCGTGAATGACTACTTGGCCAAACGCGACAGCGAATGGATGGGGCAGATTTTCAATTTCCTTGGACTCACTGTCGGTTGTCTCGACAAGACTGACGCCGGTTCTTTTGCGCGCCGCGATGCCTATGCATGCGATATTACTTATGGAACAAACAATGAGTTTGGATTCGATTACCTTCGCGATAACATGGCCGTAGACAAAGATAACTGTGTGATGCGCGAATTGAATTTCTGTATTATCGACGAAGTGGATAATATCCTTATTGATGAAGCTCGTACACCTCTGATTATTTCTGGCCCTTCAAATAAAAGCAATCGCGAATACGATGATCTCAATCCGTCGATTCGTCGACTTGTGGGTGCTCAGAAAAAGAAAATTCAAGAACTAGTCGATCAGATTAAGCCACTTGTTGAAAAAGAGGCTTACGATTTTGATTTTGGTAAATTGATGCTCGTACTTCAAAAGGGCGATCCTAAAAATCAATTTTTCCTTGATACTGTCAAACTCCCCGGTGTTGCAAAGGCTATGAAAACCGTGGAAGCAACATATCTTCAGGAAAAGAAACTTCACGAACTCTGTGATGACCTTTACTATTCAATCGACGAAAGTGGGCACTCAGCAGAAATGACCGATAAAGGTCGTGTATACATCGGCGGTGAAGATGATCAATTCTTTGTGATACCAGACCTTTCGATTCAGATCGGGAAGATCAATAACGATGCGACACTTTCGGCTGATGAAAAAAATCTTGCTCGTGAATTGGCGCATCGCGAATACGCAGAGCGTTCTGAACGGATCCACTGCGTAGGACAGCTTCTTCGCGCGTTTGCATTGTTCGATAAAGATGTGAACTACGTCGTTAAAGATGGTCAGGTTCTTATTGTTGACGAGTTTACAGGCCGTGTGATGCACGGACGTCGCTACTCTGATGGGCTACACCAAGCACTTGAAGCTAAAGAGGGAGTGAAAATCGCTGGTGAAAGCCAGACACTTGCAACTATTACGTTCCAGAATTTCTTCAAGATGTACACCAAAATGTCTGGTATGACCGGTACTGCGGTAACTGAAGAGAAAGAGTTCCTCGATATCTATACACTTCCCGTTGTTCAGATTGTAACTAATCGCCCAGTAGCTCGTTTGGACTGGGATGATGAGATTTATAAAACTCAGCGTGAAAAGTACAACGCCGTTGTAGACGAGATTAAGAAAATCAATGCCACTGGTCAGCCAATTCTTGTGGGAACAGTGTCGATTGAAAAGTCCGAATATATTAGTCAGTTGCTGACAAAAGTTGGAGTAGCTCACGAAGTACTCAATGCAAAGAATCACGCTCGCGAAGCGACGATTATTGCTCAGGCTGGTAAGAAAAATGGTGTCACCATTGCAACCAACATGGCTGGCCGTGGAACTGATATTAAATTGGGCGGAAACTTCGAAGAGATGGCGCACACTCTTCTTATTAAAGATGGCGAAAATCCAGATGATTTCTCAATGGAAGAGATGGTAAAGCGTTATCCTGCTCTATATGAACAGATCGAAAAAGAAAAAGCCGAGGTTTTGGAACTTGGCGGTCTTTGCGTAATTGGTACAGAACGCCACGAATCACGACGAATTGACAATCAATTGCGCGGACGTTCTGGCCGTCAGGGTGATAAGGGATCATCGCGATTCTATCTCTCTTTGGACGATGATCTAATGCGTATTTTTGGATCCGAACGCATTGCCGGTATAATGGAGCGCCTTGGTGCTGAAGAGGGCGAAGTTATTTCACATCCTCTCGTAAGTGGAGCGATTAGTAATGCTCAGCGCCGCGTCGAAGGGCGAAACTATGAAATTCGCAAACATCTTAAAGAGTATGATGACGTGATGAACCTTCAGCGTACAGAGATTTATGGTCTTCGTCAGCAGATTCTGCGTAATGATGACGTTCATCCACTCATTCGCGATCAGTTCGCCGGGGCACTTGAAGATACTGTCATGACTCATTGCGGCGGAAATCCTGACACTTGGGATATCGATGCCATGGAAATCTCACTTGGAAGTACTTATGGTCTAGTACTTGACCGTTCTAAATATCAGTTTGGCAAGATTTCGCGTGAAGAGCTGTTTGATTTACTGTGGAAAGATATCATTGAATTCTACGCCGCAAAAGAGGCTCGCGTTGGATCTGAACAGATGCGCCATTTGGAACGGAGTGCATTCCTCCTGGTGATCGACGATCTTTGGAAACAGCATCTCTATGAAATGGATCATGTCAAAGACGGTGTGCAGTACCGTTCGTTCGGCCAAAAAAATCCTCTTTTCGAATATCAGAAAGAGGGATTGAAACTGTTTGAATCGCTGAGAAGTTCCATCGCTCAGAAAATCGCGAGCATTCTTTTCCGTTTTGAAATTGTCGAAGAGCCTCGCCCAGTGCAACGCGTCGTTGAACGCCACGATTCCGTTTGGGGAAATGAAGAACCTCAGAGTGTCGGCACAGTTGTTCGCGAAGATGGAAAAGTTGGACGCAATGATCCATGTCCTTGTGGCAGTGGGAAAAAGTATAAAAAGTGCCACGGGAGTACTGACGCGTGATATCTCGTACTCCTTTTATTACCTTTGAAGGAACAGATGGCGCAGGAAAAAGCACTCAGATAAAACTACTCAAAGAGTGGCTAGAATCTCAGGGTGTTCCTGTGGTTTTGACTCGCGAGCCGGGTGGCTGTCAAATGGCTGAGTCGATTCGCGAGTTGGTTTTGTCGAATAAGTCAGATCTGGGTAGCCGTGGTGAATTATTGCTCTATTTGGCAGCCCGTGCAGAAAATGTTCGACAAGTAATTCTACCGGCTCTTGAAAAAGGTCACTGGGTTATTTCTGATCGTTATTCTGATTCTACATTTGCCTATCAGGGATATGGTCGTGAGCTAGATCTTGCTGAATTGATGGAGTTGAATCGCATTGCCACTGGCGGTGTATCACCTTTGAAAACAATACTACTTGATATTGATGTAACTCTTGGGAAACAGCGGGTTTTGGCGGGAAGGGCCGATTTGGATCGCTTAGAACTCAGTTCTTTGGAGTTTTTTGAACGAGTGCGCCATGGGTATTTGAAAATGGCAGATCAC
>JAIFMU010000070.1 GCA_020048285.1 bacterium | reverse complement strand
CGAATATCTGACGAAACCGATTTTAGCATTGTTTTTTTCATGCTTTAAAATACATCATGCAGATCCATATTTGGCAGTCTGCTTAATAGTAAAAAAGAGAGCGCTCACACGTGCAAGCGTTCTCTTTTGCTGGATCGTTTAGATCTGTGGAGTTCAATTAAAACGCGATACCAAATTTTTCAGATTCGAGGTCTCTGATCTAAGCGCAATAATTGTGTCGTGAGAATGTGCTATCGAGTGTTCTGTGTAGTCGTCATGGTCGTGATGACCGAGACTTCGAGTAATCTCGTCCATGGATTGTACTTTTTCCCGCGCATCAAGAGCTCCTGTGGTCACTAGTTGAGTCACCTCGTCAACACGACCGACAATGCCCGTTAAGGAGGTTGCAGCACTTGTGGTCAAAGCATGGCCTTGACGAACGAGTGATCGGTCACGTTCAATAAGTTCCTGTGTTTCTCGCGCCGCTTTTGAACTGCGACTAGCCAAATTGCGTACTTCATCGGCAACGACAGCAAATCCTTTTCCATGGTCGCCCACACGCGCCGCTTCGACCGCAGCGTTGAGCGCAAGAAGATTTGTTTGGAATGCAATTTCATCGATTGTTTTTATGATTTTTGCCATCTGGTCGCTGGAAACAGTGATTTCATCCATGGCAGTAGTCAATTCATCCATCTGAACGCGGCATAGTTCTACCTCAGAATTAGTCTGATGTGTAATCAGTTCCATTTGAGACAAGCGCATGGATTCGTGTTTCATCGTGTTGCGAACCTGCTTGAAAACGCCACTGGAACTGCGGATTATTCCATCGACGAGTTCTGATAGGGAGCTGCGCATCTCAGTAAGTGCTATGCCGAGTTGGTCGTCTTCGGAAGTGAGTTCAATTGATGTGTCCAACTTTCCTGCCGCAATCTCTTGCGCTGCTATGATTTTCGATCTAAGAGAATCGGTAACCATTTGAAAACCACGGGCAAGACCGCCGATTTCATCGGTGCGCGCAAGATCTTCTGGATGCATCTCAATATCGGTTTTTCCTTGAGCAATGTGGTAACATGCTTCACTTACTCGCACTAATGGATAGATAATCTTTCGAATGACTTTGCCAATCAGTAGAATAATCAGAATGCTTGCAATAATCATAGCGGTAATCATAATTGCCGTTTGGATAGTTGCAGATGCGTACACTGCGCTTTTGGGAATCAACACGACGGAAGCCCAATTTGTGCCTGATTCGTGAAAGGCCAGTGGCACAATGACGGCAAGATCATTTCCCCACCATTCGGTGACGGTTTTATTCCCAAGTAAGAGCGAGTCAAAATGTTCAGTCGATACGGGGAAAAGATCTGACACTTTGGGCATTACGAATTCAGGTTCGTTGTTGGTTTTAAGCTCTTTGGGTGTAACTCCGCCGGTGAGTGCGCAGATCGTCTGATGGCGCGAAGCAATCAGAAGTTTTCCTTTCCCTTCGAACAGTTGTATACTGTCGGCCATTTCTTGAATTTTTTTCAGGGCGAGATCGATGCCGACCAAGCCGCTTGCAATTCCGTTTTGAACAATCGGTGCGGTGGCTGAAACCATGAGTACACCCACGTCTGAATCAAAGTAGGGATCAATCAGCGCGGGCTTTTTTGTGGAGATTGGCGAGGACCACCACTCTTTTTGGAGAAATGGATTGCTTCGGTCATGTTCAGTCATATCCATAAGTGCTACGGAACTTGCGGTGTCACGAATCCACCAGATCTCGGTGAACCAGGGTGAAGTGTGCTGTGTCGCGGCGACCGAATCGGTTCCGAAACTTCCCCGGAACTTCCCGCCATCCCAATAGGTATAGACTGAATAGAATTTTTCGTTTTCGCTGAGAAGCTGTTTCATTACCTGTGATTGGTAGCTCCACGAAAGTGGTTCTGACACAATTCCGGCCGAAAATGAACGAGCGGTGGCTGATGCTTGGTCAAGTGCATCGGACAAGAGGATTTGTACGGTTCGCCCGCAGTTTTCTGCCACTTTTGCCGATTCGTTCTCGGCTACTTTAGTTGCGTAGTGGATCGTTTGGGATGTAATCATAATAAGTATAATTGCCGTTGCTCCAGCAAGAATAAGTGCAAGTATCAAGGAAATTCGTCTGCTGATTGAATTTTTATAGTGAAGTAATTGGAACATTGGTTTCCCTTGGCTAAATTAACGAGTGTTTCTGAAATTAAAAATCTTTTATATGGTACCATAATAAATGAACGGTGGTCAACTAACTAATTGCATGCATAGAAAAAAGGCGAACCGAAATTCGCCTTGAATGAGTGGAAAGTGTGCGGTAAATTTAGAATGGTTTTGGTTTCGCATCAGGATATGACGATAGTGGCATCTTGTATGTTTCGTTCAAGATTCGTGCTACTTCGATGGTGCGCTTGTCTGGATCTGGATGAGTTGTAAGCATTTCGAGGCTCAAGCTCTTGTCCATTGTCGCAAGGGTGTCGAGAAAGTGTTTCATTCCCCAAGGCGACCATGTTTTGTCATCTCGGACATACGCAGTGGCGAGAGAATCTGCTTCGTACTCATTGTTGCGTGACATTTTCATTCCGATCAGGTACTTACCCACATTTGCTGCGATCGATCCATCATCGCCACCTAAAATCTGCGAAATCATTTCAAGCCCGGCGCTTTTGACCATGATCTCTTTGTAGTGTTGAGCTGAAACGTGACCGATCTCGTGAGCTACAACTCCCGCGACTTGATCCGCTGTCGCTGCCTTGTTAATCAATCCACTATAGATATAGATATATCCTCCGGGAAGAGCAAAGGCATTGACGATATCTTCGTTGACAACGGTAAACGTAAAGTCTGAACGAGTAAAGTTTCTGCGATCCTGTTGATCGGCCAGACGTTTTCCCATTTCGTTAATCCAAACTGATTTTGGATCTGATGCGGGAAGAATTTTGCTTTTGAGCGAATCCTGAAGGTACGAGTGATACTTTAAACCAACTTGTTTTTCATCATCATCAGAAATCAATATGGGTGCTACAACTTTGCAGCTTGTCAAAGCGATGGTAATGGTTAAGGCGATCAACAACTTATTCATGAATATTCCTTTGATTTTGTTTGAATTTATTACAATGACGGTATTACGAACGATCAGGCGTAATCAGTGCCACTTCCATAGAAAAGTTGCCATATTTACTGCTAAAGGGAACAACGAGGCTTATTGTTCTGCTAGGCGTGCAGATAAAGTGGCCCGCTCCGGTAATGACAGAAGGAAGCGAAATTTCCAGCTCGTACTGGGTAAGATCTTTTTTGGCGAATCCCGCAATGATATTGACAATTTCGCCGATGGCATCAGTGAGTTCTGCACTTCCGGCAGGAACTTCTGCGCCGACCATTCCTGCCACCGATTTTACCGCTGTGGAAATGTCGTAGGCGATCGCAATAATCCCCTGAGCTTTTCCCGACAGTCCAATTGTCGCTGATATGTCGTAGGTGGGAAAAGGCACCTGCTTTAAAAATGGCTTAAGTGGTTTAATCGAATCATCAAAGAGCATTGTTTTGTAGGTTGTGATTGTCGATGATATAAATGGGTTAATATAGCTGACATCCATACTTTAGGCGCTCCCTCTAAATTTGGTATTGAAAATACATAGAATTTCTGACCGGTATGACGTGGATTTGGCTTTTTGCAGAAGTTCTCTTCGCAATGAGAATACCATAGATGTGAGACAATTGCTCGTAAGTTTTGAAACGAAGATATCCTTCCAAAGCCCAGCCTAATCAAGAGCACGGATCTATGTTGTTAACAAAGGAAGGATTTATCTATGGATGATTACTTTGAAAGGCGCGCTTCGGAATGGACTTTTAATCTTGGGATTATTAAAATGTTCCGCATCTTTTTCGACACATTCTGAAAAAAGATACGGCTTAATGATCGCATAAATCTTCTCAATCTGGACGGGTGAACAGGGCTGATAGCCTCCGATGTTGAAAAAACGGTGAGAATCGTAGATCATTCAGATGCAATGGTAAGCGTGAAATCTGAAGATTGCGTTGTCGAAAGATTGTTATTGAAGTGGTGTGAAATAAATGTTCTGCTAGCTTTGGTAGGTGAGCCTATTGAACCGCTTCCTTTCGACAGGCTCAGAGTTCCAATAAGTAGATCAATTTAATAATGAATTTATCGAAATCGATATCCTTTTCATTGATTTGGGACCGGAAATTTGATTGTATCTATGGCCATATATCGCTTTAACACATAGTAAAAAAAGGATGGAGCCCATGATCATTTCTCTGAACGGAATTCTTCAAGTGGATTGTTGATAATTGGTGATTTAGGCTCTGCCGGTGGTTTGTTTCACGGTGACGAAAAGTTTCCTCACAATTGATTTGAGATAGTGGGGCAGTTTGGAGAGATCCGCACGATCGAGTTGGAATCAATGGCTCGTTCTGAAAGAGGTTGCTCGTTCTCCCGCTTTCCCTTCGTTGCTCAGAACAAAAGCTAAACTGATCCGACGACTTTTGCTGGTATTCCCACAGCTATTGCGTTCGCTGGAATGTCTCCGGTCACGATGGATCCGACGCCTATAACGGCATTTTTTCCGATGGTCACCCCCTTGAGAATTGTCACATTACTTCCCACAAAAACATTAGTTCCGATGGTAACATCGGCAAATTCAGGTGATCCGGTGAGCCGCAACTCCGGTGACAGATTGTGGAAATCTGAAGTGAAAATCTGAACATTCGTGCCAATGAGTGTGTCGGTTCCTATGGAAATAGTGCTGTTTAGCGCCACAAATGTACAGCTGTTGTTGATCTGAACGTTATCGCAAATCACTATTTTCGAATCAGTCCCTCGCAGTTCAAGGTAGGAGTATCCAGACAGGAAATGAGCGGACTGTTCGAAACCGAGCCGCACATTTTTACCGAAACGAGCCGTTCCTTCGCCACGGATTAGAACCGGTTGCAGACGAATCGGCGAACCTTCGATTTGATTGCACTGAGAGATCATTCTGAAAAAGAGAACCCTAAACCATTGAAGGATTCGCACACATCGATTAATCACGGCAAATCGAATAGACGTCATGGTTTCCCTCGTGACTTCGTTAAAAAAACAAAGCCAAAGAGTATCTCTGGCTTTGTATACATTGATTATCGCTTACGAATTTGCCGGTTTTGGCTGATTAAAGAACGTTTTGATCCACTCCTTGAGGAATACGATAAATACGCCCAGTGCGCCACCGAGAACAAAGCCGATGACGATGAGTAATTTTCGATTAGGTTCTGATGGTCCTAAAGGTCGTTCTGCTGGTTGAAGAATTTCAAAGACAGGGGTCTCTTTTTTCTCTTCGATTTTTGCCATCTCGAGCTGTTTGGTCAGTTCGGCGTACAGTCCAGACTGAAGAGCAATTTCTCGTTCTAGGCGGGCCTGTTCCATAACAATTCTCGGTGCTGTTGCGATAAGATTTGCCTGACGGAGTGCTTTCAATTGCGCTTCCGCCCCGGTGAGTGTGGATTTCACTTCGCCGACGCGTTTCTGGATAAATACGCGACTTTCGCGGTCTTTGGTCGAATAGTCTTCCGCGAAATACTCCTTGAGAAGGCGGATTAGTTCAAGATGAAACTGGTATGCAAGAAAGGGGTTGTCGAATTTTGTTTTAACTTCGAGTATTCCGCTAGTGTTCGAAACTGACATGTACCCCGGTTTTGGTGAACGAAGCTTTCCATAGAGCCCCATCGTATATGAGTATTCCCAATCGGGGATGCTTTTGTCTGGCTCTGGAATTTCCCAGTATTCCGCAAGTGTAAGTGTATCGTAGATAACAGGAGTTTTTGCTTTAATCTCTTTTGGGGTCTGTTTGCGAGGAATGCTCCACTCTTTTTTAAGCAGATTATCCATGAAATAGGTGTTTTTGATAACTACGTCGATATGCTGAAGAAGATCGACATCGCTACCGCCAGAGTTCATTTGGACACCAGCAAGTGCTGCAAGCCCTGCCATTTGGGAGTTCCCTGAACTGCCTCCGAGTGTTGCAGCTTTTGTAGTGACCACGTACTGATCCTTACGCGTTATTGCAAAGATCCCGGCTAACACCGTGACGAGAACCGTTGATATGAGAATGATTCTCCACCCTTTGGCAATAGTTATGATCAGTTCACGAAGATCAATTTCATCGTCTGGGGCTGTATTCGTAACAGGTTGTTCGTTATTCATGGCGTACCTTTGCAGTATTGAAACACGATTTGGTTGAGAATATAGTACATACCACTGATTTTACACAACTGAACAGTGTAAATTAGCGGAGTGAAGTGATCGTTTTCGCAGGATGGCGCCTCGCTGAAAGTTTCTGCAGATCGTATATTCCTTCATATTCATTGAATTGGAATAGGTGATGAAATTTTCCAAGCCATTGCTGTTACTGCTGCTCCCTCTGCTGTGGTTTGTAATTCCCGAGGGAAAACTCTTTACCTGCGATTACTCGCGGGCAGTGTTCTCTTCCGATGATCAACTTCTTCGCGTCTGGCTAACCAAGGATCAGCAGTTTCGTTTTGCCCCTTCGAAAGAACCGCTTCCTAAAAAATACGTAACGGCAGTGCTGACATTCGAAGATCGCCGGTTTTGGATTCATCCCGGAATTGATCCACTTTCTCTAGTGCAGTCTACATTGATCAATATGAAATCAAAACAGATAAAGCGAGGAGGTTCGACTATCACAATGCAACTGGCGCGACTCTCTCGCCCAGGAAAAAGAAATCTTCAATCGAAAATTGCCGAAACATGTCGCGCCCTGAAAATTTCCCTTTGGTACACCAAAAAACACGAATTACAACTCTATGCTGCCCACGTGCCAATGGGAAGTAATATTATCGGTATCGAAGCGGCATCGTTTCGCTATTTCGGCAAATCGCCCAAAGAGTTGACATGGGCCGAAGCTTCGCTTTTGGCTGTGTTGCCCAACGCCCCAGGAATGATCGATATTTCTCGCAAGCGTCAGTCACTTCTTGAAAAGCGTAATCGCTTGCTCACGTCGCTAAAAGGTCGCGGCAAACTGAGCAGCACAGAATATGCTCTTGCTATTGACGAGCCACTTCCGGAAAAGGTGAGTCGCATTCCCTTCGAAGCACCTCATTTTTGTCGATTCATCATGGGGAATTCTCGTTCTGAATCAATTCATTCAACTCTTGATCGAACGGTTCAGAATGGGCTCGAAGAGGAACTCACTCGCTATCGCTTTACCATGCACAACATGGGCGTAAAAAATATTGCGGCCATTGTGGTCGATCCCCAAACTTCTTCGGTGCTCGGCTATGCCGGCTCACAGAACTATTTTGATAAGGCTGGGTTGGGAGAAGTGGATGGCATTCAGGCGCGTCGCTCACCCGGAAGCGTACTCAAACCGATTTTGGCAGCGGCTTTTTTTGATCGCGGACCGTTTACTCCCCAATCACTTATTCAGGATGTGCCCACCTATTACGGAACATTCGCCCCACAAAATGCCGATCGCCGCTTCGATGGGATTGTTCCGTTAGATCAGGCGCTGATTCGATCATTGAACGTTCCATTTGTGCGCCTTCTCGATTATTACGGCACTGATCAATTCTATGATCTTCTGAAACGAAATGGTGTATCATTCACTTATCAATCATCTTATTATGGGCTTACGACAATTCTCGGCGGGGCTGAAACGAGCCTGTGGGAGCTGATGCAACTCTACGGAGCATTGGCGCGCAATGGTGAAGTGCGACCGCTTCGCTACGATCGATCGGCGAAAGATTCGATTATCGATTCGATCTGCACAGCTGGTTCTGCTGGTCTGACTCGAACCATTCTTACCGATGTGGTTCGCCCTGAGTTCGAACAGTATCGCGCGACCTTTACCGGAAAGAAAGGTGAAATCGCGTGGAAAACTGGAACGAGTTATGGGCAAAAAGATGGATGGGCTATCGGCTTCACGGGAAATTTGCTGATTGGTGTTTGGGTGGGGAATTTTTCTGGTGAAGGAAACCCGGCGATCGGCGGTGCTCAGAGTGCCGCGCCACTGCTTTTTTCGTTGTTCAATAGATTCTCATTAGAACACGTGGCACTTCCTGCCACGCCAACAAAGGAGATGGATCGCGTGAAAATCTGTCGCGAGTCCGGTTTTCCTTCTTCTGAATCGTGTCCGAACAGCGTAATCCGCCATCTTCCTAAAGGGCGACTTTCCGAAGAGCCGTGTCGCTTTCACAAGGTGTTATCAATCGATGTTTCCACGGGGGAACAGCTCTGTTCGTCGTGCTGGAATAATAAATCGATTCGCCACGACACGCTATTGATTTTCCCGCCAGCTGCGCGCCTCTATCGAATTCAGCGTGGCCTTTCGGTGGATTCAATTCCTCCGCATAGTCGTTCGTGTTCAGCGGTTCGATCAGATCGCGCGCTCGAACTGATCTATCCAACCAACGGGATTCGCCTCTTTATTCCTCGTAATTTTGGTGGAATACGGGAAAAAATCTACTTCTCAGCGGCTCATCGGCGGGCAGACGCGGAATTGTTTTGGTATCTCGATAATCGCTACATTGGAACCACTGTGGGAACCGCCAAGCTCGAAGTAGATTCAATCGGCATTGGCAAGCATATTCTGTTTGTTCAGGACGCTGATGGTTCGCGGGCGACCGTGTCGTTTCAAGCATTTTGGCGGGATAAATAAAAAAAGGGCCGAATCTTGCGATTCGGCCCTCGGTATAACGATCAACAAAGATTACTCTTCGCTGCCAGCTTCGTGAGCCTGATCTTCTTTAACAGCTTTCATAGAGAGACGAACTTTTCCGCCGCGTTCAACGCCAACCAGTTTGATCTGGATAACATCACCCACTTTTACATACTCTTCAACATTGGTAACGCGTTTGTTATCAAGTTCAGAAATATGAAGAAGTCCTTCTTTCCCTGGGAGATATTCACAGAATGCACCGAAATCAACCACTGTTTTAACGGTGGCGGTGTAAATTCTGCCTACTTCTGGCTCTTCCATCATGGCGTTAACTTCGTTTACACACGCCTGAGCGATATCTTTCGTCTTACCAGAAACCTGAACAGTTCCATCTTCAGAGATATTGATCGTCGCACCGGTGCGTTCCTGAAGGGCTTTGATGTTTTTTCCACCAGGGCCAATCAGTTCGCCGATTTTCTTTTCAGGGATTTTGGTCGTAAGGATCGAAGGCGCATTGCGGTTTACTTCAGAACGTGAAGCGGCAATGGTTTCATCCATTTTGTCCAGAATCGTATAGCGAGCTTCTTTTGCCTGAGCAAGCGCTTCACCCATAAGTTCAGGAGTGATACCATCAATTTTGATATCCATCTGAATAGCAGTGATACCTTCGCGAGTTCCGGTCACTTTAAAGTCCATGTCGCCGAGGTGGTCTTCAGTTCCAAGGATGTCGGTAAGAATTGCGTATTCGCCATTCTCTTCGATAAGACCCATCGCAACGCCAGCAACCGGAGCCTTGATTGGTACGCCAGCCGCCATAAGCGAAAGCGATCCACCACAAACAGATGCCATCGATGATGATCCGTTTGATTCCATGATTTCAGACACGATACGAATCGTGTATGGGAACATTGATTCTGGTGGTAGAACCGGCGAAAGTGAACGTTCTGCAAGGTGGCCATGACCGATTTCACGACGGCTGGTAACACCCATGCGTTTCGCTTCGCCCACAGAGTATGGAGGGAAGTTATAGTGAAGCATATACGAAGAGTTTTCAGTATTCTGAAGGTTGTCTACGCGAAGTTCATCTGATTTTGTTCCCA
>JAIFMU010000167.1 GCA_020048285.1 bacterium | reverse complement strand
CTTGATCAAATTGATGCGTGAGGTTGCATCGGCGGGGGTGATTTTGACTTTCGCCACTTTTGCCTGAAGGTCTTTGTCTCCGAGAATCTCTTCGTACAGTTTGGTTCCCGATTGGGTCAGTTTGAGATAGGGTTCCGGAAATGAACCGGCAAGCTGGAGGCGACTGAGCAGAACGGGATCGTTGCGAAACAGGGTCTTTGCTTTATTCCGGTCAATCTTGTAGAGTTCGGTGAGTTTGTCGAAATTCTTTGTGTAGATCGCCGATGCTTCGGTGGCCTCATCACCTTCGGTGTCACTCTTTTTGGAAATAGCCACAGTCTCGTTCAGAAGGGCATCCCCTTCGTTGAGTTGGGGAATATCGTAGCCGTACTCCTTGAGAAGGGTTGCGATTTCCGGGCGGTTCTGGGCGTTGAAAATCGCCTGACCCCATTTGTTGAGAAGAGATGATTCGGATTGGTGAAATTTTGGCATAGAGCCTCCTGTTAATTGAATGTATTGCTTTGTTCACTTGAACATTGCACAGTGAACATACTCATAAAATCGTTGTTTTGCAGGTTTTTATGACTGTCCTTAGGAACGATCAATCCCTCCATGGTTGGAATGGATTCCTCCGAGGTTGGAATGGGTTCCTCGATGGTCGGCATGGATTCCTCGATGGTCGGCATGAATTCCTCGATGGTCGGCATGGATTCCTCGATGGTCGGCATGGATTCCTCCGAGGTCGGAATGGGTTCCTCCGTGGTTGGAATGGGTTGCTACCCGCTCGGAATGGGTTCCTCCGTCGCCGAATCGTAGGGTTTCACCCTACGCTGGGATAAACCGGACCTTCGGCCCTCAATGCCGGTGATCGGATTGCAGCCGATCCTATGATATGTCGCCCTACGGACTGGATGCTCATTTACCATGGTTTCGGTTTTGAATCGGTTCGGGGATGAACTATTTTCAACGGGTTAAAAATCAACCACAGACCACAGGGAATACACAGAAATAAAACCTTTCTCTGTGGTCAGTGTATTCTGTGGTTAAAATTCAAATCAGGAGTATGAATGCCTCTTTCATGGAATGAAATCAAAACCCGCGCCGTTGCTTTTTCTCATAAATGGAAAGATGAGTTTTCAGAAGATGCGGAGGCAAAACCGTTTCTGACGGAGTTTTTTGAAATTTTCGGCGTGGATCGCAAGCGCGTTGCCACCTTTGAACACAAAGTAAAAAAGCTCGAAGGCGGTGATGGATATATCGACCTTCTTTGGAAAGGGACGATTCTTGTTGAACACAAGAGTCTCGGCAAATCGCTGGTCAAAGCTGAAGATCAGGCGCGCAACTATCTGCATGGACTCAAAGACAGCGAACTTCCAAGACTCCTTTTGATGTGCGATTTCCAGAATTTTCGGCTCGTGGATATTCTCGATGATTCGGTGACGGAGTTCAAACTGGCAGAACTGCACAACCATGTCCACCTCTTTGGATTCATGATCGGTTATGTGACGAAAAAGGTTTCCGCCGAAGACCCCGTAAATATCAAAGCCGCAGAAAAGATGGGAGCACTCCACGATACGCTCAAGGAAGCGGGCTACGAAGGACATCAGCTCGAACTGCTTCTGGTGCGTCTGCTGTTTTGTCTCTTTGCGGAAGACACGGGGATTTTTTCGAAACGGCAGTTTCAGGACTATATCGAACAACGCACTGCCGAAGATGGTTCTGATTTGGGAATGCATCTCAACCATCTCTTTGAAATTCTTGATACACCGGAATCGAAACGGCAGAAAACTCTGGATGAACAGCTTGCCGATTTCGCCTATATCAACGGTTCCCTTTTTACCGAAAACCTTCGCACCGCCGCCTTTGATAAATCAATGCGGGATGCTCTTTTGGGTGCGGCGACGCTGGACTGGTCACGGATTTCACCGGCGATTTTCGGATCGCTTTTTCAGTCAGTGATGAATCCCAAAGAACGGCGTAGTCTCGGTGCTCACTACACCAGCGAAACGAACATTCTCAAACTGATCGGGCCACTCTTTTTAGATGATCTTCGGGCTGAGTTTGAATCGGCAAAGAAGAGCGACAAAAAGCTCGATGCTCTTCACAAAAAGATCGCCTCGTTCAGCTTTTTAGACCCAGCCTGCGGATGTGGAAACTTCCTGATTATCGCCTACCGCGAACTGCGAAAACTCGAACAGGACATTATCCGTGAACTCTACCGCCACGGTCAGCAGGTGAGTGATATTTCCCTGCTTCTTCGCGTGACGATCAGCCAGTTCCACGGAATTGAGATCGAAGAGTTCCCCGCACGAATCGCCGAAGTAGCTCTCTGGCTTATGGATCACCAGATGAACCTTGCGGTCTCCGAAGAGTTCGGGGAATATTTTGTCCGAATCCCGCTGAGTAAAGTTGATACGGTGGTG
The DNA here is from genome assembly GCA_020048285.1 of bacterium. Lineage (GTDB taxonomy): Bacteria > Fibrobacterota > Chitinivibrionia > Chitinivibrionales > Chitinivibrionaceae > JAIFMU01. The sequence goes on along the minus strand of JAIFMU010000167.1, from coordinate 12,058 downwards.
TGTGACAATGCTCTTCGAGCGAGTTGGCCCACGGTGGATTTTATTCTGGGGAATCCGCCGTTTTTAGGTTCAAAGATGATGAGTGAAGAGCAGAGAACGGATATTCTTTCCGTAGCGGACAATCTGAAAAATGCGGGCGTTCTTGATTTTGTCACCGGTTGGTATCTCAAAGCGAGTCGTTTGATTGCGGGAACCAAAACCCGTGTTGCTTTTGTTTCGACCAACTCAATTTGTCAGGGTGAACAGGTGGGAATTCTCTGGGGCGAACTGTTGGAACGGCGGAACATGCAGATCCATTTCGCTCACCGCACATTCCGCTGGAACAACGATGCTCGCGGAGTTGCGGCGGTTCACTGTGTTATTGTGGGATTTGGGGCGGAGACGGTGAGTAAGCCGGTGATCTTTGACTATCCCGATCTCAAGGGTGATCCGGTTCGGGTGGAAGCGAAACAGATCAATGGGTATTTGGTGGATGCACCGATTCTTTCAATTGAGAATAGATCAAAACCAATGTGTGATTGTCCTCAGATTGGAATTGGCAATAAGCCGATTGATAATGGAAACTATTTGTTCACACCCGAAGAAAAAGATGTTTTCATCGCGATTGAACCCAATTCGAAAGAGTTGTTCTATAAATGGATTGGTGCAGTTGAGTTTTTGAATGGTATTGAAAGATGGGTACTTCTTGTACAAAAAGCAGAACCATCAGCTTTGAAAAAAATGCCGGAAGTACTTAAGAGAATTGATGCTGTTAAGCAGTATCGCTTAGCAAGCACCAGTGCACCGACAAGAAAAATTGCAGAGACTCCAACGCGATTCCATGTTGAGAATTTCCCAAAATCAACATTTCTTGTTATTCCAGAAGTTTCATCAGAAAAAAGGAATTACATTCCCATCGGTTTTATGGAACCTAACATTATTTGCAGTAATCTCGTAAAGATCACATCTGAAGCAACTCCATTTCATTTTGGTGTATTATCCTCATCAATGCACAACTCTTGGATGCGAACCGTTGCAGGTAGATTGGAAAGTCGCTATCGCTACTCGAATACTATCGTCTACAACAATTTCCCGTGGCCCACTCCAACGGAGGCTCAAAAGTCCAAAATCGAAACCTGTGCTCAGGCGGTCTTGGACGCGCGGGCAGAGTTTCCCACTTCAACGCTTGCGGATCTCTATGATCCGCTCACCATGCCGCCGGTTCTGCTCAAGGCGCATCAGCAGTTGGACAAAGCGGTCGATTCGGCCTACGGCAAAACAAAATTTGATTCCGAAAGCGAACGGGTTGCGTTTTTGTTTGAGCGGTATCGGGAGTTGGTGGAGAAGGAAGTTGCAAGCGACAAGCCGAAAGCGGCAAGGAAGAAGAAGGGGGAGTGATAGTGGAATTAATGACATGTACACAAATGTTACTACAGCCAACGACAATCTTGGGAGGGATCACGGTTTTTATCGCGTATCAACAATGGAAAACAAATCATAATAAACTGAAATATGATCTATATAAGCAGCGCTATGCATATTTCCAAAAACTCAAATCCTTAATTGAGACTGCTTCTCATGCCAGCGATGAGAATACTTTACGTGATGCACCTGAATTAAAATCTTTACCGGATTGGTATATCGAGACCACTTTTATTTTTGGTTATGAAATTAAGAAATTTGTAGACGAAAATCTTCAGTTGATTAATGACAAAAGAGACTGTTATGGCGAATTACAGGATGATTATCGATCTATTGAACAGAAAAAAGAGCTGCGTCAAAAGATTCGTACAATCAACAATAAACTGTTTGCGAATTGTTACAAAATGTTGCCGCTAAAATTTGAAAGATATTTATCCTTAAAAAAGATCAAGTAAAGTGTGGTTACCGAATAGTGATCAGTGGCAGAAGAAAGGCGTTGAGCTGGAGAAGGCGGCGAAGTTGAAGAAGTTGGGGAAGTAGAGGAAAAATGAGCAACATAGAAAAGTACAGCGAAACAACATTTGAATCGATCAAGCATATCAACGAATACGGTTCTGAGTTCTGGTATGCGAGAGAACTTTCAACTGTTCTGGAGTATGTGCAGTGGAGAAATTTTGAAACGGTAATTGCCAAAGCTAAAACGGCGTGTAAAGCCAGTGGCAACAGCGTGGAGGATCATTTTGCTGACGTCAGCAAAATGATCGAGCTTGGCAAAGGTGCAACTCGTGAAGTGGAAGATATTCAACTTTCCCGCTATGCCTGTTATCTCATCGTTCAGAACGGTGATTCTCGTAAAAAAGTGATCGCCTATGGTCAGACCTACTTTGCGGTTCAGACCAGAAAACAGGAGATTCAGGAACAGTTTGCTCAACTGAGTGAAGATCGCAAGCGGGTGGCGATTCGCAATGAACTGAAAGAGCACAACAAAGATCTGGTCGAAGCGGCGAAAGATGCCGGTGTTGAAACCGATATAGAGTACGCGGTTTTTCAGAATCACGGCTATCAGGGGCTCTACGGTGGATTGACAGCCAAAGATATTCACCAGCGAAAAGGGCTGAAAAAATCACACAAAATTCTGGACTTTATGGGAAGTACCGAACTGGCGGCGAATCTGTTCCGGGCAACGCAAGCGGAAGAGAAACTTCGGCGGGAGAATATCAAAGGTAAAACCGAGGCGAATAAGGCTCACTTTGAAGTTGGTAAAATCGTCCGAAATACGATACAAGAGCTGGGTGGAACCATGCCGGAAGATCTCCCCACGCCGGACAAAAGTGTCAAGCGTATTGAAAAGGAGATCGGTAAGATCAACAATTCAAATAATCAAGTTGAGATGGAAAATGAGTGAATCACAGTTTTTGATGTACATCGCCGATGACGGGAAAGTTCGGGTTGAAACACGACTTCAGAATGAAACGCTTTGGTTGAGTTTAAATCAGATGGCAGAACTCTTTGGCATTGACAAATCGGGGATCAGCCGCCACCTCAAAAACATCTTTGAGAGCGGTGAATTAATACGGGAGGCAACTGTTGCAAATTTTGCAACAGTTCAAGATGAGGGCGGTCGTTCAGTAGCTCGGAATGTTGAGTACTTCAATTTGGATGCAATTATTTCTGTTGGCTATCGGGTCAACAGCATTCGCGGCACGCAGTTTCGAATCTGGGCAACTCAAAAGCTGAAAGAGTACATAGTCAAAGGGTTTGTCATGGATGATCAGCGGTTGAAAAACCCTGACCAGAGCCGCTACTTTGAAGAACTGCTCGCCCGAATCCGCGATATTCGATCTTCCGAAAAGGTGTTCTGGAAAAAGGTTCTGGAGATTTACGCCACCAGTATCGACTATGATCCGAAAGCGGAGAGTTCACAACTCTTTTTCAAGAGTATGCAAAATAAGATGCACTGGGCATCTCACGGTCATACGGCGGCAGAACTGATCTTTGATCGTGCCGATGCGGAGAAACCGAATATGGGAATCACCAACTTTCCGGGAAGTCGGATTATCAAACGGGATGTGGATGTCGCCAAGAACTACCTTTCCCAAGAGGAACTGAACATTCTCAACCGCATTGTCACCGCCTATCTCGAAATGGCGGAACTTCAGGCACTGAACCACACACCCATGACCATGAGCAACTGGGCGGAGCGACTTGATATGTTTCTCACCATGACCGGACGGGAGCTACTCAATCATGCGGGGGCAATATCCCATGAACAGGCGATTGAGAAAGCTCATGAAGAGTACGAAAAGTTTCGCAAACGGATGCTTGAAGAGCCTACTGATGTAGAGAAACATTTCCTTGAAGCGGTTAAGAAAAGTACGCAGATTGAACAGAAGAAAAAACGAGAAATTGAGTAGGGGGAACCCCTGAAAATTGTAATCGGTAAGGATCATTTTTCCCACGTGGGAAAAATGATCAATCAGCAATAGGAATCCCCTCTACAATCTCACCATCGAACTGACCACCGATCCCATCCCATTCACCCGCACCGTATAGATTCCCTTGGCAAATCCCGCAGGAATTTCAAAGGCACTTCCACTGATCCCTTTCGAAAAGAGTTTCTGCCCTTTCTGATTGAACAGTTCGATTGTTCGAGTGCCGGAAGTTTCAAACAGTATCGAATTTCCACGAATCGTCATCCCCGAAGATTTGACCGTTTGATTCGACAGAACATTCGTTGAACCGCCCGCCGAAAGCACGCCGTACAGGCACGAAAATGGTGGAACGGTGATCGAATTCCCCGAAACGAAGGGTGTTCTGAACGGAGCGATCGTGTCGTAGAGTTCGGGACCACCGGCGGCGAGTTTCGGTTTGATTCCATTGATATTCACTGTGGGCGACAAGATCGAATCAGCGCCGAGCACGAACCATGTCAGTGTGTCAACTGCAAAATCGTTTAGATTGATCTGAACATTCATCGGCTTGTTCGAAGGGTTCACCGCCGTGATTCCCTGACTGCCATCGCTGAACGATGAACTGTACCAACGAACCGTGGTGTCCGAACTGACCGTTTGACTCAGCTTGTCGCCGGTGAATCTGGTCATAAAGTAGTAGGTAAAGAATCCCGGATTCGGCGCGTTGTCGGGAATGACTGGATCTTTTCGGGCCAAAATCCCGTGGTCGCCGTCGGCTGAAGTTCCGTTGGCGATATCCCAAATGTTCACCATGGCAAATTTGTTTTTCACGAACTCGTTAAGTACCATGGTCTGGAAAATCGGGGCGAGCATGGTGGTCTGTTTGGTTCCGCAGCGAAGGTTGAACTCGGACACCATCACGGGAAGTTTCGTCGCTGTTTCACCGAGATATTTGTTCTGCATGAAATCGATATTGTCGCGATCCTCTTTGATCTTGGAAACCGATGCGATCACTTCGTTTGCCGTAACATCGTTGATATTGTTGGCAAAGGTAAAGTATTCGTGCATGATCAGATAATCCGCTTTGCCGTTGAGCGATCCGAGCACTCCCGCTGACCAGTTTCGATAGCCTGTTTCGTCAGTATAGATCACCGCTCCAATTTTGATCGCCGGATTCGCCCCTTTCATGGAGTCTGCGAAAATCCCGAAATCTTTGCCGTATTCTGAACCGGAAATCGTGTCCAGACCAGTGACCGTGTAACCCGCCTGCCACTTGCCGTAATTTTCGTTGCCCACTTCCCAGTACGGAGCTTTTTTCCCCTTGGCTTTCAGATCGCGAACCCATTTTGCCGCGTAGGAAGCCGCTCGGTTGACTCGGTCGGTCCCGTTGTAAAAGCGAGCGAGCGAATAGTTCACGCAGGGCTGAAGTTTCGCGCCGATCGAATCGGCCAGTGCATAGAGCGTGTCGGTTTTCATAGTCCAGTTCACTTGAGGAGCGGACTTGAGCATCGGCAGATACTCCGCTTTAACATCAGTCGGAAGCGTGTGATCCCACATCCAGATATTCGACCAGTTTCCTCCGGGAAGACGCATGAAACTGATATTGGCATTGCGAAGGTTTTTGATCGCTTCCGGCGAAGTGACCATGGCATTTCCCATATAAGCGTTTGCATTGTTCCCAAAGAGCGTGGAACTGATTTTGGTCAGTTCCACTTTCGGGCTGATCGTCACGGTCATGGCTGCAGTTCCGGCCTGAATCGTCGTGTCGCGGTAGGCTGTAAAGGTCGGGGCAGATCGAGGAGCCCAGTTGTCTTCGATGAAAAAGTCCCCACACAGTGCCGAACTGACTGCTATTACTATGATACTACCGTTTTTCATAGGTTTCTCCGCTCTATTGTATAGATTTTAATGTTGAACTGAATACTGAACCAGTTTGATCGATCACTCTCAGTGCATAAATCCCGGTAGCAAACCCTTCTGGAATTTCAAAGGTCGATCCGCTGATCTCTTTGGTAAAGAGTTTCTGCCCCTTTGAATTGAACAGTTCGATTGTTCTCAAGCCGGAAGTCGTAAAGGTAACACAATTGTGGTGAATAGTAAATCCCTTAGGTTGAATAACTGATTGTTTCGACGAGAGTGAAACCACACCAGAACTTATCCCATCGATTGTATCGCGAAGAGCCGTCATCGAATCGATCCACATGTTCGTTGTATAGTCGTAGTATTTGTCAATTGTATTGATACACCACGGAATATTTACAGAATCAAGCACATGAGTCATGTACGCAGCAAACCCGATCTGGGTCGCCATCGAAGTGGTATTTCCCTTGTTGTAGTTCCCCGCCATCCACGCGCCGACCCACGTGGGAATGTTGTTCTTTGCACTCCAGTCAGTGGCGAATTTCACTTTGTCAGTAATCAGTTTTTTCTGTTCATCCGTTCCGGTCGTCCAGTATTTCGGACTGGTTGGATCTTCACTGGGACCGGCGGCGTAAAAGTGCCACTCCGCCATAACGTAGTTTCCCGCCGTCTGAGGAATCACCATCGAATCGAGATATTCCGGATTTGAAATTCGCTTCGGTGAATAGATAGTAATGCGCGTTGGATTTGATTCCCGAATTGCCGGCGTTACTTTTTCGTAAAAGCCGTTCACCAGAACCGCCTCTTTTGACATCGCTTCAGTCCATTCGACCACCACATTAAACGCAAGTTTGTGCGAATAGTCGGCGTAGTGAGCAGCCACAGTTCGCCACCATTCAACGGCAAGAGCTTGATTTGCTTCGGACGGATCCGCTTCCATTGGTCCACCTTGATAAGCGAGAATCGGCACAATTCCACTGTCGAGACAATCGTTGATTCGTACATCGAGCATATCAAAGAGTGTCTGATCTGCGGGAAGGTTGGTTCTGATCCGCGCGGTCTTGAACCGGTGTTCTTTCATGGCGGAAATTTCATCGACTCCGTACCCTTCGATCTTGACCTTGAACTCCGCCCAGGCTACATCGAACCCGTGACCGAGCAGTTTCTGGTACTCCCACGGATCGATTGGAGAATCTTTCGGGGCAGAGAGTGCGATTCCGGCGAAAGCGGTCAGAGCGAGCAGTTGCTTTTTCATGGCGGATCCTTTGTAATTGTTCACATCGCAAAGATACGCCGAGAGTTCAGTTCATTTCCCGAATTTTTGCCCTGATTCAATTCTTCTGTCGACCAGTTGTTCCACACCATGAATCGGTTTGGAGTGAATGGGGTAGGTGACACGCGATTTGTTCGCCGATCAACGCATCTTTGAAATCATGTCTTTCGTTGTGATAGACTATCTCAAGACTAACTTCGCTTCCTTGATTCATCTGGAAAACAGCTCTGTTTTGATGAAATGCGCCATAAATTTATTGAATTTCAATAAAAATTTACTGTTTTGATATGAACTATTTTGGAAAACGATCACTCTCATCAGCAGTCAGTTCACTTCTGCATGTTTCGTGGTACCTGCTTCTCATTGCACTCATAGTCGCACCTTTGGCGGCGGGAGCGATGATCTTTTTTTCGACTCCGGATGGCGAAACATTTCTCCAGAAAAATTCAACCGTGGTGTGCAACGATTCGGTTCAAAATCCATCGATCACTTGTACCGAAAAAAGTGAACACGATTGGGAAAAGTTCAGATCGACTCCGCTGGGACTAAAACTGCTCATGCTTCCCTATCTCGAAGCGGTGATAGTGCTCATGCTGATAATGGTGCGCAAGTCACGGCAGCTTTTTGATAATTTCAAAAATGAAATTGTCTTTAATACCAGCAATGTGGCGTTACTTTCGACAATCAGCAAACTCAATCTTGGATTTGGCGTTCTCACCTTTAGTCTGAACACAATGCTCTTGAGCGTCGTGCTTTTCCTGTTCTGTGAAATTATTAAAAGTGGAACCGTTCTTCAAGAAGAACACGACCTTACAATCTGAAAGGAACAGTATGGCACTAATATTTAGACTTGATCGGGTTATGGCTGACCGAAAAATACCGCTTAATGAACTGGCCAAACGAATCGACCTGACCGATTCAAATCTTTCGATCCTTAAAACCGGAAAAGCAAAAGCGATCCGCGTGGGAACACTTGAAGCACTCTGCCGTGAACTGAATTGTCAGCCCGGCGACCTGTTAGAATATGTACGAGATGAAGAATAACACAACTAAGGAATAGATTATGAGAGCTTTTACTTATGAAAAATATGGATCACCGGATGTTTTACAACTTAAAGAGGTTGCCAAACCGACGCCGAAAGAGACAGAAGTCTTAGTTTCAGTTCGCGCGGCGTCACTCAATGCGGCAGACTGGCATCTTCTTCGTGCAGACCCGTTTCTAGCACGAATGTATACGGGATGGTTCAAACCAAAATTTCCGATTCTCGGTGCCGATATTGCCGGCGTGGTTGAATCGGTGGGAACCGCGGTTACTCAGTTTAAGCCGGGAGATGAAGTCTTCGGCGATCTTTCGTCTTCGCATTTTGGTGGATTCGCGGAATATGCCACTGCAGAAGAGAATACGCTTGTTTTGAAACCGAAAAACCTCACCTTTGAACAGGCCGCCGCAGTACCTCTGGCATCGGTGACCGCCCTTCTCGCACTTCGCACCGGCGCTATTGCCGCCGGAGATAGAGTGCTGATCAACGGCGCTTCCGGTGGTGTGGGAACGTTTGCGCTTCAGCTGGCGAAATCATTCGGAGCGGTGGTGACGGCGGTCTGCAGTAGTTCAAAGGTTGAGATGGTTCGATCGCTCGGTGCCGATTTTGTTGTCGATTACACGAAAGAAAATTTCACCGAACAGTCAGCTCGCTATGATTTGATTATCGGCGCCAATGGCTATCACTCTCTTGCGGAGTACAAGCGCGTGCTCACTCCGACCGGGAGATACGTCATGACCGGCGGTTCGACGAAGCAGATGTTCGAAGTTCTTCTGAAAGGAGCATTTATCTCTAAACGGGGAACCCAAAAAATGACCAATATTCTATCAAAACCGAATCAGCAAGATCTTCAGTTTATAAAGGAACAGATCGAATCGGGAAAAGTCACCCCGTTTATTGATCGTACCTACGAACTGGCGGAACTTCCGACGGCACTGCGCTATCTCGAAGAGGGACACGCTCGCGGGAAAGTAGTAATCACGATGGGTTATAACGATTGAATACTTCAACAAATGCATTTGAGATTACAAACATAGTAAAAAAGAGAAAACCATGAGAAATCTACTAATCTATGCGCATCCAAACCACGAAAGTCTCTGTGCAGGCTTGTATGAAAGCGCACTCAAGGGATTGGAAACGAGTTCACAAGAGGTACTGACCATTGATCTCTATGCAGAACAGTTTGATCCGGTGCTGATCTATAACGCAGAAAAACGGCGAAGGGATATGTATCTCGATCCATCTCTTGAAGAGTATCGCACTAAAATCCTCTGGGCTGATCGTCTCATTTTTATCTACCCCATCTTTTGGGGAAGACCACCGGCCATGCTTTTGGGATTTATCGACCGGATTTTTGCGTCAAACTTTGCGTATAGAGATACCGGTGGACTTTTCCCCGAACAGTTGCTCAAAGGAAAATCCTCGGTCTGTATCAGCACCATGAAAGGTCCCGCGGGGTATATGCATCTCTGGCTTGGGAATGCGCACCAGAATCTGATGAAAAAGGCGTTGTTCAGTTTTGTCGGTATAAAAGGTGTGAAGTTCTTTGAGTTCGGCGACGTAGAAAAGAAAAACGGCAAGCAGAAAACCTATGTGGAAAAAATTGCGCGTTATTTTCAAAAATGAATCAGAGTAACAAGCGGATTCAACGCAGAAATGGGTATCGATCGAATCTGATCGATACCCATTTTTTTAACACGGTTTCGATCATTCGTAAGAATCCTCATTCAAATTCATTCTCCTGTCGACCAACTGTTCCACACCAAAGATGCATATTCTTAATAAAAAGAGAGAAAATCTTGTCTGATCGACTATACTATGGAAACAGTCACCGGAAATCTGTTCCACAGGACAAAATATGGAATCAGTCTTCAACTATCTCGAATATCGCGACTTTCTCAAAGACCATTTTGAATCGCATAAGGCGGTTCACTCCTACTTTTCATTCCGCTATGTGGCGGCAAAGATCGGCATCGATGCGAGCTTTTACGCTAAAGTGATCAGTCGGCAAAAGCATCTTGGCGAAAGTTCAATCGAACCGCTGGCAGATTTCCTCGGACTGGAAAAACGGGAACGGGAGTACTTTATCACGCTGGTTCATTTCAATCGAACCAAGAGCACCGAAGCGGAAAAGGAGCTCTTTTCCAAACTGATTTCGCTGAAAAACTCCTGCGGCAAAACAATCGAAACCAACACGTACCGCTACTTTTCCGACTGGTTCACGGTTCCCGTGAGAGAACTTTTGACTCACTTTGATTTTTCCGACAACTACGCAGATCTTGCAAAAAAACTGATTCCTTCGATCAGTGAAGCCGAAGCAAAACGGGCGATCAAAACATTGACCGAACTCAAGCTGATTGCACCGGATGAATACGGTTATTTACGCCCCTGTGAATCGATACTCACTACCGGTGATCAATGGAAATCGCGGGGGATTCGCGAGTTCCAGAAGCAGATGATCAGCCGCGCTTCTGAAGCATTGGAAACAATTGCTCCGGCGCAGCGGGATATCTCTTCTGTGACAATATCCACATCCTCCGAGTGCCTCGAAGCGATTCGAGAGAAACTGGCGAATGTGCGAAGGGAAATTCTTGAAATGGTGGCGGCGGAACCGACCGTCGATCGGGTGTATCAGATTAATCTTCAGGTGTTCCCGCTTTCCACGGTGGAGGAATCGAAATGAAAATGATGATACTACGGGATAACCGGCCGAAACGATTCAATGACGAAATGACAAAATGGGATTTCCGGCTAAAACGATTAATCGACCAAACGACGAAATTCTCGTTTAATCGTTTAATCACTTTGTCGTTTGTTCTTGCCTTGATTTTCGTCGGATGCGGATCAAATCCCACGGTTGCCGGAGGAAGCGGTACTGAAACAACCAACGGTATTGTGATGCTTTCCTCGAACAAACCGGCGGTAAATGCTCGCGTGACCATTCGAAATCGAGACAAAACGCTTCAGGGAAATGATTCGGCAATAACCACCATGACCGACAAAAATGGCTATTTTTCCGTGAATCACGATACGATTGCTCGCGAACTGATTATCGTGACAACGGACAACGAAGCAATCTCGCTGTTTGAAGAAAATCTCACCGATACCACGGTGCTCTCGCCGTACTGCACATTCAGTGGAACTGTTGCAGGGCAGAGCTCTGGCACACTTTTCCTTGCGGGGATTGACACGAGGGCCACCGTGTCGGGTGGAGCATTCCGGTTCGAAAAGGTTCCGGCGGGGTGGTATCCGGTGATCTATTCAGATGGAGCTTCCCGTTTTCTCTGCGGGGCGGTGAATTTGAAATCAAATCTCGATTCTTCAATAATTGTTCCTCCTTCTGGCGTTCTGATCGCTAATTTCAGCGATGGGTTTGATCGCAATCCGCTGACCGAACTTCTCGGCGGGACGGAGTGGAAATCATTCAGTTCTAAAGAACAGCGAATCTATCGCGACGGTTCGTGGCAGTTTGAACTGTTCAACGACAAAAACGATACCACGACTATTACTCCTCTCATTGAAAAGGGGGCGCTCACGGTGACAACTTCACCGCTGAATCACGGAGGAAAATACGCCGGTGTTCGGTTGAAGTTGTTAGGTGCCGATCTTTCATCGATGACTGCCTTGAAATTCCGCGCGCGCGGAAATGGATCGGTGAGAATCAATCTTGAAGCGGGCGTTTTGAATGGAACAATGGATCAATATGGAGTATTGATACCGCTCACGGGCGGTTGGCAGGAATTCACCATTCCCGTGGCAGACTTGCACCTCATTGATCCAATTCTTGAGAAAAAACATCCGTGGAACAGTGTTCGGTCAAAAATTCAGAGGATTGAATGTGTGTTCCACGGCAATCATAATCTCAGTGCCGTCGGGCCATTAACACTCGAGATCGATGATGTTATGCTCGAAGGATGTACGTTGGATCAGTTGTAATGTCTGAAAGACTGGTAACGCCTCCTTTTATATCAATCTGTAGCGACCAATCGAGTAGGAGGTGAGAAAAGGACAACCCCTGTCTCACCGACCTCTCACACCACCGTACGTACTTTCGTATACGGCGGTTTCTTCGA
>JAIFMU010000129.1 GCA_020048285.1 bacterium | reverse complement strand
AGCTCTGGTTTTACTGTCAATGTAAATGGTGTGTCGTCAGAAACAAGCGAAGTCGTAGCTCCCGGAGTAGGTGTCCCTAACCGCACAGCTTTTTCACTGAAGCCATTCAGTTCCACCGTTCGGTGAACTGTTTCTGTGGTCCACTTGGGCAACTTGGTATAGTCCCAGCAAATCGAATCCATTTTCCCCAAGGGCGAATCGATTCTCAAGGTGTCGCGATAATTATCCAGACTGAAGAGAGATATTTCCGTCGATTGAATCGGCCACAGAAGCGGCGAATCCGAAAGAACGGCATACTCACCCGGAGCCATGCGAATCGAAGGAAGAGTCACAGAATCTTCACTGTTGTAGATTTTCCATCCTTCGAGATCGACCACTTGGTTGCCACGATTTTTCAACTCAATCCATTCGATTTCGCCGCGAGGCGCAACTTCACTGAACTGAATTGCTCCTGAGGGAATGCGGATTTTCGACAAGTCAATCTTTTCGATTCGTGTGATCCCATTTGCAGTAATTTCAATATCTACCGATATTAAAGAATCAGGAAGTTGCACCGAATCAATGTTCATTTCTATTCCGCTTGGTACAATCTTGACACTTTCTCCATTAATCCGCACAGAAACACTCCCCGCCGCAGTAAAAGTTCTATGGGAAAAGCGCAAGAGCGAAGCCGTTGTAACATACTCAAGGTAGATAGATTCGCGTAACCCATTGATCGAACCGGGAGAGCAATTCATTTCACGCCACGGCTGATCCAAGAAATATCCATGGCGACCGAGAACTAACGGTTCACTCTCTTTCACTGGAGCTGAAAACAGTAGTTTTCCATCATCGTTGATCGAATCGTAACACGATGCCACCACTTCCCCGCGATAATCAACACGAAAGCCATCGCTTTCGGAGAGGCCGCCGCAGATAGAAACGTGATTTACCGTGGCTACAATAGCAGAAGAATCAATGGCATTCGGAAACGGTGTATCTTGTAAAAAGTAGTCAGGATCAAGAATGAGAAGCACACTTCCAGGCAGAAGGCGCGTAGCATTTGACTTGGGAATCACCTGATCGCTAGTCGCTCCATCGAAAAGGGACAATTCAGAGATTACGAATGTGTCATTTGAGAGATTGACCAATTCTACATATTCGTGGCTCTTGAACGATTGAGAGCAGAACAAGGGCAATGAGAATGGATTTCATGCGAAACTCCGAAAAAAAGTTTCTATAAGTGTGAAATAGTTTTTCTTCTCTGTCAAGGTGTAGCAAAGGTTGGGAACCGTACGTGAGCAAAAGCTATTTTCTTGAAAACTTTTCAAAGGATCAAAATTATGGCATCAAAACGGGAAGAGTACATATCATGGGATGAGTACTTTATGGGCGTGGCACTCTTGTCTGCACAGCGCAGCAAAGACCCGAGCACTCAGGTGGGTGCGTGTATTGTCAACAGCGACAAGCGCATTGTTGGTACCGGATACAATGGATTTCCTCGAGGCTGTTCTGATGACGAGTTTCCTTGGGCGCGTGAAGGCGACTTTGGCGATACAAAATACCCCTTTGTATCCCATGCAGAACTGAATGCCGTGCTCAATGCAACAACCCCGCTAAAAGGGTGTTCAATCTATGTGGCACTATTCCCATGCAACGAATGCGCCAAGGTAATTATTCAATCGGGAATTACTGAGGTGGTCTATCTCTCTGATAAATATGCAGAAACGCCATCGGTAAAAGCATCAAAACGAATGTTTTCTGCCGCCGAAGTTGCTACTCGCCGCTTGAGACCAGAAAATGGATCAATCGCGATCAGCTTTGTCGCAGATGAAGACAAATAACGCAACAGAAGGTTCAACAGATCGTTGAACCTTCTGCATCACTACGATGCAATCAATGATCCCATGAGCACCCCATAGCCAATCGAAGCCCACGGGTTTGAGGTGATCGGGCATGCTCCGCTCTGGCAACCAACCAGTTTATAATACGCAAATCCAAGAATTCCCCCAATGATCGCACCAATAACACGTTTCTGCATTTTCCACTCCTTGTTAATAGACGGTAGAAAGCGCAGAGATCGTGCCAATCAATCCAACACGTGTTTTTCAAGAACAAAACAGGTAAATGTGCCGGTGAACACAGTCTCTTCGCCACGGATCACGTCCACCGCAACGATCCGCTTTTTCCCCGATTCTGACTGCACTCGTGCAACAGCTTCGACCGTATCTCCCACTTGTACCGGCTTAAGAAATTTCGTTTCTGCAGATCCAAGAACGACTAGTGGATCATTCACCGCCACCATCGCCGCGTAATCGGCCATACCAAAAATGAATCCTCCGTGCACAAGTCCGCGATCATCCGCGGCCATTTCAGAGCAACAATCCATAGACACCCGAGCAAAACCTTCGGAAATATCAAAGGGTGTTCCACAAAAGGTTTTGTTGATTTCAAGATGAGTCACACTATTCATACAAGATCCCTCTTTTAAATTGAATCGGAAAATACATTTCACAGAGACAAAACACACTCTTTTCCCCTATCTACACTTCAGAAGTGTATTTTTAACACCCTCTCAGAAAAGGAGTAATCATGGTTGACAAAGCGGGTATACTTTCCCGAATTTCTCTCTTCGAAAATCTTCCCGATTCGCTGATTGATTCAATCGCACTGATCACCACAAATCATATGATCGAAAAAAAAGAGTCGCTCTTTATTCACGGAATGCCCGGCGAAACAGTCTATGTCCTTGTGCAGGGATCAGTTCAAATCAACACTATCACCCCCGATGGCAAAGAAGTAGTTCTCAAGGTGGTTAAACCGGGAGAAATATTTGGCGAAGTTATTCTTTTTGAACGAGACACCTATCCAGCTTCGGCGGTGACCTTAAAAAACTCGCAAGTTTTTTCATTCAGGAAACAGGATTTTCTAAAGCTTCTCGAAGAACCTCAGTTTCGCGATGCATTTATTCGGCAAATCATGATGAAACTTCGCCATTTGACACAACAGGTCCAACAAGCCTCGACGCTTGACGTGGTTGATCGCTTGTTCCATTTCTTTGAAGACCAATATGGCGATGTAAAACAGTTCACCACGGGAATTTCGAAAAAAGATATCGCTCTTGCTATCGGGACAACCGCAGAAACACTTTCGCGAACGATCCGAAAACTGCACGATTGCGGCATTCTCACCTGGGAGGGAAAATCAGTAACGATACACGATAAAGAGCATTGTGGAAAATGCTTGTAAATCTACTCATAGATACCACACATCTCCTACAAAAACACTAATTTGATGATTGAAATGCAGATCAATTCATGGTACAATTCGCCTAGATAATAGCTTTTTCAAGGAGGAACCATGAAATTTAAACATTTGACAGCAACTATTTTGCTGTTTTGCCTATCTGCAATTGGACAGACAAAAACCAATATCGCGATTCTTCAGCTTGACCCGATCGAAATTTCCGCTCAGGAAGCGCAGATTCTCACCAAAAAGCTCAGTTCTGAAATGGTAAAACTAGGCATCTACACAGTTCTCGACCGTGGTGAAATGGAAGCGATCCTTCAAGAACAAGGATTTCAGCAGACCGGTTGTACATCGTCCGAGTGTGCTGTCGAAGTAGGACAACTTCTCGGGGTAGAGAAAATGGTCGCCGGAAGTGTGGGAAAACTCGGTTCGATCTACTACACCGAAGTGCGCCTTATCGACGTGCAATCATCAAAAATCGATAAGACGGTGGATCATAACCAAGAGGGTTCAATTGAAAAGGTACTTACCGTGTCACTTCCATATATCGCTTCGGTTCTTTCGAATATCGATATAACAGAACCCAAAAATGCCACAACAGACACAACGCTTTTTATTGCGGCAGTGACCCAAAAAGCAACCGACACGGTTATCACTCCTGTTGTTACAGAACCGGCTAAACCGCGCGAACTAGAGTTGGTAGCACACCACAACAAAGGGATCATATTCAAAAATGGAATTGAAATCGGCCGAGATGACGTCACAATCACCCCTTCCGACGAAACGGTTGTGCTCACGGAAAAGAAATTTTTCTACACAAGCAAACCGGATACGATCAATCTTTCGACAATAAAGAAATCAACCTATGGCGTTGGCGGGAAACACAAAGAAGCGGTTCTCTCGGCAGGATTTTTTTCAGCGCGAAATGGCACATCGATTTTTCCCGCCGTGCGACTTAGTGCAGGTGGCATAAAACAGAGTGCAAGCACGCATGAAGTATCAGTTATTCTTGGAGATATGTCTGCATTTTCTACATTTAACGACACGCCAGACAGATCGACACTTAAGAAAGAAGTATCAGCGGTAGCTGGTGGATTCTACGAATGGACGTATGATTTAGAGTTCGGAGAATTTCTTAAAACCGGTATTGGTACGAGCATAGGTGCACTAGTAGTTCGCGAACAAAACTTTAATCGCTTCATTGGCGACCTTCTCCTTGGGAATGATCCGATTCTACCCAACCCTGACATCCGTCACGATATTACCGCGTTCACTCTTGGTGGCCCCAAGGCGAGAGTTGCCTTCGGATACAAGCGAATATTCTTGGAATCTCTCGTTTATTTCCAGATGGGAGTCGTCAGAGAACAGCACCTCATTGCGCGATGGCCTGAAACAGGAACCTTCGCTTCTGAAACGAAAGGAAAATGGGAGGTTATCGAAGATTCTCGAATCGACAAGCTCAACCCCAAAACCAATTTTTCAGTTCTGCCAATGGTTAGCTTTAACATAATGTTAACCCTTTAATTGATTTTTCAAGATGATCATTTATGCCGGAAGAGTCTCTTCCGGCATTTTTTATACTCTCACCATACGAACATCGGTGAGAATATCCTGAAACGGGCGGGTTCGCGTTGGATTAGAAGAAAAGTAGAACAGATGTGATTCGCACCGGCAATCAGAACTACCGAACTGCCCCACAGAACACTCCGCAATTGAACCCACCATCTGCGCCAGTTCGCATTCAGCCACAAGGGCAGAACGAACCGGCCACGAACCAACAACGCGCGTAGCCGTGCGAAGATAATCGATGTGCCAATGCATCGCTTTGCGCTGGCGTTTGTGACGATCGATCCGCTTCGACAATCCGATTTTTGCAGAACCGACATAGCAATAAAATCCCTTGGAAAAATCAATTTCGCCAAGCGCCCCGATCTGAATAGTGCGATCTTCATCGAGCTCCATCAAAAAGAGATAAATCCCAGAATCGAGGACACCGTGCTTTTCGTACAGATCCCAGCGAAGAGGAATTTCGCGAATACCGCCTGTAAGCGTTAGGGTTCGATCCCATCCAAGGGAAAGCGGAATGATCTGCACGTCGAAACGATTTTCATACAGTGTGGTTGAAAATGCCGGATCGGTGTGATAGTCAGGGCAAAATCCATGAACTCGATGAGAGTGAATCATAAACAGAACCGCCGTAGCAACTCCCGATCGAGCCAGTTCGCCCAACTCTTCCACGTGGCGTCTGCCGCGCTCAGTCACCGCATCGGGGAACATCGCCATGTTGCCGCCGAATAGCGTGCATGATTTCACTTCGCAGTAGAGCTCTTTCCCCTCTTTTTCAAGAAGAAGATCAAAGCGACTGCTTCCTACGGTAATTTCACGGCGTACCAAACGCCAACCATTCAGCGATGGGATTAGATTGTGTTCCACCAACCATGCGGCACAATCGTTCGTTTTCACCGTATTGAGCATTATTACATCGTTCTGATCGGTGATAATCCCCTCAACTCGAAACGGATAGGTAACCCGATCCGTGTCCATGGGCATGAGAAGCATAGTAACTCCGGGGAACAGCAGCTCTTGCATTTTTCCGGGATTTGGCAGCGAAGCTCCACACTCTTTGCCATCGATTTCGACATAGACGACAAATCGGTTGGGGCGGCGTAAAAATCGGCCTTCAAGGAGATTCAGATTCAACGAGTAGTGTTTCAGTTCATTCATCTTCTGATCCTTTGCAATTGGTGGTGATCGTTGTATATTTGGGCTTGATGTTTGCTAAAATACCCTGTGGAGGTTCCATGTTCAGCTTTGATTTGTCTGCAATCGCAACCCGCCTTGAATCGCTCGAAGAGACAATCATTTTCCGTCTTATCGATCGAGTGCAACTGGGACGAAATCTCGCCGTCTATGAACCGAACAGGTTTCCTCTCAGCGGCACCGAATCGACCCTGCTAAACCACATGTTGCGATTCCATGAATCGACCCACGCCATGCTCGGGCGCTATGTCGTTGCCGAAGAACGTCCTTTTTTTAGCGACCTGCCAATCCCTGCTGAAGGTATGGCCGGTGATCGCGATGTGGGACTTCAGATTTGCGATTTCAATCAGATCAATCTCACTGCGTCGATTCGATTGGCCTACACAGAACTGCTCGACCGGATCACAGTGGGAAATGATGGAGAATACGGCACCACCGCAGAAACCGATATCGCTTCACTACAGGCAATCGCGCGAAGAATCCATTTTGGATCATTCTATGTTGCGGAAGCCAAATTTCGCGGAAACCCCGATCACTATACAGAACTGATTCGCGCCAAAGATGAACAGGCTCTGATGAGACTGCTCACGCGGCAAGAGGTGGAAGATCGCATTATAATTCGTATCCGCGAAAAATGTGCCTCTATTCAGGCGATTTCAAATCCATTAATTCGCAAGCAGATCGATCCTGATCAGGTGGCTCAGTTCTACTTCGCAACAATTATCCCACTCACCAAAGTGGGAGAAATAACCTATCTGCTCAACCGCACGCTTCCCTAGCATACTTTTTTTTTCCATGAATTTCGCATGGCACTGTTTTCGCACCGTTATAACGAACCATCACATGAAGACATTTGTGTAGAAAATTGAAAAGAGGCATTATGGGAAAGAAAAAACTCTGTCGATCAAAAGAGTGGGCCGAAGAAAAAAACCGCGAGGAACTTCTCGAACTTCTGCTAAAACCCAAATTTTTCTGCAAAAAATGCCTTCGAGCGTCAGCTGATGAAAAAGTTCTTTGCAAGCCAGAAAAACTAAAATCATCAAAAGAGTAACAAAAAGGGCAGTGAAATCAAATTTCACTGCCCTAATCATTTCACACGACAACTTCAGTTACATTTCGGTGATCTCTTTTTCATAGGGAACGAGGGTAATGCCATCGCGCTCGGTTTTCATCATAACCTCTTCCACCGTGGTGATCCCCTCTTTTATGAGATGAAATCCATGGAACCGCAAGGTCTGAGACAAGCCACTTTTTACCGCGTAGGTGTGAATTTCCAAGGCGGTAGCCCGATGCATCACCATATTCACAATCGTTTCATCGGGAACCAGCAGTTCAAAGATCGGCGTCCGTCCTGAATAGCCAGTGTTTGCACAGTGCGCACAGCCAGTTCCGCGGAACAGCGTTTCCGGAAGTGGATAGCCAAATTCAGCCGAGAGCGAACTTGGTGGCGTGTAAGAATCGCGACAGTGCGGGCAAATCTTGCGCACCAGCCGCTGAGCGAGAATTCCGCGAAGGGACGACGTGATCAAATACGGTTCGATCGACATATCCATCAAGCGGGTAAATGCCGAAGCGGCATCGTTGGTGTGAAGAGTTGATAAAACGAGGTGACCGGTCAAAGCCGCCTGAACCGCCAGTTCGCAGGTCTCCTTGTCACGCATCTCTCCTACCATGATAATATCCGGGTCTTGACGAAGAATCGCGCGCATTCCCGATGCAAAGGTAAATCCTGATTTGTTGTGGATCTGCCCCTGCGCGATTCCATCGATGGCATACTCCACGGGATCTTCCATGGTCACGATGTTCACTTCCGGGCTTTGAAGATGTTTTAACGCCGCGTAAAGTGAAGTGCTTTTTCCACTACCCGTGGGACCGGTTACCAGAATCAAGCCGTTCGTATACCCGAGAATCTCTTTCATTTTCTGAAGCACCGGCGCGGGGAAGCCAATATCTCCTAGCGAATAGGAACCGGAATCAGCGTTGAGCACACGAAGTACGACTTTTTCCTGCAATCCTTTATCTCTACTCACCGTGGGGAACGTCGACACGCGAACATCAACCTGATGTTTGTCGTGGTGAAGGTGGAATTTTCCGTCCTGCGGTTTGCGTTTTTCTGCGATATCCATATTCGCCATGATTTTCAAGCGGGAAATAATTGGCGCGAGATAGTGCAGATCCAGGGTGCGCCGTTCGATCAACACACCATCGATGCGGTATCTCACCCGAATATGACTGTTTGTCTCTTCGATGTGAATGTCCGAAGCGTTTTCTTCAATTGCATTAAACACGAGATTGTTGACGATATTCACTACCGCTTCGCCATATTCCGAAGCAACGGCGAACTCAGGATCTGCCATATTATTAAGAGCGTCGAGATTAACCCGTTCCATCGTGTCGAGTGGCTTATTTACTTCAACGACATCACCACTTTTGAGCTTGCGGATATAGTGTTCGATACTCACTTCCGAAGCAATTACCGGTTCAACTTCTTTGCCCGTGGTAAAGCGAAGGTGATCCAAGGTGCGGAGATTCGTCGGGTCGGCCATAGCAATTGTAAGTTGATTTCCCCGAAGGAATAGTGGTATGACTTTATAGAGTTCGATATAGGTCAAAGGGACAAGTTCGAGCATTTTGTGGTTAAATACAATGTGTTCCAATACCACGTGAGGTGTATCGAGTTGCGCGCCGAGAACATCGAGCAGGGTACTTTCATCGATAATCTTGAGTTGAATCAGGCACTGGCCGAGCGTTTCATGTGTGGTCGCTTGATACTGTAATGCCTCTTGCAGCTGTTCAGGTGTGATCAAGGCGTGGTCAATGAGTACTTCGCCAAGGCGTTTGCGGTGAGTGATCTGAATTTGTTCGCCCAGCATTGCGGTTAAATCATGCTGAGAGATAAATCCAAGTTCAGCCACGAGTGTTGCTATATCTTTACCCGTCTTTTGTTGTTCATCGATGACGCGAATCACCTGCTTTTCGGTCATAAACCCTTGAGCAATGAGCAATTCTACAATTTTTAGTCTTCGTTTATTTGGCATGGTGTCCTCACTTGCTGTTGTTTGAAATCATTATGACACCTTTTTCAGCGAAATGCAAGAATAGAGATCGTTATTTTCACCGTTCCAAGAGTGTATTTTCATTGAGTGAATAGAAAATGAGGAAACAGATGGATGCGATCACGATGTATATGAACGCCGCACTCGATTCTGCTCGAACAGTGAAAGGATTCACTGCGCCAAATCCTGCGGTGGGAGCGGTCATTGTTCGGGACGGTGTAATTATCGCCACAGGATCTACTTCACCTGCGGGAGGTGATCACGCAGAGATCCATGCAATTCGCGCCGCCGGTGAAAACTGTCGAGGTGCAGAACTTTACGTCACACTCGAACCGTGCAGCCACTGGGGAAAAACTCCTCCCTGTTCAGAAGCGGTGATCGCCGCGGGGTTTTCAAAAGTGATTATTGCCATGGAAGATCCCAATCCACTTGTTTCAGGCAGAGGAACTTCACAAATCCGCGCCGCTGGAATCGAAGTGATCACAGGCATTTGCGAAACCGAAGCTCACCAACTCAACGAAGATTTTTTCTATTACATCACCCACAAAAAACCGTGGGTCACAGTAAAACTTGCCATGACATTGGACGGACGCGTCGCCGACAGCAAAGGATCATCACAGTGGATCACCGGTCCGGAATCGCGCAGATTTGTCCACGAACTGCGGGCGAAACACACGGCAATCGGCGTGGGGCGAGGAACCTTAGAAACAGACAATCCTCAGCTCACCGTGCGAGGAGTAGAGGGAAAAAACCCGATCCGCATCGCCTTTGTGTCTGACGCAACCGCCGGAAAAGCAACCTGGTTCCGAGATCACGCTCGCGACGAACGGACGATTATGGTCATTTCGGATACATCAAATCAACGAATCGAAACAGCCTCAGATGGCGTGGAACTGTGGTTCACCGGATCAGCATCACATCTCGAATCGCTCGATCGATTTCTCACCATGGCGGGTGAGCAGGAGATCGATTCGCTCTTTGTCGAAGGCGGTTCCGGGCTAGTTTCAACCTTTCTCGAACTGCGTGCGGTGAATCGATTCTATCTCTTTTATGCGCCGAAACTCTTGGGTGGAGGCACCGACGGACTAGTTCTGGCCGAACCGCATCCGATGAATCAGCCGATCGCGCTGGACAACCCACAGTGGCACCAGTTTGGCAATGACATGATGATCACAGGAGTTGCGTCATGGCTTTGATGCGGCGCAAAAAATGGTACCGCTTGGACAGTGCCGCGCGGATTTTCCCTTCCATTGTGAACAACCGCATGACCACCGTCTTTCGCCTCTCCGCAACCATGACTGAACCGGTGTCGCCATCATCACTGCAACACGCGCTCGATCAGACCATTGTTAACTTCCCACACTTTCAGGTCTGCTTGCGCCAGGGGATTTATTGGAACTACTTCCAAGAGATTCGCCATCTTCCCGCAATTTCCGAAGAGCGATTTGCTCCGTGTCGTCCCATGAACCGTCGGCGCGATCGCGGCTTTCAATTCCGCGTACTCTATTTCAAACAGCGAATCTCCCTAGAATGCGCTCACGTTCTCGCCGATGGCACCGGCGCACTGGTATTTCTGAATGCCCTTCTGGAAACGTATGTTGCGGGAGTCGCTAACCCAACCGACATCCACGCTAACCCAACAGAAATCCACGATAACCCAACAGAAATCCACGATAACCCAACCGAAATCCACGATACAATCGATCCGGAACTGTGGGAAGATGCCTATCGCCGTTTCTACCGCCCGGAAATTCCCATGCCCCGCCGCTCTTTGGGGGCGTATCACCTGCCCAAACGATGGATGCCGGAACATTCACACCGCATTCTCACGGGGACAACCTGGCTCGCGGCACTGCAGGATCTGCACGCCGAAAATCCACAGCGAGCAAAACTACTTCCCCTTCGCATGATGGTTCCGGTGAACCTTCGCGCGCTCTACCCTTCGACGACGATGCGCAACTTTTTTCTCACCGTACTTCCCGGAATCGACCTTCGCTTGGGACACTTTACCTTCAGGGAAATACTCGATACGGTGCATCACTACATGCAGGTCGAAGTAAACGAAAAGTATATCAATCAGCAAATTCGGCAAATTGTTGGCAATTCCGCATCTCCCGTCGTTCGGTTTCTTCCGCGAATCTTCAAAAAGCCGTTTGAACGAATTATCTACCGCCATATAGCCACCGCGCGCCACTCCGGCGTATTTACCAACCTTGGCCTCATTCGCCAGCCCGAATCGATCGCTGACCAGATTGAACGTTTTGATTTCATCCCCAATCCCAATCCCGTCACCGGTTGCAATATCGGCGTAGTGACCTATGGCGACAAAACCACCATAACCATTTCATCGCTGGAAAACTATCGCGATCCAGAACGGCTCTTTTTCACACGGTTGAAAAAAGCTGGGCTGTCGGTTTCGATTGAATCAAATGAAAGGATCTCATAATGGCCTACTGTTCACGATGTGGTGTCGAAGTAGAAATAGACCGGACCACCTGCCCACTCTGCTCGGTGCCCATTCACCGCTATGATGAAGAGCCGACACTTTCACCACTATGGCCGAAAGTGAAGTCATTACCGGGCTCAAAGCTGCTGCACATTCAAGCGGCAGTGATCACTCCCGGCTTAATCCTTACAGCGATCGCCTTTTTTCTTCTGCTTGTACTTGACTATCGCCCCGATCATTTGATCAGCTGGAGCCGTTGGTCACTGGCCACGTTGGTATCGGTGGCAGCTGCGGGAGTAGGCGTATTGCTTGTAGGAAGAAACCGCGTGTTTACTCTGATTTGGCTCACCGGGTCAGTACTCTTCATGCTGAAACTATTCAATAGTATTCGCCCCGGAGTGTGGTACTACCAAACGGCGCTCCCCATTGTGGTACTCACGGCCTGCGCAATCTTTGCTTCGTTGGTCAGCTTTTCCATGGTTCGGAACCGTTTCCGCTTTCAAGTGACGTTTCACGCAATTCTGACAACCCTGTTCTGTTTTGGTATCGATTATATAGTTGGAACACCAACAAATCTGACATGGTCACTCATTGTGGCGATTCCTCTAGGTGTGATTTCATTGACGGGACTCGTGACACTTATTCTCCTTCCCAAACTGATCGATTTCGACAAATATTTCCACAACTAGAACCGATTTGAAAACCGGCACTTATTAGCAATAGAATCTCTAACGACTCCGCGGAAAACACTTCCGTGGAATAACCCCCGCGATGCGGCTCTCCATGAAGTATACTAGCTCTCATTTCATACACCGAAATGATCCACTTTTCAACGAATGATTTCACTTTGAAATACAGTAAGGACACCATGAAACAGGCGAAATTTGCCCCTCGTACCCCTTTTGCACAGGAACTCAATGCCCGCGTAGAACGTTATTTTACAGAAAACAAACTATCACCCTTCGCTTCGCCTTCAATGATTCACAAGTCTATTTTTATCGTCCTTCTCTTTTGCGCCTCCTATGGAATGCTTGTTTTCGGAAAACCGACGCTCATTTCCGGGATACTTTTAACGTTTCTTCTCTCTCAATCCATGGTTATGATCGGCTTTTCAATCATGCATGACAGCAACCACGGAAGTTACAGCAAGTTTTCAAAAATCAATAGGCTTCTTGGATTTTCGCTCGATTTCATGGGAGCGAACTCACTGGTGTGGTGTCAAAAACACAATTTCCTACACCACTCATACACGAATATCAACGGCATTGACGACGATATTCAAACAGCAGGATTTATTCGTCTTTCGCCTCAGCAGCCCTGGAAACCTCACTTTCGATTTCAAGCATTGTACGCGCCATTTCTCTACGCTATCTTGACCATGTACTGGTTTCTCTTAAATGATTTTATACAGTTTTTTCAGCGGAAAATCGGTCCCTACAAAGTTCGCGGAATTGACAACCGGGCAACGTGGATTTTCATCGGTTTCAAGCTGATCTACTTTACCTATATGTTTGTGATCCCCCTGCAGTTTCACTCATGGCAACACGTTGTAATCGCTTATATTGCAATTAATTTGATCGCTGGATTTACCATTTCGGTCATTTTTCAATTGGCGCATACACTGGACAGCAACAGTTTCCCCGAACCGGATAACAACGGTAAAATTTCACAGGATTTTGCTGAACATCAGCTGGCTACAACCTCTGATTTCTCTGCAAACAATCGCTTTCTCACCTGGTATCTCGGCGGTCTGAACTACCAAATTGAACACCATCTTTTCCCCAAAATCTGCCATGTTCACTATCCGGAAATAGCACCAATTGTCGCACAAACCTGCACAGAATTTGGCGTTCCCTATCGCAACAAGTCCACCTTTTCCCAAGCGATTTCAACACACTTTCGGTTTCTTCACAACATGGGAAACCCACGTAAGCAAGAGTAATCCTCACCCAACATCTGCTATGAAATAAAAAGGGAATCGCTCCTAGAACATTTCGAACTTTATAAAAGAACGGTGCAGAAAATCATCTAATGTGAAAATTCTCATGCGGCTTTTCCATTTCAGTGCATAAAAAAGGGAAGTATTTCTACTTCCCAACACTTTATTCATCAACTGGACCGATTATTCAAAAACTTCGTTAATTGTCTCTTTGAATGTCTCGGCAAAATCGGCATCGGCAAATTTAAGTGGTTTTTCGATAAAGGCACTCGCCCCATCTTTGATACAGGCTATCATTGTTTCACCGCGAACTGCGGACATCATAACAACTTTCGCTTGGGGAAATTCGGTAATGATCTCTCTCAATGCATCTTGGCCATCTTTATTCGGCATTGTGATGTCGAGTGTAATCAAATCAGGTTTAAATTGCTTGTACAAATCTACCGCTTCTACGCCATCGTGACCAATGCCAACAACGGTAAATCCCATAGACTCTTCAAAGAATTGCTGTATATGTTTCGTTAGAAACTTGGAATCATCGGCGATTACAACTGTTTTTGACATGGTTTCTCCTCGGTTAACACAATAATTTTGTAGGTATGATAGAATTGTTTCATAGGATATGCAACAAAATAGAACCAAATGAAGCCGTTTTCTGTCCCCGCCGTATCACTTAACGCCCTTACTTACAAGAAATGGTGCATATTTTTTATCACTTCCCATAATATGATCGGTGAGCCACTTTTTCAAAAAGCCTGTAAGCTCAAGTGCAAGAAGTAGAGTTCCACCTTCTAAACGTGCTTGTACCGAATAGACTTCTGCAATAAATTTCTCATGTTCTTTTTTGTGAGCATCGGTATGAGGATAATTGAACTTGTCGAAATAAGCTTCTTCTGTGTTGAAATGATACACCGTGTAACTCGCCATAGATCCAAGCAACTCTTTCATGGCCTTGATGCTATCAGTCTTTTGGTGATCATGAAACGTATTGATCATACCGATCATCTTTTTATGTTGATCATCAATTTCAGCAATTCCGACACTGAGCGATTTGGTCCAGTGCATAAACTCCATAGCAAACTCCTTAGAATACGTTGAGCAAATTGTACAGGGAATAGAGAAGCAAGTCAAGAAATATTACAGAGATGTTAGATAGTCATACATTTACGCGGCTTCAAGCCCTTCGATACAAAGCTCTTTGACAAGTACATCAATCATACAATCATATGAATTATCAAACTCATATTACTGGCAATCACGTCAATTCCCTGTGCTTCTCATAAAGGATTTAAGTTCTTTGTCCATATCGATGGTGAACTTACAATCAATTCAGTAGAACAGGATCTCATCCCTATCAGAAAACTACTCGGCAAAAATGGTGGCGTAATCATCGATGGATCAGAAATCACCGCCTGTGATGGAGCTGGGTTTCAGCTGCTCTGTTCATTCTTTGCCGAACTAGATCGCCAAAAACGGCTCGTCGTAATCGAACAATTTTCACCGATTATGGATGAACTGTCAATCAGTTTGGGGATTGATCTCCTAAAACGATACCCCAAAGAGCTATTGCTAACAGGAGGTTCCCATGAGTCTGCGTGATACACTTGAACCGGATTTCCTTAACGAAATCGAAGAACTGCTTCAACAACTCGAAGAGTCCGTACTGGCAGTAGAAAAAAATCCTAGTGACGCTGAAGCAATAAACCTTCTCTTTCGAGTAATGCACACGATCAAAGGTTCAGCGGGGATGTTTTCGCTCGATACCATTACGACCTTTACACATCACCTCGAAACAGATCTCGATGTGGTACGCAAAAATGGCGGAGCGGTTTCGCGGGGACTTATTGATGCGATTCTGGCTTCACACGATATGATTCCCCGCATGCTCGATGGCGAGTCCTGTGCTGAAGAAGTACACGACGTTCTTCAAATGCTTTCTAAACAGAAGATATTACGCACAGTAAAGAAGCCAATACCTGAACCGATTATTTCAAAATCGAATGTTGAATCCAGCGAGAGCCATAGTAAGAATTATCATATCGAATTCACCGCATCGCCCACTTTTTTTAATGGGGCAGGACCTTCGGCTCTGTTCGATGAAATTCGTGAAGCCGGTGAAATGACGATAATTCTTCGCATAGATCAACTCCCTTCACCGTTAGATGAAACATTTGATCCAAAATCCTGCTATCTGAGTTGGATAATCAATGTACAAACCGCGCTTTCTGAAAATGATTTGGCTGACATGTTCATCTTCTACCTCGGGAAAAGTGATGATCTCGTTATCACAAAAACTGAAGATTCCGGTGCACAAAATCTGCCGAGCCGTTTAGGCGATATTCTCATCGAACGAGGCGTTGCAACTCCAGATCATATCGAAAAAGCATTGCAAGAAGATGGACTTCTGGGAACCGTTCTTGTCGCGCAGGGAGTTGCCACCCCGGCAGATGTGAAATCAGCTCTCGTTGAACAGTCAGACCGCCGATCAAAATCGCCTTCCTCCGAGACAAAATCCACGATTCGTGTCGATGCGGACAAGCTGGATCGTCTCGTTGACCTCGTCGGCGAAATGGTGACCGCTCAAGCGCGGCTAATGAGTGTGGCGCGCAAAAGTCTCGATCCGGATATTCAGGAAGTTGCGGAAATCGTGGAGACGCTCACGGTGGGACTGCGCGATCAGACCATGAGTATTCGCATGGTTCCGATCTCGACTATTCTTGGTGGCTTTAATCGACTGGTGCGCGATCTTTCCCGTGATCTTGACAAAGTAATCACCTTTGAGACCGAAGGCGAAGATACCGAACTGGACAAGTCTGTAGTAGAAAAACTCAAAGAACCGCTCATGCACATTATCCGCAACTCCGCTGACCATGGGATCGAATCAAACGAAAAACGCATGGCTTCAGGGAAACCTGTCGAAGGAACAATCAAAGTTTCTGCCTACCACGAAGGGGCGGCGGTGATTGTGCGCGTCGATGATGACGGTGGCGGTCTTGATCTCGACGTGATCCGCAAACGGGCCGTTGATCGCGGACTCATTTCTGCGGAAGCTAATCTTACCAGAAACGAAATCGCTCAACTGATCTGTGCTCCCGGATTCTCCACGGCAGAAAAAGTGTCGAACATTTCCGGCCGTGGTGTGGGAATGGATGTGGTGAAAAAAGCCGTGGAAGCTCTTCACGGAACACTGGTAATCGATACGGTTTTGGGACATTCGACCTCTATCATCCTTCGCCTGCCCGTGACACTGGCGATTATTGATGGGCTTATGGTCACCCTCGATGACGATTCGTTTATTATTCCTCTTTCCCTCGTCGAAGAGTGTGTCGATCTGAACCATGCAGAGATGGAACGAATTCAAGGGAGAGAGATTATCAACCTTCGCGGTGAAGCGGTTCCCTTTGTGAAACTTCGCCAACGACTTGAACGAACCTCTGTCGCTCCCGATCGCGAACAGGTGGTGATCACCATGGTTGAGGGTCATCGGGTGGGAATTGTGGTAGATGTGGTTATCGGCAGTCATCAAACGGTACTGAAACCACTGGGAACCGTGCTCAAACGGGCACGAGATTTTTCAGGGGCAACCATTTTGGGTGATGGATCGGTAGCTCTGATCATCGATGTGAGTGCACTTATCGAATCGCATGGGGGGTGAACCTATTACACAACTTATGAAACGCGAAAACCGATCAATCAAATTATTAGGAGAAAAAAAATGAATATGACAACAAACAAACAAATTATTACTGGATTTTCAGTCTGTATCGCCACTATCGCTATCATTGTAATCTACAATATGTTTCAGTTAAACACATTGCGAACTCTCCAAGATGAGGGTGCAAAACGAGCCGATGATGCAGTCTTTATTACCCATTCCACGAGTTTAGGTGATGAATCGTACTCAGTTTATGCTGATGCAATCATTAATCAATATTTAACAGAAAATCAAACGAAATGGAAAGTTGTAAAACATGAAAGAGATTCGATCTTAGGGGAAATGAATGGTCGTGTCGATACGGATCAAGAAATTGCATTAGCAAAAGAACTGCACGATATCTCCGCAGAAATGAATACGATCTATGAAAAGACCGTCGCAGCGGTCAAAGATAGTAACATGGCACAATGCAAAGTACTTGATGAACAATATGACCAACTCAAAGTGGTATTTTCAGAAAAAGCCCATGAAATAGCAGGATCACTTTACAAAGAGATGGTTGAAGCGGACAAGAAGTATGACTCGATTGTAAATCAAATTATTGTGATTAGTTCAATTATGGCTCTTGTAGGTATTCTCTTCTCAATCTTCTTGGCGATGGCTATCTCCAAAGGTGTTAATCAGGCGTTTAATACAATGAAAGATGAGATCAACACGGCGACCAAAAATGTACTCAAAGGCGAACTGAAAAGTCGTATTGAGGAGAAAAAAGTGGCCGAGGAGTTCCAAGGATTAATGGTTGGGGTTAATGCAATTGTCGATGCATTTTGTAATCCAATAGCAGTAACCTCTGAATATGTTCGTAAGATTTCTATTGGCGATATTCCAAATAAAATTTCCGACCAATACCAAGGTGATTTCAATGAAATCAAGAACAGTTTAAACGACCTTATTGATTCCAATCTCAGTATCATTAGCGTTGCTGAAAAAATGGCCAATGGAGATTTAACGGTCTCTATTGATAAACGCTCTCCCTCTGATACACTCATGGGATCTCTGCAAAACATGATCAGACAACTGGTAGCGGTGGTGCTGAATGTTCAAAATGCCGTAACAAATGTAACAACCGGTAGCCAAGAAATGAGTGCCACCGCGGAAGCACTCTCTCAGGGATCGACCGAACAGGCCAGTTCCGCCGAAGAGGCTTCGGCTTCGATGGAAGAGATCTCCGCGAATATTCGTCAGAACGCAGATAACGCCCGCACCACCGAATCAATTGCCGTGAAAGTTGCAATCGATGCGAAAGAGTCCGGCGAAGCGGTCAAAAAGACCGTATCAGCCATGAAAGAGATTGCGGAAAAGATCAATATCATCGAAGAGATTGCTCGCCAGACTAACATGCTTGCACTCAATGCGGCAATTGAAGCGGCTCGGGCCGGTGAACACGGAAAAGGGTTCGCCGTTGTGGCCGACGCGGTTCGCAAACTGGCAGAACGCAGTCAGTCAGCGGCCAATGATATCTCCGTGCTTTCGAACTCATCGGTGAATATTGCTGAACGTGCCGGAGATATGATCACGCGGATGGTTCCGGATATTCAGCGAAATGCAGAACTGGTGCAGGAAATCAATGCGGCAAGTACGGAACAAGACAGCGGTGCAGAACAGGTAAACATTGCTCTTCAGCAGTTGGACAAAGTGATCCAAATGAATGCGGCAAATTCCGAAGAGTTAGCCGCAACTGCAGAAGAACTCGCTTCGCAAGCTCAACAGCTTCAGGAAGTGGTGAGCTATTTCACCGTTGAAGGGGGCCGAACTGTTTCTACTTCGCCAAAGCCGATTAAAAGA
>JAIFMU010000265.1 GCA_020048285.1 bacterium | reverse complement strand
AAAGTACAAATTTTGCAAAAATATCGAGTACATTTGCCCGAGCATCTTCACCAAATTCAAATTTCAGTAGATTCTTAAAAGAGTCCTCTGTATGGCGAGTAATCATAGAGAACTGTTGAAGAAAAAGTCTATGAATTCGAGCATCTTCATTTATTTCCAATTCAATTGTGGCCACGTCTGTTGTAAGTGATGCAACCTCTTTTTCAAGCTTATTGGATCGAACTGCACGATTGTAAAGTACTGCATAAATACCGCCGATTATCATCGCTAAATATCCATATGGAATTTTCCAAAAAGATGGTTGCTGAAACTGTATCATATACCCCATATCAGAAAATACTGCGGCCATTAACAGAAGATAAGGAAGAAAGACAACAAGAACAAGCACACGCTTTGACTTTATAAGGCTAATCAACAACAAGACAAGCCCAACGAGAAACAGCGGGAAAATCAATGTATTAGTGGCAGCGTTAAACACCGTATTAATTTGAAATTTAGAAGATGCGTTGAGTATTAATACAATATACGGAACAAAGGCTGCGCTTACGATCAATCGATATAAAAAAGGCGTCAATAACCCTGTCAATGAAGTAATAAAGAGGAAAAGCGTCAGCGACATCATCGCACCGCCAACTCGGGCGACCTTAAACAATACAACCTGATCAAAGAAATAGCTATTAAGCACGAACATATTGTAGCCGGCAATAAGAGACAAACAAAATAGTGCAAGGAAAATGATATTTGTGTCTTTGCAACCGGTGAGTATGAAATACATAACCATAAATAAGAATGCAAAAATCGCGATACCTACAATAACTTTTATCATCACGGAATTCAAAAAAGTGACAACAAATTGTTTTCGTGCAAGTGTGTCGTGATCACCGATATACATTTGGGGAAATTCAATCCGAGCACCATCACTGATGAATGAAACAACCACGGTGTTCACCGAATCGGTTAGTATTGTATCGTCAATCGAAATAACTTCTGCACTGTAATTTGCCAAACAAGGCGTTGAATCCGGTGTTCCCCAACGATAGATTTCATGACCATTTAATTCAACAGTTACTCCATAAGGTGATGGGGCTAGATACAAAAATGAGCTTCGAGCAATACCACGGGGAAGCTCTGCTCGAAGATAATAAGTGCCAGCAGAATCAATCGACAACACACCTCCAGAATAAGGAACTGGACGTGTTGTTGCAAGAGCAGTTGAATCTGGATATGTGGAATAAAAGTCGAATTTTTCGATAGGTGCCGTTGATGCATTAAGCTGTATGAAGAGAAACGAAAAAACAACGAGCATCCGAATCATAAAAACCTCTTTTTTCATATCATCATTCGTTTAAGTATGTGACCATAGATAAACTATGCAGGTGATAATACAATCATAGCACAGATAATTCAACTCTTTTTCACTGTCTTGCGATATGATGTTCCTTTCCAAGTAAAACTTCCAAGAACACCAGCGAAAACTGAACAGAGAACAAGCCAAAGTTGCAAGGGAGATGCCCATACAATATCCTTTCGCATCTCTTTTGCTTCAAATAGAGATGTTCCAGGCAATAAAAAGAGAAGTTCACCGAAAATTTTAATAACATACAATCCCATCGCAACAAAAGCATGCTCGATTGAAAAAATGCAAATAAGTGTATTAATGGCTACTATGAGATAGAAAATAAAAATCAAAGATAGAACGACAACCTGCTTTGGCTTATAGAATACGGTTTTAGATCCCCATCGTTTGCGCTGTTCGAAAAAACCATGAAATGTTTTTTCCGGAGTGGTTCTCACAGATGCATCAATCGTATTTAGGTATGAGATTGCATATTTTCCCGATTCCCATACTTTTTGAAGGAGCAGATCATCATCGCCAGAGACAATATGTTCACACCCTGCAAATCCCCTGAGCGATTCAAAAAGTTCTCGACGGTAGGAAAAGTTGTTCGCATTTGAATTGATCGGTAAACCTCGTCCAATTCCTGCTGCTGCGACAACACTGTGTGAAAAAAAATCAAGTCGCTGGAATCGTTGAAACAGTGAGATGCCATCGTATTTGGGGTACATTGTCAGCCCCTGAACCAGACCGATTGAAGGGTTAGAAAAGCGTAGAGCGATTTCTTCGATCCACCGAGGTGGCACAATACAATCGGCATCGGTAATAACGATTACCTCACCAGATGTTTGGACAATCCCCTGAGATATCGCATTTTTTTTGGGAGATACTCCACTAGTGATTGTGTCGATATTCATCACGTGGAGATTTTCCATAACCTTTTGAAATGATTCTACAACCAACGAAGTGTTATCGTCAGAACGATCATCGACAATTGTAATATCAAACAATTCAGTCGGATAACTTTGAAGCTTTAGCGAATTGAGTAAATTGGGAAGATTCTGCTCTTCGTTGCGAGCGGCAACAATAACAGAAATGGTTGGTTTCGCTGATTTTGCAACAACTACTAAATCGGGTTTGCGAAGTTCTCGCAGACCCGAGGAAAGATACAGTGACACCGCTAAATACAACAAAGCACTTACAAACGAGATACCAATCAAAATACTCATTCACTCTCCTCAGAACAAAATCTAGATCAGCACGTTGTATGATTTATATGCAATAATATCGAGAATGCTATCGCTTAAAACGACCGAAACCGATATTGGTATCCCAATACGCCATAACTCCATATCGCTGGCCACCCCAACCAATGCGCACTTTGTTTTCCCACAAAAAATGACTGATTTTCAGATCATATCGAATGCCCAAACCAGCAAACGAAGAGTAGATGTTTTTCGATTGATCCAATGTAACCACAATAGAATCAGAATCACTCAACGTTGTGGGAAATGCTCTCTCCGCAAACTCCTGCTTTTTCACTGTTTTTACAGAATATTCCATAGCAAGAGGAACCGCGCGCATTTGGAATGATGGTCCAATGAATGTTCCGCCACCAAGATGGAACCACTGATTAGCTCCAGCCATGAGATTGATATTGTTTGGGGAGACAAATTCTTCCAAGAGTTGAATATTCTTAACAGCGCTATAATTCATAGTCCCATCATCATTAATGGTCATATTCACTGCGACTTTACGCAACAGATGACGGGCAAAAAAGAGAAATCTAAAATCGATCTGAGAATTGAATAGTTGCTGTGTGAATGCTTTTGCTTCCACGTTAAGCATCAAACCGAATGTATGAATTTCGCTAGTAGTAATATTGTAACTCGCACCAGCATCAATCACAACTGATGTGCCATCAATGCGCCTATGAGGCGGTACGAGTTCTGTCCCTACGTAGAAAAATGGGTATCTGAAATTTCGTTTTGTTCCGTCAAACATGTTACAATCATCCGGTGAAAAAATCCCAAAACGCAACGCAGGCGTATCCCAATGCAAACGCCAAGGATTTATAAACCCCCAACTGTTGGGGTTCCAACTGTTTTTTCCTGGCCAAATCCCCGTTTCGACTTTAAAACCGCGATATCGATCGTAAATCTGTTTTACGTAATACGAAACCTGTTGAACAGCACTGTTTCCAAAGCTGTCTTTTGCTTCGAAAAATGCTTGGTATGTTCCCGGTTCCATTGCCGAAAAAGAGAGCCTTCCTTCGTGCCAGACAAAACCGCTATCGGCAGATCGAAGAGACACTTCCACATTTTCACCTTCTGGATCAACTGCTTTTGGCGTGAAATAGACCAATTCACGCGCTTCGATGTCCCATTTGTCGGGGAAAGCTTCGAAATAGGGTGAACGATTTCGAATGACCGGAATCACCACATCATAACTTGCTACGTCCCGTTCGCGATCTTTAAACTGCAGTTTTACCGTGAATACAGAATCAATCCCAGGACGCAAAATAATGACAGAATCTTCGAGGACAGTAGAATCTGAACACGTTCCAAGCACCATTTCCAAATGATTTGAACGCCAATGTTGCTTCTCCTTAGCAATGTTCCAGCGATATGTAACACCTTCCACGAGTGTATCCCAAGGTGGAGTCAAAGAAGCAAATGTGTATCCAACATCAACGCCGTCTCGATCGTAGTACACTGGGACTGAGTAGGTCGAACTCTTTCCCATTGGATCTGATACAGAAAGGACGATCGAGTCTTTCACCGGCTTGGGGAAATCACCAGGCTTCCAAATCAAATGACGCAGTGAATCGGTACTGCTGAATCCCAAAGGGATATGCTTCACAGATAGTTTCAAAAGTCGTGATGGTGATTCATAGTCACTTAAGATCAGCGGAAACCGTAACGAGTCTTCGCCAATGCGCATGGTATCAGGAAGATTTGCCCAAATGGGAGCGCTGTTTTCGCGCACCGAAAGAATACTATTCATGGTGACGCGTTGCTTTTCTGAACGAGCTGAAATTGTCAGAGGAAAATCGCCCGTTTGTAACGGAGTTCCTTCAATCGCGTGATTTGCACTATTCCAGCGAAGGCCTGAAGGCAACGCTCCTGAAAGGGAGTAGCTTATCGAACCGGATGGTTCACCGGGATCTGCGGCCCATGCTTGCCAAAGAAGTGGTTGATTTTTATAAGATAAATCGACAGGTGGAACAGTCCATTCCATTTCCCCCTGTTTGGTAGATTTGACCACTCGATTGAGTTTCAATGAGCTAATCAACTGATCAGGAACGAGAAGCGTAGCTCTGCCACCGGTAAATGAGATTACAATGCTCTCGGTCTTAGGAGAGTTGACAAACTGCTCCTCAAATATTTTGAGTATTTCTGCTCCAAGGAGGTAACTTTTTCTCCCATTTTCAGATGAGACCACGGTGGATTTCTTTTGCCACTCTGCGCTACTCACCGATCCTGTAAGTGTTGTTACTGAAATATCTTTGATATTTGAAAGTGCCTTTTCAGCGGCCAATGTTTGCCAAACTTGCCCATCTATCAGAACCATTTTGTCTGAAAACCGTATAAAATCGCCAACAGAAACACCTTTTTTGCTGTCGTGGATCAAAAACAGC
This sequence comes from bacterium, assembly GCA_020048285.1. Lineage (GTDB taxonomy): Bacteria > Fibrobacterota > Chitinivibrionia > Chitinivibrionales > Chitinivibrionaceae > JAIFMU01. The sequence continues at coordinate 12,517 of JAIFMU010000265.1, read as the reverse complement.
GGTTCACCTTGAGCTTTAAAACGTTCGCGAACTTTAGCGGCAATTGCCGATGATGAGAGCTTTCCAACAGAATAAGAGTTCACCACTTCCGCAGTGAGAGTTAATGTACAAAGTAGAAGTAACACTAAAAATTTCATTACAGGGAACCTTTCATACTTTGGACGCGCCATTGACGATAGCGGCGAAACAAACCTTTAGAACGAGGATCATCGCCATAGTCTGGATCATTTTCTTGAGCTGAAAACCAGTTAGCATTTCCACTCAAACGGCTCAGTTTCCCATGGCGGTAGGTGATCGTTTCACCGTTGATTCCCATGTTCATCTGACTGAATTTGTTGTCATTGAGGTCGTGGCGAATTGTCGAATTTCCGAAACCATAAAAAGTGGGTCAAACAGGTCGAATGCTTCGCGATAGGCTGTTGCTTCAGGCGTAACACCATTCGATTTAGCGGCAAGCCATTGAACAACATCGGACCAAAAATGATCCACCGTTTTTTTCTCAAGCCGTGCTTTGTCAATACTTACCAATGGCACGAGAAATACAACAAAGAGAACAAAAATGATCGTCATCATCGAAATAGCATCTTCCATAGAGATTGCTTCGCCCAAATCGAAATTGTGAGGTTTCCTAGCTCGCATTAGTTCGTCCCTCCGTTAGGGCGAAGATCATGCGGTACACCGGCCGAATCTTTCGAAGTGATAAGTGACCGATACTGTTCCTCGTATCGATGAAGGTTTTCAACGCGAAGACCGATTACTTCCTGTGATGAAACCAATCCTTTCAGCTGTTCGCCTGTTTTTTGAGCAACATCAGTGAGAACTTGTATATTTCCGGCAAGATGTTGTTCTGCAGCACCTTTCGTTTCAACAAGTGCTCTGTAGTGAATTTCATACGATTCCAATTCTGCAATTCGTTTATCGATTGTTGCATGGAATTCGGCAAGTGAAGAGAGTTGATCTGCATTTTTCTTCGAAAGCTGTGTAAGAACTTGCATATTCTGAGCAAGTAGCTCTTCGGCATTAGAAAACTGTTGTTCCAGGCGAAGCATTGAGTCCGCAGTGCCCTGAGCAAAGAGCGGTTCGATACGAGTATGATACCAGTCAGTCAAATAACTCATTATAATTTCTTCATTTACAGAAAAACGATTGATCATTTGAATCGTGATAAATTCAGCAATCAACGAAAGAACTGTCGCCACAAGGGTTGTGAGAATTGCAAACTGATCTCCGTCGATCGCGCGACAAATATCATTTACAAAGGTCATTTCACCGCCGCTTTCAGGAAGAGCCTGAATTGCACGTTTCATATTTGGGAACGTCATCATCAGACCGATGAGCGTACCCAAGAAACCGAGTTTCAACGTAACGCGATTCATAAGAACGTGAAAATAGCCAGTTTTTTCTTTCACTAAATCCATGCGAATATAGCTGTTGTTCTCCAAAACATCATTTCGTTTTGCCGTAGAATCACCTCGAAAATCGAGCCAGTTCAATACGAGTGATCGAATTTCAGAGTGAGGCACAACTGATCGAACTCGTTCGGCTACGCCTTTAAGATCTTCTAAGCTGTTAATATCTCTTTCATTAGAAAGTTGCGCAAGCAATTTTGTCATTTTGACTGATTTATTGTACCACTCGACAAACTGCTTAAAAGCCAAAATTTGAGCGAAAGAAAAAAGAAAAATCATTACGAGTGTGAATGGGTCCGTGTACCAAGCAACTTCGCCGTAGAGTGACTTTTGAAAAATAAACAGAGCTGCGATAACTAAGCCGATTAAGGCAAATGGAACGACCAAACTAAGAGCGAGAACCTTTGTATGACGTTTCGATAGTAAATCGGCGAGTTCGATCGGTCTAAAAGCTACCGACGAATTTGATTTCTTTTTCATTGTTTTTCCTTTGTGAAAGTTGCGTTTTTCGTTAAGAGTTCAACATTAAACCCGAGTGACCCAAAAAAGGCGGAACGATCCCACACTTCCAGATCAATGTGTAGTGGCGAAATGCCCAAGCTATTTTTTCCAACGGGGATTGCGGTACGAAAAAAATCGATACTTGCGTGAGGAATCACTTTGCGATTCGGCAGGAAAATCAATTTCATAGCCCATTCACCTTTAAAAAAGGGCATACCAACCATACCTATTGTATGGATAGGAAGAATATAGGCACGCGGATGAATATTAATCTGATAGTTAAAATAACCTGCCTTGAGCGTGAATTCATGGCCAAGCCCGCCAAGCGGTGCGATACGATCTACCGTATCTTCCACATCGATGGCAACTTCGCCATATTGAACAGTCCGCTTCTGAAGAACAGAATCTTTAACTACGCCCAACTTTTTTGTAAAACTATATTTTGCATCGGGATAGAGACGGTTATAGATACTGTCTTCATACATTGAATAGTAGGGAATCACCCCTGGATCGCGATACAATTTGTAGCGAAAACCGGGCACTGCCATTGATACATTCCAGCCCATCCGAGAAAACCATCCTCCTCGCTCCACATATAGCGTATCGAATCGACTAGACATTTGCCAACTCCGTTCAAGCCCAGTACCAAGGGAAAAAATGCCAAACCGATGAGAATAATTCATATCCATTCGATATTCAATAAGTGCAGGTCGCCCGAGGTTGACATAAAATTCGGTGGTGTCATCGGGCATTAACATGTCAACGAGTTTATTAGGAAGCCCCTTTTCTTTGAAAATAGGTGCAACTGTTTTCCACGGTGTCACTTGATAAAATCCACGTTCTTTTTTTTTGTGTTGAGATACAGCTGAATCAAGTTGATCATTGTGAATTTTTTGAATAAAAAGTGCTTCGAGATCTGGGCTTGGCAAAGCGAGCCGTAAATCCCATAACAATTTTCCATTATTAACAATACTGTATTTAAAACGGGCAGTGGCTTCCTTGAATGTATAGCGAAAAACCACAACAGAGTCACGAGAAGAAAATTCGGTTTTAGCAATCCGACTCAGATAAGAAAGAACTTTCTTTTCCTGCACGAACATTGAATCACGCGTCAGATAATTGATATCATCACTACTTATCACTGATGAGGAAGTATTCCTAACAACATCAGCAGCTTGTATATCAACAACTTCTGTCGTATAAACAACAGAGTCAACCGGTTCTGTTTGCGCGTAACAATTTAACATCAGTGCGAACAAAATGAGATACAGTAATACATGAACACGAATCATTACAGTTGTCCAGGAAGGAGGTAAGTCATTCATAACAAAAATCAAATCATATACAAAGATAGTACAAAGAGAAAGGAACCACAGGAAAAAAGAAACCGGGATAATAATTTCCCGGTTTCACGATTTATCTCATCGAAATAGGCGGATCGATTATCTCTTTCCAGATAAATGCCTGACGCAACTGTTCGGGAGAAACCGTCATTTTTTTCTCGACCACACTGTTCACAACCTTGAAAGGAGCACACGAATCCATTATCGGTTTTGTGTACAGTTCCTTGCCGTATAAAACGTCTTCAGATTCAAATATCGGATCGACAACAGCTTTACCAGATACTTCACTATTTCCTGTCAATTCATTTTTTATCGTCTTCAGAAGATCTTTTAACGAAGAAGTCCCACCGCTACTACCTTCAGCAGTACCCTTCTTCGCTAGATTGCCAATTACGCTTATCGCGGCAAATAAAAGAAACAGAAGAAGACCGAACAAATCTTCCATCCTTATTTCCCTTCTTTGCGTTCTACTCCGCCGATAGATTCCCGCATTGATGTGTCAGCCTGAACATTTTTCATTTTGTAATAATCCATTACACCAAGATTACCCTGTCTGAATGCATCTGAAATCGCCATGGGAATTTCCGCTTCTTTTTCAACTACTAATGCTCGCATTTCCTGAACGCGAGCGATCATTTCCTGTTCAACCGCATGAGCCATAGCACGACGTTCTTCTGCTTTTGCCTGAGCAATTTTTTTGTCTGCTTCAGCACGGTCTGTTTCAAGCTCAGCACCTATGTTTTTACCCACATCGACATCTGCAATATCGATCGATAGAATTTCAAATGCCGTTCCTGAGTCGAGTCCTTTTTCAAGTACACGCTTAGAAATCATATCGGGATTTTCCAAAACGAGTTTATGTGATTCAGCCGAACCGATCGTGGTGACAATACCTTCACCAACTCGAGCGAGAATTGTTTCAACCCCGGCACCACCAACAAGGCGCTCAATATTTGCTCGAACAGTAACACGCGCCACTGCTTTGAGCTGAATACCATCTTTTGCCATCGCTGCAACAAGTGGGGTTTCGATAACTTTGGGATTTACACTCATCTGAACTGCTTCGAGCACGTTTCGACCGGCAAGGTCAATTGCCGTAGCCTGTTTTAAAGTCAACGCGATATTTGCCCGGCTTGCCGCAACAAGTGCTTGAACAACACGCATAACGTTACCACCAGCAAGGTAGTGAGCTTCAAGTTGATTCGCGGTAACTTTAAGGTCAGCTTTTGTCGCAGTAATCTGAGCTTCAACGATCAATTTCGCCGGAACTTTTCGGAAGCGCATAAATACAATATTCAAAAGGCCAACATCAGAACCGGATACTTTCGCCTGAAACCACAGGGCAAAAGGTGTTCCAATAAATAGCATAAACGGAATAGCAACGACGAGGAAAAGGACTGCGGACAACATAAAATTCGGTTCCATAACACACTCCAATACTTAAGAATAAATACAGTTAACATTCTAATTTTCTTCGTAAACAACAACCTTGATTCCCGCATTGTCAATAGACACTACAGAGACTTTTGTGCCCTTGAGGATATAGTTCCCAGTAGAAAGCACATCGACAATGAGATTATTGAAATTCATTTTTCCCGCAGGACGAAGATCTGTAAGTGCCTCACCGACATCGCCGATTGTACACAAAGGAGGAAAATCATCTTCAGCTGAAAACTTTTCGTTTTCAGTTAAGGATAGTTTTGATTTACTGAGTAATTTCACCGCAATAACTAATGTCGCCGGAATTGAAATGATATTTATCAGAATCAATATAGGAATAAATTCACCATTATATAAGTAGAGTTGATAGTAAGAAAACCCGTATGCAGCCAATGCTCCGGCAGTGAGAAAGCCAAATGAAGGAACGAGAACTTCCGCGATAATCGCCGCGGTTCCCAGCAGTTGTAAGATAACTATCCAAACTATTTCCATACTCGTCACACCTCCATTTTTTCAACAATTACCGCACCGTGTCTCTTGCCAACAATTTTAACCGTTTCACCCTTTAAAATCAGGAAACCTTCCGATTGTGCATCAATTTCGACTCCGTCGACCATTACTTTACCACTTGGGTGAAGATCTTTGGAAACAGTCGCTATTTTCTCCAAGAGAGAACAGTCTTCAGGTTCTGATTCAAGTGATTCGCTGAGAATTGGGCCATCGACAACGTATTTCAATCGTGGAAAGATCAGCCAGAAAAATAGCACTGTTATGGCGAATGCTCCAAACAGTGCAAATCCCATGGTCTCAATATTGATGCGAAGAATATCCTCTTGAAAAGGTAACTCAGGCGAAGGAATCGTAAAATTCTGCAAAGCAAGCAGCGAAGAAATAGCAATTACGACAATCCCCGCGATTCCAACGACTCCAAAGCCCGGTACGACAAAGACTTCAATCGCAAGAAGAAGAATTCCAACCGCGAGGAGTAAAAATTCTACATAGCCCGCAAGTCCAGCCATCTGTTGGCCCGCATAGGCTAATAGCAGACAGACAACACCAATAACCCCAGGAACTCCAATGCCCGGCGTTCGACTTTCGATGTAAATTCCAGCCATTCCTATCATCATAAGAATCGGTGCGATAGAACCAATCAGGGCAACAAACCGTTCGGACCAATTTCGTTCATATAATTCTGCGGAAGAGGGTACATTCAACTTTGTTTTGTAAGAATTAAAATCGGGGTAAATAGCCGATGCAAATCCTGTCGCTTTCGCTTCGTTTTCAGTCAACGTGAGCAACTCTCCTTTATCAACCATGATAACGGTGTCGGAAGCCCCCACAATTTTTGGCTTATCCTGAATAAGATCAGTGTAATAGACAGAATCTTTTGTGGTTATTTTGTAGATTTTCAAATCTGGTGAAACCATCGCAGCGGCAAGATACCGAGGATACCCATTTTTGTCAGCAAACAGACGGAACTTAGCCCGAAGCGGTGATTGAATCTTTTCATTCAGAATCTGCGGCCCCTCTTCACCCTGCATGACGGGAGCGCAGTCACCGATCGTACTACCTTCTCCCATAACGATTTCATCACAAGCAATAGAGATCAAAGCACCGGCAGAGATCGCTTTTTGTTCAACAAAGGCAATGGTATATGCTTTTGAACGAAAGATAGAATCAGCCATATCAAAAGCGGTCATTAGCAAACCGCCATAAGTGTTCACTTGAAAGATAACAGTATCCTGAACAGTACGATTTTCCAACGAACGGTTCAAGAGATAGGCCATACCATTGTCGACCGTTCCGTCTAGTTTTGCCACTGTGATTCGAGCTGAGAGCATCGAAACCACAATAAACAGGACCAGCATACTCTTTTTCAAAACAACTCCTTCGCTAACGATATTTGCAAGTGTACGATTCAAATACAGAAAAGTAAACAGCCAAAAACTTCTCTACTCTTTGACAATTCCAAACGGGGTCCAGCCAGAATCTACCGAACAAAACTGCTTCACCGTTTCATCGTCGTGAGGAATCGGATCGGATCGGTGAAAAAGGTGATACTGTAATGCTACTTGCGAAATAGATCGAATGGGCATTTTCGCCGACAATATTCGCGCATGTAAATTGTTGTCTTCCATACCACGACCGACAATCCGTTCGTCATACCCATTGAGTTTCAGAAAATCAGACTTGTACAGTGAAAAATTTGATCCGAGCACAAAGTAATCTGAACGTTTTTGGTTACGCATTGGATCGAGAAAAGGAAGCCGAAAGCCATATTGCCCTGTCTTGTATTCCGTGCGAAATACCCATCGAAAAGGATTTTCGATTTTTCCAGATCGAACAAGTTCGTAGCCCACAAGTTTAGATCTTTTTTCGTCAATCATAACTCTTCTGCCGGCAAGCACCGCCCCTTTTTCTTTGCGCCTAACATGATCTTCGATAAACAAGTGATGAGGAATTGCATCCCCATCTATACAGATTACGTATTCACCACGAGCTGCAGAGATTGCCTGATTTACGATTATCGTTTTGCGAAATCCCGAGTCTTCATGCCAAACGTGGCGAATCGGATAAAAAAATCGCCCTTTCCAATCACTTATACACTCCCGAATGGACTCTCCTGAACCATCGTCGGCAATGACAATCTCAAAATTCGGCATACTCTGACGAACCAATGATTCGAAAATCAACTGCAGCGTATCGGGTCTATTATACACGGCAATTACAATCGACACAGGTGGCTGAGAGCTATCGCATTCAGCAGAACAACAATCGATTGGTTGAGAGGTACGAAAAACTTTTGATTTGAGAATCTTGTACGGCCGGTATCCGAAATAGTATTTCCCTCTCAACATTCGTTGTTCGATAAAGGTAATAATTGTATACTTAACCTTTTCGTGAACAAAGGGGACCGAAGATCGTCCTGTTTCGCGAAGAAGGTGTTTCCAATCGACCTGATTGATCCTATCTTTCATCACCGCGGGGTACGTTTCATTAAATTTCGCCAACAAACTCATGGGACCATAATCAAACAGTGCTGTTTTTCCGGCGAAAAGCTCTTCCGTTTTTTCTTTCCCACGATAATTAATAGAAGCTAACAGACTTTTCGCCTGCATTTGTGCGGGGTGTTTAACATATCCATAGTGATACACATCAAATGGAAGATGAACAACATTGAGCTTTCGCCCATCGCACATCCGAAAAGATTGGGCATCGCCAATCGACCGAGCTCCGATACCATTGCGAAGAATCCGAACCTCGCGAGGATACCACTTATGATTGATAAAGTAGTGATCGTAATCGCCCCAGAAGTGTTTGTAATTAAAGAGAAATCCTTCTACATTCGTATCGTGTAAAAAGCGACTGCACTGCTGAACGATACCTGCGAGATATTTTTCGTGAATTACTTCGTCCAATTGAATGTAAAAACACCAATCACCGGTGCAGTTATCCAGAGCAATATTGGTCTGCTGACTGTAAATGCCGCTTCGCAATGTTTCAAGCTGATCCCAAACAGTGTCAATGATCCGAATCTTATCAGAATTCAACGAGAGGATCACTTCTCTTGTCGTGTCATCAGTATCACCTTCACCCAAAGCGATCACAAACTCGTCGCAGATGGGAAGAATCGAAGCGATTGCTTCCTTCATGGGATAATCCATTTTTGTTCCATTGCGAACAAATGTAAATCCGCTAATTTTCATGAGATTTCCTTAACCAATTTGAAATTCATTAGTTAGTAATGAGCGATAGAGATCAATATGATTTTGAACCAACTGATTTACCGAAAATAGTTCCTCGGATAATGTCTTCCGCTTCTGGACAGAAATCGTATCGACATCATGTGCACAGTAATAAGCGACTCTCGATAAAAAGTGTTCATCCGTATTACAGTGATCGAGGTCGTTAAGACCGAGAATATCTTCAGATCCACCTGAATTTAAAGAGATAACGGGAATCCCACGAATAACTGCGTCCAAGAGCGCACTCCCTAATCCTTCGCGAGTCGAGGTGGAGAGATAGAAGTCAAATCCGGCATAATATTTTTCTGCATCATCGATTTTCCCAAGGCATACTATCGATGGATGATTTTCGACCAATGGCTGAAATCGTTCGGGAACAGGGCCTACCAAAAGAAGAGTTGCACGAGGATTTAATTTCGACAAAAGATCGGCAGTTGCGCGAAGAAGCGGAACATTTTTTTCTGAAGAGAAGTAGCCTACCGAAGCAAATACTTGGCGTGACATGTCAATTCCTAGCCTTTTGCGAGACTCTTCTCGACTAAATTCCACTTCCGGAAGAACGCCGTCGTGGATTACTGAAACAGGAAGAGTGGGAAACCGATTCTGTACTATCAGAGCGGCTGCTCTGGATACAGCTATGACCTGCTTAACAGAACGATATTTCATCGATGTCATCCATGAGTTCGATAATGGATAAACAGTTTTACGCGAAACAACTACAGGGATTTTTATAAATGGAGCACACAGCGCAACAAGAGTCATTGCTTTCGAATCATGGCAGTGAATCAGATCAGGATGTATCTGTTTCAGTAGTTTTTGTAGACGAATAAAGAGAGTGAGGATACATACTCCATTGAGTGACAAATGAATCGTATTATCTAATCCACTGAAAACGGGATTTCCTTCGCGATAGAGAATTGTAGAGTTTTCCCCGTTACGCAAAAGCCCCTCGTGGATGCGAAGCAACTGGCGTTCGCCACCACGAAAACCCGGCTGTGTCGAAAAATGACAGATATTCATGATTTCAACCGAATCTCAATCTCTCGCAGTTTCGCACTCTCCACGACCTCTTTCATAGAATTCAATATCCCCACAAGAACTCCCTCGTATCCATCGAGAAAGCCACGTTTTAAGAACACTGCATCCACAAGCGCAAAGGGAAATCTGCCAACAATGCCCATCAGAGTAGCTCGGTGCCCCTGGTCGTATTTCTGTTGTGCCATCATCGATGTATATCGGTTAAGCTTATCAAGGTACAAGGTAATCGATCGACAGGAATCGTGATAAAGATTCCCTTTCAACTTACCAGTACGACCTTCAATTTCCACCGCTTCATGCATCGTTTTATCATTAAAATTCCCTCTTCGCTTATCAAAGAGGCGTATCACTGATCCGCGTCCACCGAGAGAATACTTTAAGATTTTTCCGTTGAACCGATCTATGCGAGTCAAGTGATACCCGCTCATGCGACACTCTTCAGGAAGCGCACCGATAGCATTGCGCAACTCTTCCGAAACCTCTTCGTCGGCATCAACGGACAAAACCCAATTATTCTTGGCGGAAAGAACTGCAAAACCTTTTTGTGCACCATAGCCATTGAATTCGCGAGTAATAACCCGAGCTCCAAGTGATTCAGCTTTTGAGACAGTGTCATCACTGCTTTCAGAATCGACAATAATTATTTCATCGCACCACTGAACTGACCGAATAACCTGTTCGATATTTGCCGATTCATTGTAGGTTATTATGACTGCTGATATTTTTTTCATGAACTCCCCCTACTATTTTCTGAATTCTACGACCATGTCATCATAGTTTGACAGGGTAATAACGAACTTATTTTCAGATTGTTTTACAGCAACGGTTTTTGTTCCACTTTGCCAAATATAGAGTGAATCTGGCTCGTTTCTCGTGATAATCTCCAATGAAACAGGTTGATTATAGAGTGAATCTGATGATCTCTTCTCGAAATTCAGCTTCGTCCCAACAACCTTCACTTTGCCTAATGCCACAACACTTTGAGCATCGGGAATCGTTGCTGTCAACACTGCCGGATTGTAGAATCGATGTACTAGAGCGGTAGCGATAATAAAGGTAAACATTACAGAAAAGATAAAGAATAGAGATCTTTCTTTTCTAAATTGTGGTTTTGATCGTATTTTATCCATAAATCCTCCTTTATTAAGACGAGTAAAAATACAAACGGGAATGCCATATGTCGCTGAAAATCGATGAACTTAATATAATCCTTCTTGCAAAGGACAGTGCGGCTCAAAAACAGTATAAAGAATTTTTTATACATGAGGGCGTCCGATTCTTCAGTATTGCCTCGGAATCACAGCTTGAAAACGTGCTCGAAATAATACCGATAAATGGCATTGTTGCTGACATCCGGACCACTCTACGAGCCACCGGAACGGAAAAAATGCTTTACTCTAAACTTGAAGATATTTACCCATTTATCCGCGTTCGATGGGATGAAGAGAAGCAGAATATAAACACGATTTTCCCTGACGATCACATCAAAAATCTCACACAATTTATAAACGAGGTTTGTGTCAATTTTGATCCTCGCGTTCTTCGCACATCAACGCGAACCACTTTGTCGCTCAATGTTATCATTTCAGAGAACGATCAATTTTCTGGCTATACAGAAAAAACCTGCACACTCAACATGTCAGAATCGGGAATTTTTGCAATTACCAGTTCTCCATTTTGGAAAGAGGGTCAGCGCATTTTTGTTGTTATCAACGAAATTTCTTCTCGAACGCCCATCGTGTGTACAGTTGTTCGCAAAATATTCTGGGGTGAAGAGTCCCTTTGCACACCGGGAATCAGTATTCGCTTCGATTCGATACTCGACAAACAGCAGGATGAACTGTTTAAACTATCGCCACGGTGAACCGCCTTTCGATCTACTTCATACTTTTATGTGCGGTAATCACATCCGCACAGACCTATCGCGATTCAGTGACCATACCCAGCGATTCGCTCGGACCAATATACTTTGATCGCTATTTTTTTTCACCCAACACAATTACTCTGAGCGCCTCGGTTCCACTTCCGGCATGGCGATATTTCATCACTGATGGCGCAGTTCGATTTGAATCACCCGTACCCAAAAACACCACAATTATCATATCCGCAGAAAAACAGTACGGTAATCTTCTTCGATCCTACAATCGCTATAAACCACTCATTTTTGATAGTACCAAACAAGTAGAAACCTCCATTTTAGATTCCAAATCGACCAGTTCATCGCAGAAACTAGTGGTTGCAGGAGAAAAAAGTATCGGCGTACAACTGGGGCAAGGAGGAGAATTCACCATGGATCAATCCATGGATGTGAAAATATTCGGGAAAATCAGCGACTCTACAGAGTTGTCGGCGAATCTCTCCGACCGAAGCACATCACTCGAAGGCGATACGAAAGAGATTGGCGAAATCGACCGAATGTATCTGATGATAAACCATCCTCGACGTCAGATTATCGCCGGTGATCTCGCGATACAGTCAGATACCACGGGGCTTTTGCGCGAACGAAAAGCACCCAAAGGCATTTCCGGAACGCTCAGAACTTCCACCGGAGAAATTTCAGGATTTGCGGGAATCAGCGGACATCGTTTTGCTGTTGAATACCTTTCCGGTATCAGTGGAATCCAAGGGGGAGCATACAAGTTGCGAGGCAACGGCGAACCAGGCCAGATTCTTCCCATCGAAGGAACCGTGGAACTTACGGTTCAGGGAAAACAACTACGAGAAGGCGTTCGCGATGATTTCACCATAGATTACAGTTCTGGAGAAATTCGATTTAGTCCAAAACAGGTGATGGTCGACGGGGACATTATTGAGGTTCGCTACCGCTATCGCGAATACAATTTCAGCAAATTCGCGGCTGGAACGGGATGGAAATTCAATCGCGACTCTATTCTATCAATTCGAACCACACTCTTTAGCGATTTAGACAATGACAATGCCACGTCACTAGTTATCACCGATGAAGATCGTCAAGAAATTGCCGCCAGTGGGGATTCGGCACCGCAAATTTTATCGGGAAGAAAAATTCACCCAAATGACA
>JAIFMU010000161.1 GCA_020048285.1 bacterium | reverse complement strand
GGATTGCTCAGATCAAATCCTACTGGCCGAATCCCTTTCTGATTTTCAAATGTTTTCAGAATTGATTCATATCGATTCATATCTTTTTCCACTACTCGCCTTACACCACTTTTGCTTACTGAGCATGTCACTCCAGAAAGTACAGGAAAATCCCAGTAACTTCCCGGTTTAAACGACCAGATAAAACCATCTTGGCTCATAAAGTAGAGATTCCCTTTGAACACCACATAAGCAACGGGAACTCGTTCCTTGATCGTAATTACTATCTGTTTCGACAGTGAAAACCCCAGTTGTGCCGAAGCAACTCCCGGAAGTTCACGAACAAGATTTAATACACGTTTTTGCGATCTCGGGGAAATAGTCAACCCTGTATCGGAAAGTACAGATGAGATCACCGAGGTATCAATTGTGGCAACTCCTTTAAGAACAATGCCATTCGAAGCGACCATCGGCGCGACCATGGCACCAATTTTTCCAGATTTTGCAAACTCAACAACTTTATAACCAGCAAATCCAAGGACGACCAATAAGAGTAACAAACGCCCCGGTTTTACATGCGGAACTGTGGTGCGAATTTTAGTCACATGCACTTCTCGTTTGCGCTGAGCATTCGCTCCGGTTCGTTTCGGTTCACTCTTTTTATTACGCACGATCGGCCAATACTTTCAGAATGTTTTCACCTTCGCACCACACATCGCCGGCTCCCATGAGAAGAATAATCTCATTTTCAACAGGCTGAGCAGTAACCAACGCAACCATTTCATCCTTGGAAAGCACTACCGCACAACCGCCATTGGAAACAATCTCATTAACGATCATCTCTGAATTTACCCCTTCAATGGGCAATTCGCGGGCCTTGTAAATCGGAAGAAGAACGACGCGATCAGCTCCCGCGGAAAGCTCTTTAGCAAACTCTTTGTAGAAACTCGCTGTTCTGCTATACAAATGTGGTTGGAACACTACGGTAACGCGACTGTAATTGCCTGTTTTTACGGCTTGAAGTGTTGCGGCTACTTCGGTGGGGTGATGTGCGTAGTCATCCACGACAAGAACGCCCTGTTCACGACCGATAATCTCCATACGACGTTTCACACCGGGGAATTTCCCCAGCGCTCGTGCGATCGTGGCAAAGTCAACACCCATTTCTGTCGCAACTGCTATTGAAGCAAGCGCGTTGCGTAAATTATGCATTCCCGATAGTGGCATCTCTGCTGTACCGAGCACTGCACCTTCACAGGTTACAGTAAACGTAGAAACACCACCATTTGTCGCCCATTCAGTAATTCTGTATTGAGCCGATTCATCAAACCCGTAAGTAACACAAGGTTTGTCAAGTCGATCCATAATCGATTGAACACCAGCATCATCGATACACATGACAATTTCACCATAAAATGGCACGCGCTTAACAAATTCTGTAAAGGTGTCGCGAATATCGTCAAGGTCTTTGTAAATATCGAGATGATCCTCTTCGATATTGGTAACTACCGCAATCGACGGATACATGCGCAAGAATGAACGATCGTACTCGTCAGCTTCTGCCACAAGAATTTTTCCATCACCCACCATGGCACCACTGACCATGCTCTGCCCGCGGAAAATCCCGCCCACAACAACTGTTGGATTTTTATCGGCTTCCGAAAGAATCGTTGCAATGAGTGATGTGGTTGTCGTTTTCCCATGGGTTCCCGAAACAGCAACAGAAAAACTCTGACGCATAAGATCGCCAAGCATGACCGCCCGTTTCATCACAACTGTTCCATTTTTGCGAGCTGCGGAGATTTCAGGATTTGATTCATTCACGGCACTGGTGTGAACGACGATATCTGCAGAGTGAACTAATCCGGGTTCATGACCGATCTGAACGGAGATACCCCACGCGCGAAGTTGCTCGGTGGCAGCACTCTCCTGAGAATCACTTCCTGTTACGGAATATCCTTGTCGATGAAGAATTTCAGCCATGGGGAACATTCCTGCTCCACCTATTCCAATAAAGTGAATTCGATCTTTTCTTTTCAGCATGACAGAACCTCTTTCGCAATAACAACCGCAGCATCAGGACGAGCAGCCTGTTCTGCAGCGTGTTTCATTTCAGAATATTTTGACCCGCCATCAACAAGCAGCTCTTTAACCGATTCGATAACTTGATCAGATGTTTCATCACATTGAACCAAGCGCAAAACCCACCCCTCTTTTTCGCCAAATCCAGCATTAAACCACTGATGATTTTCAGCTGACCACGGAAGTGGAATTAAAATTGAAGGCAATCCAAAAAGCGCGGCTTCGCTCATTGTCGAAGCACCAGAACGCCCCACGAGGAGATCCGCGCGGTCGTAATAAGGGTAGAGATCATCCATCGATGCAACGCAGTATACATTAGGATTGCCCTTGAAATGTTCAAGGAGTTCGTTTAATCCAGGGCCACCGCTCTGCCAAATAGTCACAATCCCTTGTTCTGCCATCCAATGGACAGCCTTAACAAGAACGCGATTCATAGATTGAGCACCTTGGCTACCGCCGCAAATGAGCACAACTTTTTTATTGGACGCGATTTCAAAAGGAAATTCAAAAGTGTTGTAGCTAATTTCACGATGACGGATTGGAGTTCCTGTCAAATCGGTTTTACCTTTTACTGTAAACTGTTCTACAATAGGTACACCGAGGAATGTTTTTTTTGCGCCGTTAGCGAAAATGCGATTCACCAAGCCAGGAACAGAGTTCTGTTCCTGAAGAAAGTATGGAATATTGAGTACTTTCGCCGCCAATAGAACGGGAGCACAAACATAACCACCAAAAGCAATAACTCGTTCAACATCATTTGATTTCAAATACTTTTTCATCTGAAAAAATGCTTTAACAAATTTTAAGACCGCTTTAACCGGCTGAAGTGAAATCGACCTTTTGATCCCTTCAACTTGAAGAAACAGCGGTGTAACACCGTATTGTTCGGCCAACTCTTTTTCGCGACTTCGAGTTGTGGTCACCCAAATAGGTTCGCACTGAGAATGAAGTTTTTTCATTTCTACGATTGTCGCAAGGGCGGGAAAAATGTGTCCACCTGTGCCACCTGCAGCGATAACTATTTTCATCGGAACTCCTTCGAACTTCGCTGGTTTCGAGATATATTCAACAGTATTCCAATACTTGCCGCAGTAAACACAAGACTCATTCCGCCGTAACTGATAAACGGAAGAGGAACACCCGTAGTCGGAAACAGTCGCGCATTTACAAATGTGTGCATCAAAAAGTACGAAGCAAAGATAATCGTAATCCCAAAAGCCAAAAGTGACCCAAAACGATCCTGAGCATTGCGAGCAATCATAAATCCTCGCAGAATAATAATGAGATACGCCGCGCCAAGAACGGTCAGTCCAATAAACCCAATTTCTTCACCTAGAATCGAATAGATAAAGTCTGTGTACGATTCGGGCAAAAAGAAATGCTTTTGTTCGCCTGCACCGAGACCTTGCCCCATAACACCACCGTGACCAATACCCATAAGTGCCTGATTTGATTGAAATGCCGACCCTGAAGCATTCTCTTCAGGTTTAAGGAACGCCATAACTCGTTTCATGCGATATCCCGCCGACAAACCGAAGGCAAGTGCTCCACCAACGCCAAGGGTCGCTAATAGTGCTATCCATCTTTTTTGCAATCCCGAGACAAAAAACATTGCTACAACGAGAACTGCAATCAGCATACCAGTGGAATAGTTTGGCTCTTTCATGATCAAAATCACCACAATAATTGAGCAAATTACCGGGGTCCGCAAGTTCGACCACTTTTTCATGCCTTCTTCATCAACTTTTGAGAGTTGATTTGAAATCGTAATTATTAGTGCAATACGTGCTAATTCTGAAACTTGGAACGTGAATGGTCCCAGTGGAAGCCAACGTTTTGCGCCATTTCGTGCAAAACTATCGGGAAGTATCAGTACAATACCTAGTAGTGCAACTGAGATCCAAAACAGCGTTGGACTAATATTGGCCAGTTTGCGATAATCCACCGCACTGAAAATCAACAGCGCCGCAAGGCCAAGCACAACGCGAACGATTTGACGATTCACAAAAAAGAATTCGCCATCGAAGCGTGTAGTAGCCACAGGAAATGATGATGAATAGACAAAGATAATCCCAAATGCCATTAGAAACAGCACTGTAACTAAAATTCCTTTATCCATTGCGCCATTTTTATTCATCGTCTAACTCCTGAATAATCGCACGGAACTGATCACCGCGATCTTCAAAACTTTTAAACATATCAAAACTTGCACATCCCGGAGATAAAAGAAGAATATCACCAGGGTAACCGGCTGCCATTGCGCGAAGTATCGCATCACGCAAATCAGAAGCTTCGATCACAGGAACTTTTGCACTCCACGTATTTGCCAGCTTTTCACTGGCGGTTCCGATGAGAAATACAAAGCGACATTTTTCGGCCACAAGCGATGTAATCGATCTAAAATCTCCGCCTTTATCTTTGCCTCCCGCAATTAGAAGCACCGATTTACTCGCAAATGAGTTCAGTGCTACCGCCATGGATTCAGGAGTCGTCGCCTTGGAATCATTGAAACATGCAATGCCATTGATACTTCCCACACGTTCCATCCGGTGAGCTAAGCCACCAAACTGCGCAATGCCCTCTGCAAATTCTTCGCCAGCTATGCCCATTTCCCGAGCGCAGGCCGCCGCTACTAAGGCGTTAAGCACATTGTGTTCCCCCGTGAGTTGTAAATTTCCTAGCGAACTATAGAGTGACTCTTTCCCGTCGGCATCAATGAACACAACATTCCCATCGCGATCAATAACTGAATTATACCCCACTACATGTTTTCCAAAAAAGAGTACACGGTTTTTAGCCAATTGCGACTCGGCAAATACAAGAAGTTCATCCTGCACACCAAGAATTACGAGACCATCTTTCATATTGCGAACAATTTCAAATTTAGCCGAATAGTACTCTTCAAGTGAAGCGTGGCGGTCGAGATGATTCGGTGCGAGATTGAGAATAACGGCGATCTTTGGCGCAAAGGTCTCGATCGTTTCTAGCTGAAACGAACTCACTTCAACAACAGCTATACCATTTTCGCTTAGTTTAGGAGCCACTTCAACCACAGGAGTTCCGATATTTCCGCAGAGCGCCGTTTCTTTTCCTCCAGCGTTCAAAACGGTATTTATCAGCGAGACAGTCGTACTTTTACCAGCAGAACCGGTGACTGCAACAAACTGTGCTACAGATTCTCGATAGCCCAATTCAACTTCTCCGATTACAGAAATTTTTCTTTTTTGACACTCTTCAAATATGGGAGCCGTCGCAGGCACGCCAGGGCTGACCACCATCAAATCACATTCAAAGGCATCTTCTGAGTGGCCATCACCTTCACATCTGATCAACTTCGTCAACTGTGCTTTTTCTACACGAGCTTGAACAGTTTCCGTATCAGCCGTATCAGAAAGAATAACTGAACACCCTTTTTCGGCACAGTAGCGAGCTGCTTCGATACCACTTCCACCAGAACCAATGACGGTTATTTTTTTCGGTAAACTCATAGACCTGCCCCTTCGAGGATCGGGAACACTTTATCAAGTCCTATGCCGCGAGACCCCTTGAGAAGTACGAGATCACCAGCTGCAGCAACATTTTTAATTGTTTGCGCGGATTCTGCAACAGTCTTACAGAAAATGACTTGCGTTTCATGCATCCCCGCCGAGAGAGCGCCTTCAACAACGAATGATGCATAGTCACCCACGGCAATAACCATATCAGTTTTTAACTCGGCAAAGTATGCGCCACATTCGCGGTGAAGATCTTCGGTATAGATTCCCAGTTCGCGCATATCACCAGAAACTGCGATGCGTTTACCTGCAGAAGGTATATCACGCAAAAGCTCAGCCGCTGTTTTCATAGACGAAGGATTTGCATTATAACAATCTTCGATATAACGTACGCCATTGATTTCGCGAATGGTTCCACGCATATTTGCCGGGCGAATGGATTTCACTTTTTCCTGCAGTTCATCGGTTTTGATGTTGAGCCGCGTCGCAATTGCCAAGGCAGGAAGAAGGCTGTACATGAAATGCTTGCCAGCCATTTGCAGTTCATATCTCACTTTGTTGAAATCAAAGGAGTAACATCCTTCAGAAGAACAAACAACATTGGTCGCCAGTTCAGAATTGTGATCGCGGCTTCCAAAGTAGAATGCCGGGATTTCCCGTTTCATATTAGTTTCCACAGAGATACGGTCATCGCCGTTGAGAAATAGCAATCCGTCAATTTTCTGGATCGCTTCGGCAAGTTGAAATTTAGCTTTGGCAGTATTTTCAACACCGCCGAATTCACCGACGTGCGCGTAACCGATATTGGTGATAACACCCATGTCAGGTTCAGCTATCGCACAAAGTTCGCCGATTTCACCTACATGATTTGCACCCATTTCGATTACGGCGATATCTTCCATACCGTCCATTCTTAAAATCGAGAGTGGTAAACCGATATGATTGTTGAAATTCCCGTGCGTTGTACCAACTGTAAATCCAACTGAAAGAATCTCTTTCATAAAATGAGCGGTGGTTGTTTTTCCGTTGGAACCGGTAATCGCCACAAAAGGGATATTGAGCATTTGTCGATATTCGCGCGCGCCATTCTGAAGGGCAATCAGTGGATCAGCAACGGGAATCAAACGCGCTTTGACCTGTTCTGAATAGCGACCAATCTCTTTCTCATCGACCAATGCGCCAATTGCTCCTGCCTTGAGGGCTGTTTCGACGTAATCATGACCATCAATTGTTTCACCCTTGAGCGCAACGAAGAGATCTCCCGATTCAATTTTGCGGGAATCCATCCAGATGTAATTGACGATCGACTCGGCAATTTCGGGCAAAAGTACCACTTTCGAGCCAAAAAGTTTTGCCAACATTCCAATAGTTTTTATAACCGGTGTGCGATTTTCCGCACTGCACGTATGTTTCATTTGTTCTCCATAATCTTTTGCCATTCCGCAATAACCGTTTCGCGGTCATCAAAATGGTGTTTTACGCCTTTGATTTCCTGATACGTTTCATGGCCTTTTCCGGCAATAATAATTGAATCGCCTTCGCGGGCAAATTTTAGTGCATGAATAATTGCATCACGACGATTTTCAATTACTTCAATCGGGAAATCGGTGGGAATTCCCGCAAGAATATCTGCGATAATCGCCGAAGGTTCTTCACTGCGAGGATTATCTGATGTTACAATCGCATAATCAGCATTTTTTGCAGCTAGTTCACCCATAATTGGACGCTTGGTAGTATCCCGATCTCCGCCGGCACCAAACACGCAGATCACTCGGCCTGAAGTCAATTTTTTCGCTGTAAAGAGAGTATTTTTAATGGCATCAGGCGTATGAGCGTAATCGACCACCACTGAAAATGGAGCATTCAACGCCACTCTATCCATACGACCATTCACCGGTTCTACAGAACGGAACACTGAATCAATCGTTTCAAAGGAAATTCCAACAGCCAGTGAAGCTGCAGCTACAACAGCCATATTACTCACATTGAAATGGCCCACAAGTTTTGATTCAAATAGATAGCGCTGTTCGCCAAAACTAACGCGGAGATGTGTTTTATCCCACGAACAGTGACTTGTGGTTATATGAAATGACGCTTCCGCATCTTTGCCCACGGTGATTACATTCGCATCGGCAAGTTCGGTAGCAAGGCGTTTGCCATAGGAATCGTCAATATTAATTATCGCCGTTCCGTTTTGTTTAAGATGCTCGGTGAACAGTTTCTTTTTAGCGAGGAAATAGCTTTCCATATCGCCATGAAAATCAAGATGATCCTGTGTAAGATTCGTAAATGCAGCCACATCGTAAAAGAATCCCCGCGTCCGTTCGAGTTCCAACGCATGAGAACTCACTTCCATCGTAATCACCGATGGCTTTAGTTCTGCAGTCCCGATAAACCGAAGCATATCAACAGCTTCAGGAGTTGTTCGCGCGGCTTCGACAATAGTGTTGCCCAGGCGATTACCAATGGTCCCAAATTGCCAACAAACGGATCTACCGAAATGTTCAGCGGCGATTTGGTCAATCAGTGTTGCAGTGGTCGTTTTCCCATTGGTACCAGTGATCCCAATCCAGGTAAGAGATTTCGGATCTATGCTATAGAGTGTTGCCGAAAGATCTGCCATGGCGGCGCGAATATTAGTGACAGTAATCCACGTGATATCAGTGCGAAGCGGTTCACGCTCAGAAAGAATTGCCACGGCACCTTTTTCAATCGCTTTGTCAATAAACACATGTCCATCTGCAGCAAATCCTTGAACCGCCGCAAAGAGAGTTCCCGGAACAACCTCGCGAGAATCGTAGTGAATTGCCCCGATCTCTACCGAACGAGATCCGGCAACTGAACACGTATACGAATGTACTAAATCACTGATTTTCATAATTCATCCCTGATATTACAATAAAGAGTACACGGTTCTAATGCAGTTACAACTCTTCCCGCAGAAGGTCTTTGGCGAGACACTTTTCCATAGCCGACAAATACTGGTTTTAATCCTTTTATACTCAATGCATTAATCGCATCTTTCATGGTTCTTCCCACACAATTTGGCATTACCGTATTCTTTTCATTCACACCTTTACCGATCAGTTTATCGGTGTAAAGAAGAATCGGTGTTTTTTCGATCACTTCCGCGCCAACATCGGGACTTTGATGCGTTACAAACTCTCCGTCACCAACAAACTCATAAGGCACACCTGATGTTTTGCACAGGCGAATCGCTTCACGGCGGGTCGATCCGATCACTTGAGGATATTTCAAGCGCTTAACTCGCGCAAATTGGATCGAATCTTTGTCGTTCTTTGGAGTCATAATTCCTTCGCCGATTGAAAGATTTGGAGTGGCGATAATTTTCTTAATCACTTCAGCCACCGCAGGGGCAGCAGCATCTCCACCGTTAGACAAGGCTGCATTTGCCGGTTCATCGACAACAATAGCCACGACGATTGCTGGTTTTTCAATCGGAGCCATGGCGATAAACGAAGCCCACTGTTTTGAATTTGAATACCGCTTTGTGATAGGATCAATTTTCAAGCTAGTACCCGTTTTTCCAGCAATTGGAACTGATTCAATGAGTGCTTTTTTTGCAGTTCCTTCAGTGATAACACCTGCCATCATTCGTCGCACCTGAAGCGCGACTTCCGGCGCTAAGACCGATCGAATTACTTCTTTACGAGAAACTTCCACCGTTTTCCCTTTATCAGTGGAATACCGGCGAACTATCTGCGGTTTCAAGAGATAACCACCATTGGCAACAGCGCAGTACGCCGTGGCCATCTGGAGAAGTGTCGTATTTATTTCATGGCCAAACCCGATCGTCAACGCGGTTCGTCCGGACCACTTATCAAGAGGTTTCAACGCACCTTTCTCTTCACCGGAAAGTTGAACTCCCGTGGGCGAACCAAAACCATAATCGCGACAGTACTGGTACATTCTCTTTTCACCAAGCGAATCGGCAATTTTTGCAAAAGCAACATTGCTTGAATACCATAGAGCTTCGGACATCGACATCATCCCACGAGGTGTATGATCCTTGATAGTCTGCTTGAAAATCTCCAGTTTTCCTCCATTTCCATCAATCGAATCATCAGCCGAATAGAGTTTCTCATTGAGAGCAGATGCAAGAGTCAGCACTTTCATCGTTGAGCCTGGTTCATAATTATAGCCAGACACGCGATTTCTACGCGTTTCCCCTACTGATTTCCACCAATAGTTCGCGCATTATTATCAGTTACAGCTTTTGCGAGAGCCCGCTCTAAGATCTTCTGAACTTCTATATCAAGAGTGAGATATACATGAGAACCATCAACTGCAGGCTCACCTTGGGCGCGAATCGGTCCATAGCGACGTTTTTTACCATCAACGCGTTTAACCGTCCAGCCCGGCTCGCCGCGCATAACAGAATCACAACTCAGTTCAATCCCAGCAAGTCCGGCATTGTCTGCACCTACCATGCCGAGCAGCTGAGCGGCACTTTCACCGTAGGGATATATCCGGTTCACTTTCAACTTCGAACCATCTTCAGCAACGATAACTTCGGCTTTGCGATGAACTGCCCGCGCGAGAATCCGACCTTCTCGATCCATGATCATACCGCGCAGTGGATCAAGTACTTCGCGACGCTTTGTCTGTTTTTCAACGAGCGATGAGTAGTATTTCCCACGAATAATCTGAACATAGAACAGGCGAATTTCTAGCACTGCAAACAGCAGTACAAGAATGATTAACATCGCCTTAGATCGACCAGCAAACAGTTTCACTCGTTCCCCATCAGTTTATACAAGAATTTCTCATTTTTTTTCTTCCCCAAAAGAATTTCCCCGTCGGCATCGCGCTGTACAGCAATAACCGTAAGAGGATCAGCAGGAAGAAGTTTCAACGTGTCAACAGCATAGCGTTCAAGCCTTTCAGCTGAAGAGAGTTGGCCTATACTCAATTCCAGCGATGCAGTTTCGCTCTTGAGTCGGAGTAACTCGATCGAAAGCTGTTCACGTTGACGAGAAAGGTCGCGAACCATCTTCTCTTTTCGAATGATCATAAAGAAAGGCGCAAAAACAGCAAAAAGGATAACAACCATTATCGTTGTACCCTTTCCAAACTTAAAAAGTGTAATCCACCCCTGCTTTGCCATCAGAGCCTTTCTGCGATTCGAAGTTTTGCGGAACGAGCTCGAACATTACGTACAACCTCGTCGGCACCAGCTTCAACCGGCTTTCGTGTAATGAGTTTTAATGTAGGCTTAACGTCACACCGGCACTGAGGAAAATGCGGTGGACAAATGCAATCAACCGTTTTATCACGAATAAACTGTTTAACAATCCGGTCTTCGAGCGAATGGTAAGACATAATCACCAATCTTCCGCCGGGATTCATCCATTCAACAGATGATTCAAGGGCACTTTTCAATTCGTCCAGTTCTCCGTTTACGGCAATACGGAATCCCTGAAACACTTTTGAAAGAACACCGTTTTTCAAAAAGCCATACTCTTCATTGAGAAGCGTGACCAATTCACCGGTAGTTCGAATCGACCGTGAATTACGCGATTCAACGAGCAATTTTGCCATGCGGCGAGGATTTTGAACTTCACCGTAATCGCGAAGTATTTCAGTGATGGACTCTTCGGAATATTCGTTGATGATAATTTCAGCAGTGAGGTTATTGCGCGTATCCATACGCATATCGAGATGCGAATCAGCGCGATAACTAAAACCGCGAGCACCTTCATCGAATTGATGAGACGACACGCCAAGATCCATGAGAACGCCATCAATTCCGGAAATCTTGTGTTTTTTGAGCACTTCGGGAAAACCTGAAAATGGAGTGCGCTCAATAATAACTCGCGATGAAAAACCTTCCGATTTGGCGGTCACTTCAGCAATAGCATCGGCATCGCGATCTACGCCAATCGCAACGCCATCCGGTTCAATCTGTTTTGCAATCTCGAGGAAATGGCCACCACCACCCATGGTGCAATCGACAAACACGGCACCTGGACGAACGTGTAAGCCTTCAAGGCACTCTTTCAGCATAACAGGAACGTGATAATTACTCATCTTTAGCTCCCATCGATTGGTAGTAGAGGTCGGTTATTTCTTCGTCGCTCACTTCGAGAATATTCTGAGTAGCACAGATTTCAATACAGCGATTGAATGACAAGCCAACCAACGTAACAGATTTTTCTAGCTGAGCGTACTTAATCTGCTTTTGACTCAGCGTAATTCTACCTTGAGCATCCAGCTCTGACTCACTGAGTGTTTCAAAAATAACACGCTGAAGACGGACATTTTCCGGTGTCTGCGGGAGATTTGCATAGCTCTCTTCGATTTTAGTCCATTCGTCGAGAGGATACACGCGCAGGCGATTATTAGGGGCGTACGAAATTACAAAGGTCTCCTCAGCTTCTGCCGAAAGAGCCTTTCGAAAGCGAGCAGGCATATTTATACGCCCTTTTGTATCGATCGAGTAGTCGAAACTACCAATAAACCGATTTCTCACACTTTCACCCATTTTCATCCAAAACTACCCACAATCACCCACAGAATATAAAATCGACCACAATATTTCAACGTATTTTTATTATTATTTATTTGTTTCTGTCGTGAATGCTTTTCTTATCAGCTAGATACGGTGTATTTTCTGCACGACGAACACCACCATTTGAGGAGACCCCATGGAAAACCAACTTTCCGAGCTAGAAAACGACGCCTTTTTCATGGCAGAAGCACTTCGAGAAGCTCAACACGCCTTCGACAACGAAGAGGTTCCGATCGGTGCCGTGATCGTTCTAGACAGCAAAGTCATTGGCCGCGGATTCAACATGATCGA
Source organism: bacterium (assembly GCA_020048285.1). Lineage (GTDB taxonomy): Bacteria > Fibrobacterota > Chitinivibrionia > Chitinivibrionales > Chitinivibrionaceae > JAIFMU01. The sequence continues at coordinate 4,940 of JAIFMU010000161.1, read as the reverse complement.
GAAGCGCGCCGATGCGACAGCTCATGCAGAAACAATTGCCATCGGAAGCGCAGCTGCAGAAGCTGGTAGCTGGCGATTACACGACTGCACACTCTATGTTACCCTTGAGCCGTGCATGATGTGCCTTGGCGCATCTCTGCAGTCACGCGTCAAACGAATTGTATTTGGTGCTAGCGACAGTCGATTCGGCGCAGTAACGACTAGGTCTCACCGAGAAATTTCAGAAGAGGCATATCGGCGATGGCCCGAAGTAACTGGGGGGGTTATGGCGAATGAATGCCGTGACCTCATTCAATCTTTTTTTAAAATTATACGCCAAAGAGCTAAAGAAAATAAAATTTCTGCCGATAAAAATAACGGAGACAGTGCGCAACAAGATGCAAATGCAGGATTGTGAAAAGTCAAGACATTGAACGACTGGCACGAAGTTCAATGTATACACCTGCAGGAACAACTTACTGTACAATGGATTACTGTGTCTTTACAGGGAGGTTACCATGAGGATAAACAATGATATATCCTCGAAAACGACGCAAGGTGTATATCGTCCTGCGAACCGTTCATCGAGCAACAATGCAGAAAACCCGTCAACCGGTTTACGAGTAAACCGATCCAATGCTGATGCAGTTGTCATATCAACTGCGGGAAGCCAGCAGTCGCGAGAGGCTCACTCGGCCGAGGCTCGTCGAAATGTGGAAGAAAAAATTGACTCGCTGGTAAAAGGCGAAAGCAGTTCTAGTGAGATAGCGGTTGTTCTTGAAAATATGCGGCGAATAGCAAACAAAGCACCAAAAGAATTGGTGCCGACAAGCGAAAATGAGGATACCAGCACGGTTCTTCAAGGAGAGATTGGGAAGCTTTCCAATCGCCTGAGCACCACGGCTAGCAACCTCTTGGTAAGTGAAGCGAATAAACAGGCTGCGGAATCAGAAATTCGCGACGCAGAATTCGCAAACGAATCATCGCAGGCTACTCGGGATCAGATTTTATCGCAATCGGTAGCAGCACTTCAAGCTCAGACAAATGGATTTAACGAGTCTGCGCTTTCACGTATGGGGCAATAGCAAAGGATAGTTCGTTCTATATTGGCGGGTCTGTATTCAGTCCTGCCATTATTTTTTTCTCACCCCCCAGCCCCCTTCTTCAATAATAGTATGGCTCATTTCTACAATAGAGACAAGATAAGCCGAAGGTGATCTCAAAAAGAGCTGTGGTCGCAGGGCTATCTTTATTGCACTGTTTTTCATCAGTTCAGGGAACAGTTCCACCGTGAGAAGTGCAGCGGCGAACGTTGATTCATAAGCGGGAAAAAGATGATACAACCCATGAAAAATCAATCGATCAGATTCTAACTTTCGAAATATTTCGGCACAGAGAATCCAACCTGATAGGCGACACAAGTGAAGCAGTGACTCGTCCCACGAACCCGTCCCCCATCGCGCAGCCAGAAAAAGAGTCAACAAAAACAACCATGATCGCTGAAATGGAGCAACACAGTTTCGCCATGATCTCGTTGCAATAAGAACTAGCAACAAGCAGACAGCAAGAAATACAATCCCTTGCAATGGTGATTGCAACCACAAAACCGCAATCATCACCATCAACAATAACAATGACGCTACCTTTTTCCACAATGAGAGTTCATGCACCGGCAATTCAGAAAAGAGAACACCGCCGTTACCCAAATCAAGAGAATCCAATCTCCATGCGAGAAATGAAGTTATAGTCCCAGTAATGAGAGCGGCACCAATCATAACGGGAAACTGAAGTTGCCACAGCGAAGCTTCCGCGATGAGAAGTTTTAGCGAGGCCAACTGCCCCATGTTGTGAAAAAAAGCGCCGGTGACGCCAAATCCCAGCCACCCGAATGTAGGAGCAAAGCGATTAATTTTAACAAGTATAGCTACCCCAGCGACACTGGCGATCAACCCAGAAATGGCAGGCACGACAGTGAAAAATGAGAATCCGAAAAAGAATGCCGTGATCCAAATTCTCAACATTCCAAACAAGAGCGTATCACGCACACCATAACGAAGGAGCCATACCATTGTAACAACGTTGGCGAGCCCCGGTTTCAGCCAAGGGAAAAGAGGTATTCGCGGAATCCAGAGTTCAAGCACACCAAAGAGAATAGCAATGGTAAACAGAAGTAATTTGCGATATACTTCAACGGGCGATGATATCAACATCGTCATTCCTTTCTCCGGCCATTTTCAAAACCAACCGATTAGGAACACAGACAATCTCTTGACCGGAGTAGCGTATAGGATGGGAGTGTTGACATATTTTCTCGGGACACTGATTTTCAAGAATTTGTACTGTCGAATCGGTTGATTTCAACACCACGCGTTCACCCCTGATCTGTAACACGACAGTTGCATTTCGCAATGAATCGGTATAGACAAGGGAATCAGATTGATAGAGATTGTACAGATGTGTTTGGTTCGATTCGGTCTTTTTTGATAGGTAACTCACAAGCATAGCGAGAAGAATGAAAACGGGGATCAAATCACCGAATCGAAACGGATCAATGTTCCCCGCATTTTTCATACGACAATGTTACTTATGTTCATTCAGCCAGCGTTCAGCGGCAAGCGCCGCATGAGCACCACTTCCGGCTGCAATAATCGCCTGTCTCCACTGAGGATCCTGCACATCGCCCGCGGCAAATACACCGGAAACAGATGTTTCAACACCGTTTTCAGTTCGAATATAGCCCGTTGCATCGAGAACAACCGAATCACCCAAGAACGAAGTATTTGGTCTATGCCCGATCGCTTGGAAACAGCCGCTAACAATGAGATCGGATATTTCGCCAGTAACGGTATCTTTCAATTTGACACCTTCAAGAACATTCGATCCATAAAATTCTTCAGGAACTTTATTCCACAGAATTTCGATTTTATCGTGTTCCATAACACGTTTTTGAAGGATTTTAGAACCACGGAATTCATCCCTGCGGTGAATTATATACACTTTCGATCCGAATTTGGTCAAATGTTCAGCCTCTTCCAGAGCAGTGTCTCCACCTCCGATAACAGCGAGTGGCTTATTTCTGAAAATCGGAAGGGCACCATCGCAAACGGCACAGGCTGAAATCCCTTTCATCCAATACTGTCTTTCTGAATCCATATCCAGACGGCGCGCATTTGCACCGGTAGAGATGATTACAGAATCAGCCTCATAGGTGTCGCCGTTCATATCGGTCATAGTGAAAGGTCGAGACGAAAAATCAACAGATGTAATGTCGACCATATTCATACGAACACCGCTATTTTCAGCCTGTTGTCTCATTTCTCCCATGAGTTTTTGACCGTCGATACCATTGGCAAAACCGGGATAGTTTTCAACTTCGGCAGTACTCATAAGCTGACCACCAGGCATGCCACCAGCCATAAACCCTTCAATGAGAAGCGGATTAAGATTTGCACGAGCGAGATATATTCCTGCAGTGAAACCGGCAGGACCAGAACCAATAACAATAATTTTTTCTTTACTATGAGCCATTTAACAACCTCCGAAAGGGAACATTTTTGTAGAATATACTTTTTTGCAGCAATGAGATTCTGTTACCATACCAAACCATTGATACAGTTTTGATATTTTTTGAAAATTAAACAAAAACTAAGCCAACAAAAATGAAAATAACTGTTTTTTCTCTTGTCACTTTGCTTCATTTGTGAGTATTATGCGTTGAAAGCAAAGATCAGCGTAGCAGGAGAAGCTTATGAAATGCAATGTTGGAACAGTCGACAGCCTAATACGAATAATCATAGGAATCGGAATTATACTCACGGGAATTGTACTTCAAAATCCCATAGGACTTGTGGGAATACTCCCACTGATAACCGGAATTCTCCACCGTTGTATTCTCTATCTTCCATTTGAATTATCGACTGCAGCAGATCAAAACGATGAGCCCACCGAAAAATAGAGGAGCGCGGCCTTCTTCACGGTTTTTCGGCAATAACAACAGCCCGACAAGGCGAGGGATACCCTTCGATCGTTTTCGAAGAGTTTTCCGGATCGAGAAACTGTTGCAACGAATCGAACTGCATCCACTCTGTTTTCCGTTGTTCTTCCACAGTTGTCTTTTCAACGCAAACCGTGCGTACATTGACAAATCCGCATCGGCGAATCCATAGTTCGAGCTGTTTTACCGAAGGAATAAACCAAACATTGCGCATCTGCTGATAACGATCCTCGGGGAAAAGTAAATCCCCATATTCCTCTTCAATTACCATCGTTTCAAGTACCAATTCTCCGCCAGAGCGCAAAAATCCCTTGAGTTGATAGATATGATCAATCGGTGATTTTCTGTGGTAAAGCACGCCCATTGAAAAAACGGTATCAAAGGGAAGTGTTTCCGGCATCTCTTCAACGCCAAGCGGAAGTACCCACACGGGCAACTGAGGTGCATAACGTTTCATCAATGAGTATTGAACAACGGCAAGCATACCAGGATCGATGCCTAACGCCATTGCTGCTCCCTGTTCTGCCATGCGAAAACAGTAATAGCCATTACCACTTCCGACATCGAGAATTCGGCGACCTTTTAGCGGAGCAAGATGGGGTGCAACACGTTCCCATTTCCAATCAGAATGCCATTCCGTATCAATGCGAATTCCACCCAACTGCCACGGTCCTTTTCTCCAAGGCATGAATTTTTTCAGCTGTTCCTTGAGAGTTTCCGGTGACCAATTAAAAGAGTGAGAATCGCCTAGAGCAAGGTGTCCATCATCGATTGAGAGAGTTAGTGGCGCGGCTGCCGGGAGTTCTGCAAATGCGTCAAGCCACGTCTGAAGATTTCCATTGCGCACTGTATCAAATTTTGTCGGAATCTGGTCTTTGAGATCCGCTATCCAAGCAGAAAATTGTCCATGTGATTCGAGCGCGCCATATAAGTCGTCGTAGTATCCTATTTCCATGATAGATACGCC
>JAIFMU010000187.1 GCA_020048285.1 bacterium | reverse complement strand
CTCCAGCAAGGATCGCTAACTATTTCAAACACGAAAAGATTCTGTATGCGGGGGTATAAAACATGTCATATTTGCCCCGCGAAGCAATATTTCATGAATTTCCGAATCAAACTGAGCGGAACTTTCGATCCCGGATAGGTAAGCCCATGATCGAAAAATGAGGGCTGCCGCAGAATTGATTTGTGGTGAGAAAATGTATCGAATCCCGCTTTCCCGTGATACGAACCCATGCCACTAGGCCCAACGCCTCCAAAGGGAAGATTTGAAGAGGCAACGTGAAGAATCACCGTATTTATGCTTCCCCCGCCAAAACGAATGGCGTTGAGAATTTCCCGTTCCCGTTCCTGTTTTTCTGTAAAGAGGTAGAGCGCCAGTGGTTTGGGGAATGACCGAATAACTTCGATCGCCTCGGCAATAGTTTCGTAGCGAATAATCGGAAGGATTGGCCCAAATATCTCGTCGCGCATGCAGATATCATTGAGAGTCACATCTGTTAAGATCGTGGGTTCTATGTAAGAACAATCGGGCTTTACCATTCCGCCAATTGCTGTTTTTGCAGGTATCAAAAGCTGTTCGAGTCGACGTGTGTGCCGTTCATTGATGATTCGTCCATAGTTTTCACTCTGTTCCGGATTTTCGCCGTAGAACTCTCGAATTGCCTCTTTCATCAGTCTGAGCAACTCTTTTTCAACTGAAGTGTGTACAAGGATATAGTCCGGGGCTATGCAGGTCTGACCGGCGTTGTTGAATTTCCCCCATACAATTTTTTTTGCCGCATTTTTCAGATTGGCTGATTCGTCTACGATTACGGGACTTTTTCCGCCCAGTTCAAGCGTTATAGGCGTGAGGTTTTTGGCGGCGGCTTCCATAACAATTTTTCCTACGGAAACACTGCCGGTGAAGAAAATTTTGTCAACAGAAAGCGCGAGCAGAGCACTAGTCTCTTCGGGGCCGCCGTTTACTACTGCCACCAGTTCCGGTGGAAAAGTAGTTTCGATGAACGTTGTAAGCAATTTTGCCGTTTCGCAAGATACTTCTGAAGGCTTTAGTATAACCGTATTCCCTGCGGCAAGAGCAATGGCTAGGGGCGCAATGGCTAGCTGAAACGGGTAGTTCCACGGAGCAATTACCAGCGAAACGCCGTACGGTTCTGCGTAGATTGTTCCTGATCCGGGGCGAAGGAAGAGTTCGATTTTTTTCTTCTGTGGCTTTGCCCATTTATCAAGGTGGCGGAGAATGTGTCGAATCTCCATGCAGACGACACCTGTTTCGTTTGTGAATGCTTCAAAATCAGATTTGTGTAGATCTTTTTTAAGAGCGGCAATTATCTCGCTGTCGAACTTTTTTATCGCAGAGAGCAGTTTTCGCAGTGACTCTTTACGATTTTTCAGCGGGAGTGTTTTCCCGCTGAAAAAAAAGGTTTGCTGTTGTTCAAGAATCGATTGGGCACTGCGGTTCATAAGAATTCCTTCTGTTACTTCTTGAGAAACTCTCGACCATCCTCTTTGCAGATAATCTGAGCGATATGGCGAGAAACGCGAGCAACACCAGGAATTCCTCCCGCCGGCCAAACCCATTGCCCGCCGATAAAGAATTTTTTCAGTCCCTTAAATGTTTTCTTGAGATTTTTCCCAATCAACTGAGGAGTCGGCGCCCACCCTTGATAAGATGCTTTGTAAGCTTTTGAATACCGTTCGTAGGTTGCCGGTGTTGCCGTATCGACATAGAGTTCTTCGAAATCGCCGAACCGCTTTTTCAGCGTGACGCGCATGGCTTCGGCAACGCGTTCTTTTTCCTGTTTGTAGAGATCGCGGTTTAGTTCGCGCAGGATTTTCCAGTACTCCGTGTCTTCCACGCGGATGTGAATCACAAACGTGGTGGTTCCTTCTGGAGACAGTCCGCTTTCTGGCGGGCAAGTGCGAATCATCATGTCGTTTGATTTTTCTATCGTCCCCACTTTTAATGGCGTCTCAAAGTCGATATTCAGTTTGTGCGAAAGGTGACCAAAGAGTTTGTTCGCCACAAAGGAGATCTGAATCAGACCAGGATAGGTTTTGGCATCGTTTTCAATAAGTCGTTGAAGTTCTGGGTGACGATATTTTCCGCCGAGGAACTGTTCCATGGTCAATTTGCCGTCGGCGGTGGAGATCACTCGCGCCGCTGAGACCTGTTCGCCGTTGGTGAGTTTCACCCCGGTGGCGGTTCTTTGTTCAACCTGAATCGTATCCACTTCAGCGCGAAGACGGAATTCGCCGCCGAGTGACGTGTAGCTGTCGATCATCACCTGAAGAAGTTTTTCTGAACCGCCCACGGGATAGCCGCCGGATTTGACCGACATCCACGCGATTGTGGTGAACACCGCGTAGATTGAAAAGAACGGGTGGTGGGGGAAAATCAGCGTGAATAGTTCGCGCAGTGTTTCGTTTTTGAATCCCTTGGAAAATTCGCCGATAGAGATTTTTTTCCATTTTGCGTAAAACCGGATAAAGGGGAAATTCTCTTTTACAAAGCGCAGTTTTTGGCCGATCGTCATTATTTCTGGCGGTGTTTCAAAGGGAATCCCGAATGTGGTGGTGGTGCGAACTGTTTCGATAAAGGTATTGACGTGTTTGGTGTCTTCCGGTGCGATGCGAAGCATCTCTTGGCGCAGTTTATCCAAATCGTTGTAGAGTGTAAAGATTTCGCCTTTGTGTTCAATCTGAATAAATTCGTCTGGGTCAATCATTGTCAATTTGTCAAAATCGATCACGTCTTTGAGAAGGAAGTAGAGATTTGCCGAAGGGGCAGATCCGGCGATCCAGTTTGTGGCGCCATCGAAAATGTATTCCCCTTTTCGACGCCATGCTGTTGCAACGCCGCCGGGAAGGCCCGTTCGTTCGAGAATGACGGTTTTGTAGCCGCACTTTTGAAGGAATATTCCCTGTGTGATTCCGCCGAATCCACCGCCGATTATTGCAATATCATACTGATTCATAGTTTCCATCTTTCAAAGTAACGTGTTTTCTGTAAAATAGACTGTATCATACTGGATTTGTATACAAAAGATTCTACTTTGCTTTTCGCCGATAGGTCACGACCTGAAGTGCTGGTTCTGTGGTTGTTCGCCATTTGGGGCGCGGGTAGATTTTATCCGATTCGATAGTGTACTGATTGGCGAGGTAAGTTTTGAGCAGTGTCGGAGAACTGCTATTCATGGCCACGAGCGAAATCGTGTTGTAGGATCTCACGAACTGTTTGACTTCATTTTGCGTCGAAAGTTGTGCCAACGTTGAATCTGAAATCACGAGAGATCGCGTCGCCGCTGAGTCAGATCCGTAGTAGGCAATTGAGTGGGTGAGTGGTTCACCCACAGCGATAATGCCGCTGCCGCGATCTGCGTTGGAGAATATCTTTTTCCACGGAATATCATGGTGATTTGTGTTGAGATGAACCATCAAAGCGGAGATCGAAAATAGCGAGATATAGAGAATATGTCGGTGCGTATTTTTCGCCACCATGTCAATTCCCAGGGCCGTAAGTAAAAGGAAAGGGAACAGCGCAGCTGCGGCTCCATCTGCACGACCGAGTTCATCGCTATGGAATGCAAAGAGATAGGGAGGGATTGCCAGCATGGAAAACCAAAGTACTACAAAAAGATAGCGTCCGTGAAGAAAGTGGAATCGTTTAAAATAGAATCGGTTATTTCGAAGGAAATTCACAGCGATGATCACCACGGGAATGAGAAGCAGCACTGAACCGCTGAAGTGAAAAAAGAGTTTGGAAAATCCTATGAACGGTAGTGCGAAATGTTCGCGAAAGGGCGATTCTACTTTCGGAAGCACTTCGGGAAAACTTATGGATGCGGTGACGGCAATCGCTGCCATAATGGCTAGCCAGTTGCGAAATCCCAATTCGCCGGCATCGTGATGGAAATAGGAACCCAGAAAGTAGATCGAGTGAAAGCCGAGGAGATACCACGCGGCGGGGTTTGTGAAAAGTGCCCCGATAAATGCCCCAAGATAGAGCATTTTGTAGAGAGGAGCTTTGCGCCGAATCATCATGAGAAGTGACCATGTGGAGATCAGCGAAAAGAGTAAAAAGAGTGAAGTCGGTGCCAATTCTTGTGCCAGTGCTGCACCCAAGGGAGAAAATGCATAGAGCGCCGATGCACCATAGGAAATCCGTTTGTTAAACAATATGCGGGCGATTCCAAAAAACGGGAAGAGTGACATGAGCGAAAATAGTGCGGGCAATGTGCGAAGTGCCGATTCTGCAGATCCGAACAGCGCTATCCATTGATGAAGAAAAAGGGTGAACAGCGAAGAGGATTGAGATGTGGAAAAGCTAAAAGCCGCCATGATTTCTGAAACGGGTTGATTCGCAGTGGCAAACTGAGCTGCTTCGGAAGGCGAAAGCGACGCTGTTTCAATCCCGATAAACCGGCTGTTAGCCAGAATAAGTAGGATCAGCAGAAAGGCGAAACGCCAGAGGACTATTTTTTTCGGTTTCCGCATAGATTGCTCCGAACAGAATTGGGGTGATCGCGACGATCACCCCAAAGATTGAATCGCGACTATTTCGCGATAAGAGACGTACCGTCCATTTCCGCAGGCTGCGGAAGTCCGAGAAGTTCGAGACAGGTCGGCGCGATGTCGCAAAGACTCCCGCTCGCGCGAAGCTGCTTTTTGTCTTCAGTTATCAAGGTGAACTGAACCGGATTCATCGAGTGAGCAGTCATCGGTGAACCGTCTTCGAGGGTGATCTGGTCTGCGTTCCCGTGGTCAGCGGTGAGCATAACGGCTCCACCTTTTGCACGAATCGCTTCAACAACATCGTGAACACAGGTATCAACAGTTTCGACAGCAGTGCGAATTGCTTCAGGGAAGCCGGTGTGGCCTACCATGTCGCAGTTTGCAAAGTTGGTGATCACCACGTCGTATTTGTCGCTGTTGATCGCTTCTACCAGTTTGTCGCGAACTTCGAACGCGCTCATTTCAGGTTTGAGGTCGTAGGTCGCAACCTTTGGTGAATCAACCAAGATGTGATCTTCATTTTTGAACGGGTTGTTGTTCTGACCGTTAAAGAAGAAAGTCACGTGGGCGAACTTTTCAGTTTCTGCACAACGAAGTTGGTTCAGACCTGCATTCGCTAGAACTTCACCAAAAAGATTTGTGTCTTTGATTTCAGGATACGCTTCAGTGAAATTTCCGTTGTCGTAATAGTGAGTAAATCCAACGAAGTGTATGTTGTTTTTTACCGTTTCAAATCCGTCGAACGAAGGTTCACAAATTGCCTTGGTGATCTGGCGAACGCGGTCGGTACGGAAATTGAAGAAAATCATGACGTCGTCGTTGCCCATGCCTTTGTAGCCGTTGAGCGACCGAGGAAGGATGAACTCATCGTTTGTGTCAGCCGCATACGCTTCATCGATCACCTGTTCCCATGAATCGGCAGGAGTTGCGATTCCTTTTACGATTGCATCATAGGCAAGCTGTGTGCGATCCCAGCGGGTGTCTCGATCCATGCCGTAATAGCGTCCAACCATGATGCCGATCTGGCCAACGCCAGCTTCTTTGATTCCCTGCTCGAGAAACGCCATGTGCGTTTTTGCCGAACGAGGAGCTGTGTCGCGACCATCGGTGATCGCGTGAACTACCACGTCCGAAAAGTTCTGCTGAGCGCAGAGTTTCAAGAGTGCGTTACAGTGGCGAGTTGCCGCGTGAACGCCTTCTTCTTGGATCAGTCCCATGAGGTGAAGTTTGCTTCCGCGCGCTTTTGCTTTGTTTACCGCATCGATGAACACTTCATTTTTGAAAAAAGTTCCTTCGCGGATGTCTTTGTCAATGCGAGTAAGTGACTGATACACTACACGACCTGCGCCGATATTGATATGGCCAACTTCGGAGTTACCCATTGTTCCTTGAGGAAGACCAACCGCTTCACCATCGGTAAGAAGTGAAATGGTCGGGAATTCAGCTTCGTACGCATCGGTGAACGGAGTGTTCGCCGTATAGATCATGTCGTTTGCACTGTGGTTACCGATTCCCCAACCATCGCGGATAATCAGACAGAGTGGTTTTTTCGCCATTGTATGGCTCCTTTATTTGGAATAGTAGTACATTTCTTCAATTATTGGCCACTGCAGTGACCTTAACAGATTATTTCGCAGCCGCAGTGTCTGCTGTCGCGGACGAGTCTGTAGGAGCTGCTGAGCTATCGGCAGTTGGCGCCGTCACAGGTGAAACGGGAATATCGTTTTTGGCGCCGCTTTTCTTTTCCCAATCGGTGCTTTTTCCTTCGCCGTCACAGGCGTGGCATTTGCCGGAACCTTCGCAGTATGAACATGTTCCGGTTGCCTTGCAGAAAGGACATGGCTCTGGGGTGTCTACGAGTTTTACACCTTCACCGGTATAGTTTTTTGTTGATGTTACGCGATTCCCTTTTTCATCGCAATGAGCACACTTTCCGGTTGCTTTGCAGTTGGTACATTTTCCTTCGATGCAACTTGGACAGTCGGTGGCATCGTACCGCGCTTGTCTTTGGTTTACTTTGGGGTCGCATCCAAAAAGGAGAAGGGCGCAGAGAATGGGGAAAAGGAGAGTGAGTCTCATGGGAATACCTCTTGTTTCACTGTTGGTTACTTCGAAAAACACATGGTCGATAAAATAGTATTCGACCCGAAAGAAATGGTAGGGAATGCCGTATGTGAACAGATACCGAACAATCTAGTAATAAAGAGTGAGTTATCGTTGTTAAACAGCGGTGATAAAACTATTTTAGCAGGTCTGTTTTTTTCTTTCTAGAATGAAAACAGAGTCTGCGTCAAATCTTCTGATCTGAAAAGGGGTTTTTATGATCGATATAATTGCAGAACTTGAGCATAAAATCAATGGGTTACTTGGCAAAATCGAAGAGTACAAAAACGAACTCAACACCGTTCGCGAAGAAGTAATCAACAAAAACAGCTACATCCACGAAATTGAAGAGGACAATGCAAATCTTCACAATGAACTGGAATCGCTGCGCAACAATAGTCAGGAAAAAGATTCGCGACTCAATGAAGGCGTCGATCGCCTTCGTTCGATCATGGATCGTATCAACAACACCATAGATCAACCGGTTTAGTTGACCGGAGGATATCGTGGCACAAAATCAGGTACAAATTGTCGTTTCCGGTCGGTCTTACACGATCTCTGCTGATGCGGATCGTGAAAAACTGATCGCTGCGGTGGAACGGGTCAATGTCTCTATTGCACGGTATAAAACCATGCAGTGGAGCGATGAACTTCGTTCTTCCACGTTGTCGGCGGTTGTCTTTGCCTATGACCTGATTGAACTGGAAGAAAAAACTGAACTTTCTACGGCGGAATATTCTGCAATTAAAGAAGATGCGTTTCGTTTACAATCAGAACTGAACGAACTTCTCGAAAAACAGAACGAAGTTCTTGGCGAAAATGGCCGTTTGCGCGATAAATTCGACACTGTTGAATCGGAACGCAATGCTTTGGCCGTTGCCAAGGAGTCTCTCGAACAAGAGATTGAAAAACTACGCCGTGAATCCGAATTACATCTCGAAGAACATGAATCGGTTACTTCTCATCTTATTTTGGTGCGTGACCAAGTTCAGGCTGATCTTGAATTGGTGACCCGCGAACGGGATGAGTTGAAAGCAACTGCGGCCGAACGGGAAACTGCTTCGGCGAAAAAGGTGAAAGATCTTCAGGATGAAGTTGAATATCAACAGCTTGCGATTGAAGAAGAGTTGGAGTCAGTCCGAGGTGCCTTTGAGAAAAGCGAAGCTGATCTCATTGCTCGTTTCGAAACTGAACGCTCTGAAGCGGTTGCGGCGCTTGAACGTTCCCTTGAACAGTCAAAACTCGATGCGGAATCGGCCTTGATAACACTGGCTGAATCGCATGCTGTGGAACTGCAATTGGTGTGCGAACAGCGCGATTCGTTGGAAGTGCTCGTGGAATCTCTGCGGGAGCAGATTGACACGGTGGAACAGGAAACTGAAGAGAGTGCCGAACGCGAGCAGCAGGGAATGCGCGAAAACGCTGAACTGACGCTGAAGGCAGCTGAGTTAGAACTTTTTCTCACCTCGCTCGAGGAAGAACGCGAACTGATTCAGCTCGAACGGGATGAACTGCTGGCTTCACTCACTGCGGCAACTGCGGAGCGGGACGGTTTGCGTTCTGCCGTGGAACTTCTGCAGAAAGATCGTGAAAACAGTGTGTTGGAATATGAAGTTCAACTGGTGGATGCCTTGAAACAGGTTGAACATATGAAAATGGAAAAAAAGGCTTCGGAAGAAGCATTAATGAAAATGGTAGGTAGAATTTCCGGCGCGGGAATTCACCTTTCGTAGAGTAAATGAAGTGATTTCTAACTTAACATGGAGAGTAGTATGGAGAATATAGTAACAGTACTTGCAGCCGTTATTACGGGTGTGGTCACGTTTGTTCTCGGGCGCCAGTGGCGTATTATGACCGATGCGTCATATCTGAAAAAAGTGCGCGACGAGGCTGAACGCGAATCTGCGGATATCGTCGCTCGTGGTCATTCTGAAGCGGAATTGGCTAAAAAAGATGCGCTTTTGGAAGCAAAAGATGAGTGGTATGCGGAAAAAGAGAAACTCGATGCCGAAGCCAACAAACGCACTGAAAAAGTAAAAGAAGCTGAACTTGACCTGAAGTCACAAGTTAAAGAGTTTGAAGAGCGAATTAAACAGGTTGATTCAAAAGAAGATGGGGTTGTTGCGCGCGAACGATTCCTCGCTACTCGCGAAAAGTCAATTTCTGCTAAAGAACAGGAACTCAATACTGTTCTTCAGGCGCAGAACGAAAAACTTGAACGAATTGCTCACTTGAGCCAGGATGAAGCGAAGAAAATCCTCATGGAAAATCTTGAGCACCAGATTCGCTACGACAACGCTGATCTTATTAAAGCACGGCGCGATGAAGCGGTTGAAACTGCTGAAAAAGAAGCGAAAGAGATTGTTCTTCAGGCAATTCAGCGCTGTGCTGCCGATGCAACTGCGGAAACCACCGTTTCAGTAGTGAACCTTCCGAATGATGATATCAAAGGTCGAATCATTGGTCGTGAAGGTCGCAATATTCGTACTTTTGAAGAACTTACCGGTGTGGATGTTATCGTTGATGATACTCCTGAAGCGGTTATTCTTTCTTGTTTTGACCCTGTTCGTCGTGAAATTGCTCGCATGTCACTTCAGATGCTCGTTGAAGATGGTCGTATCCATCCGGGCCGTATAGAAGAAGTGATCAAAAAGTCAGAAAAAGAAGTTCAGAAAATCATGAAAGAAGCGGTGGAAGCGATGATCTACGATCTCGATATTCACGGTTTGAAACCAAAAGTAATCGAGACTATGGGGAAACTCAAGTACCGTACATCATACGGTCAGAATGTTCTTCAGCATTCGCATGAAGTGGCTATTCTTTCAGGACTTATCGCTTCAGAACTCGGTTTCGATGCGAAAACTGCGATTCGCGCTGGATTCCTTCACGACCTCGGAAAAGCGATCGACCGCGAAACCGAAGGGACTCACTCTGAACTGGGTGGAGATCTCGCGCAGAAATATGGCGAAAACGCGATTATCTGTAACGCAATTGCCGGTCACCACGAAGATGTGGCGCCGATTTCGGTGTATCCAATTATTGTTCAGGCGGCAGACTCGATTTCTAGTTCACGTCCTGGCGTGCGCAAAGAGACGCTTTCGAACTATATCACTCGCCTTACGAAGCTCGAAGAGATTGCTGACAGTTTCTCTGGCGTGAACAAATCGTATATCATTCAGGCTGGTCGTGAAATGCGTGTAATGGTTGAACCGGGTGAAATTTCTGATGCTCAGGCTGAAGAGATGGCGCGACAGGTGGCGAAAAAGATCGAAGCGGAAATGGAATATCCGGGAACGATCAAGATCACCACGATCCGCGAAATTCGTCATACGGAATACGCGA
>JAIFMU010000196.1 GCA_020048285.1 bacterium | reverse complement strand
ACCCCGTCATGACAATGATTCACCCCGTCATGACAATGATTCACCCCGTCATGACAATGATTCACCCCGTCATGACAATGATTTATGATTCTGTTCCAATGTAACGGCGCGCAGTTCCAATGTAACGTCGCACAACTCCAATGTAACGTCGCAC
This sequence comes from bacterium, assembly GCA_020048285.1. Taxonomy (GTDB): domain Bacteria; phylum Fibrobacterota; class Chitinivibrionia; order Chitinivibrionales; family Chitinivibrionaceae; genus JAIFMU01. The sequence continues at coordinate 13,855 of JAIFMU010000196.1, read as the reverse complement.
AACTCCAATGTAACGACACAAAACGCCGATGTAACGACACAAAACGCCGATGTAACGACACAAAACGCCGATGTAACGACACAAAACGCCAATGTAACGACACAAAACGCCAATGTAACGATACAAAACACCGATGTAACGACACAAAATGCCAATGTAACGACACAAAACGCCGATGTAACGACACAAAATGCCAATGTAACGACACAAAACGCCGATGTAACGACACAAAACGCCGATGTAACGACATTCTGTCCCGATGTAACGTGGGATCAGTGCCAATGTAACGTGGAAAGTATGTTCAAGCCCTCTGCCACCCTGAGACTATAGACAATGCGGTTGGAGCGAAGGTAAGACCGTGGCGCGCGCATTGGCGTCGCGATACCCCGCAGACAGCACGCGCTGGTGCGCCCGTTTTGCAGGCTTGGCACAAGCCGAAAAACAGCTGCACCAGCAGTGATGGCAAGGGAGGCGCGACGGCCTTGCCGCATTCCGCGGCATTCGTTTTCAGTACCTGAGATTGGGATTAAAACAGTGTCGTAGTTCTCCTGCGAAGTAAAAGTCCTATTTCACCCGATTTCTTCTCTTATCAAAAAACTCTTGTTCACTCTGAATAAACCGCTTGTCCCCGGGAACGACGAGATGTTTTCGCGCAGCCAGCCATCCCCCGCCGTGATACCATCCGCGATAGATGACCGAATCGGTGAGATGTTTCACCGCATAGGATTTGTCCAGCGCCAGTCCGCGCGCCACAGCATCCTCCTTGACCGAATCCATGATCGCAGAAACTTCGGGCCCGTTGGAATCGATCCACTGTTCATAGGCTGTTACAATTCGTTTTGCTTGATCGGGAGTGATCGCCTGATCGCGCAGTGCCCAGAAACCAAGTCCGCGACCAGTTCGATTCTGAGCCAGCTTTGCCGTTGCAACCGTTATCGACTTATCTGTGTCGAGTTTGGCGATAGTTACCTCTTCCATGGAGTGAGTCTGCCGTGGAAAATGCGCGCAACCACTAAACAAGAGGATTGAAAGAAGGAGAATCGTTTTCATGGGAAACCTCGTCGATTACATTTGTATACACACTCCCTCTTAAGAAGCACAGAACGTGCCTTTCAAACTGTTGTGCCATATGCAACAGTTGCAACCGTTGCAGATTTTGCGGTTCAGAGCCGATTCAGAGCATATTTTAGCTCAAACACTGTTTGGCACAGTTGTTGTAGTTTGAATGGCAAACTAAATTGAGGAGATATCTATGAAAAAGCTTACACTAATCGCAATGACCATGCTTCTCGCAGTGGCGGGGTGCAAAAACAACGCGGAAGCTGAGTCGCCCAAGGTGGAACCAGTTGTTCAAGGCGATGTAAAAGCTGCCACGGGTTCGGTTGTGGAGATCACTTCTGAAGCGCAATTCCGCGAAATTATCGCGCAGAAAAATCGTCTTATGGTATTCGATCTCTATGCTGATTGGTGTGGCCCCTGCAAAATGCTCGCGCCGATTCTCAAGGAAGTAGCCCAGTCACACGGAACCGATGCAGATGTGTACAAAATCAACACAGAAAAACTGCCTCAGATCGCCAGTGCGTTTCAGGTTCAAGGGATTCCTCACGTGGTCTATTTCAAAGACGGCGGCATTGTGAACGCGCTCACCGGACTCTACCCCAAAGAAGCGTATGAACAGGGGATTGAAGTGCTGTCACAAAATATTGAAGACACCGCTTCGGGAACAATTAAGAACGGTGTTCGCCACATTGCGCTCGATGGTGCAAAAAGCAAAGGGAATATCTTTACTTACCGCGGCGACAAAGTTGAATTGACGTTCAAAGCGAAGGGAACACCGTTCACCGCGTCGATTGAACAGCTCAAAGTGACCGGTTCAAGCGATGGAAAGAGCGATCTGAAACTCTCGTTTGAAACAAAAGAGCTGGGATTTATGCCGTTGGAGATTTCAAGTAGTGATGGACGCAAGGATCGCCTCTGGGTTGGTGTGATTCAGTACGGTCAAAAGAAAAGCGGCTATCGCGAAACTGATGCGAAAGAGTTTTCTGAAGCGATAAAAGGGAGCAACACGATTCTTCTCGATGTGCGCACCTCCGGCGAATTTGCAGAAGGCCATATCAAGGGAGCGAAGCTGATTCCGGTGCAGGAGCTCGAGTCGCGATTAAATGAACTGGCCGGTGCAAAAGATAAAACGGTTCTGGTCTACTGTCGGTCAGGGAATCGCAGTACCGTGGCCGCAAAGATTCTTCAGGAAAACGGATTCGGTTCCGTAGTGAATCTTCGTCCGGGAATCGGTGGATGGACTAAAGCAGGATTGCCGGTGGAACAATGAAACTTATCGATCTATCTTCAGAACAATTTGAAAAGGAGCTTTCCCAGCAGGGAGTGCTCCTTTTGGACGTTCGGACTCGCGAAGAGTACGAAGAAAAACACCTTTCTAACGCACTGCTCATTCCCGTGGATGAACTGCCACAACGACTCAATGAACTCGCTCCCTACCGCGATCATTCGATCTTAATCTACTGCAAAGCGGGCGTTCGATCCTTCTATGCGGGGATTTTTCTGCTAGAACAGGGATTCGACTCGGTGAGTCATCTTCAACCGGGAATTCTCGGATGGATCGGAGCAGGAAAAGAGGTTCACTATGGATAAGTTCGCGAAATTCGGGGCGCTGTTCTTGGCATCGATTGTTCCCGTGATCTGGTATTTCCCGCAGTTTCGGGCTGTTCTCTGGGATGTGAGCTGGTATGCCGTGACCATTCTCATGCTGATTCGCCCGATTGCACAGCTTGCCCCCAAAACGTGGAAACTCATGCGATTTCTTCCGTGGAGAAAAGAACTCGGAATTCTTTCCGCTTCGGTGGTAGTAACGGCCACACTCTATCGATCGGTGGAAATGGGCGCTGCTTTTCTTCCATCGCTGATCGATTCACTGCGATTCGGAACGATGCCGGTCGTAGTGGGAACGCTGGCGGAACTAGCGGCAATTCCACTCTTGGTCACGTCCAACCGTCTCGTTCAGAAGCGGATGAAACGGTGGTGGAAGCCGGTGCAACGACTGAGCTATCTCTACTTCTACGGCGCGGGAATGTTGTTGGTTTCCTATGGCAAGACCGATGTGTACTGGTCGATGATCATCGTGGCTTCGATTTCGGCGATATCCGCAATTGTGCGCACCTATCGCAACCGTGCAGCATCTGCTTTGAATCAATCGAAATAAACGATGTAGGTCGATCGCTCGGGAGATGAAATTGTAGTGAAGAAAAAGCGCCTAAACGAATAAGTGATAAAACAACTGAACGCAAGGGTGATTCGAAAAGATTACCCTAATGTATAAGAGTTCCCATAATATTATCTTTCGACTTATCCTTTTCATCAGTAATGATTAGTACTGATAGGGCCCGCGTTCTGTGTGAAAAGAACTCTGGGAAAGAAACCTCAGTGCAGAATCTTCTTCACGAATTGAGAAAACTATGTGGTATTTTATGTTTTATAAGATGACGGACGCGGAAATTTTGACGATAGCTAGTATTTCGAACCAACTTGCATATTGGCGTGACCCCGTTCCTCGGTCACATCACGGCGATGTTACATTGGTGATCTTTTTACCGATTAATTGCTAAAATATGTGGGACTTTTTGCCGGTTTGTCTGTTTTTATGAGAGTTTATATATTTACTGTTCGCCGAGATTGTGTGTTTTGTTGTAGAGATTGAATAGGGGGTTGTTTTGAAATCATGTGCTGTACTACTTCTGCTATTTATGTTGGTGAATGCGGGGCAGACCTGGCTTACAACACCAATCACGACACTTGGATATAGTTTGGATCGTGCAAGTGTTCTCGAAGAACTTGTCTATCAATCACTTCGAGAAAAAGGTTCTATTTCAATCATTTCTGGAACCTCTTCTGCCGTTACGCGGGAACAGAGAAAAACGGTTCTTTCAGAACAGAATGCAGAGTATGGTATTACATCAAAAATACTGCAAATTGATTCTCTCATATTTGTCCACTTAGAAAAATGGGATATATCAGGAAACTCACTTTACGCTCGCCAGTTTGAGGTTCGAAACGGGGATAATATCTCTGTTGTAATAGATTATATAACATCGTGTTTAATTGAAGAAAAAGATGTGAATGTAAAAAAAATACCATCAAAAGATGGCGTTGGGAAAAAACTACATATCGCAGTAATTGATCTTGAAAGCTCTGTGATTTCAAAATCAGATGCTTCTCTTATTACAGATCAGGTAATGGATGCTATTGTACGCTCAAAACAGTTTCGCGTGTTGGAACGTTCAAACATGAACCGTATTCTTAAAGAACAGGAATTTCAGATGAGCGGAATTGTAAAGCAGTCAAGTATGATCGAAATAGGAGAACTGCTTGGTGTTCAAGCAGTTCTATCTACACAGTTACACAAAGTTGGTGAATACTACACTCTTTCCGTTCAACTGACTTCGGTTAAAACGGGGGAGATTGAAAAGCATTATCTATTACAGGAAGATTCACTCACGTTAAAAGCTCTGATTGGCGGAAAGGTGCATGAAGCTGTAGCAAAAATGATCAGCGATACAATTTCAGCATCACCGCAAAAAAAAGTGCGAAGTTCCGAAAAAGCACAAGATCCTGTTATAAATGAAGGTGCTGATCCACTTAGTTGCAGAGATTCATATATTCCTGCGAAGTATGATTTGCGCGACGAGATTTCCCGAGTCGACAGTACTTCTGAAGATCTTTCTATCAGACTTCTCCGTTCTGAACGGTTAATTCAGTATGCACAAGAGTTGTACTGTAGCGGTATTTATGATCAGGCCGTTGAAGTAATTAATCGTGCGCTAAAGGACTCGATACGGTACGAAGGAACCCCTTATGCTAAATCACTTATTGAATGTAAAGCCAATTGTGGATTTCATCTGCAAAATCAGGAGATCGTAGATGATGCTGTCTATGAATCGGAAAAACGGTATGGGCGGAACTCAATGCAAACGGCGAAAACCGTACTGTTTCAAGGGCACATGATGCTTAATCAAAATGTTGATTCTGCAGCGGACTTCTATCGGAATTGGAAAAAAGAGTATGAACCTCTTAGAAAAAAAGCCGCGAAAGAGTTTTCTGGAACAGGCAATAACCCATATCGATCGCCATATCATTTTATTGAATATGAATTCAGCAGAGCTATCATTTTAAAATCAGATATTTACGCGCTGTACGGTTTAATCGGATACCCTTCAAATTGGAAAAACTAAACATGAACCAATACAGGAGTACCATCCAGTATCTATTGTTACTTTTACTGCTCTTCGTGCCATCAGTTTCCGGTGAAGTTTGGATGACAACTCCCATGACGGTTGATGGATACAACCCTGAACGGGCAAAAATTCTTGAGGAACTGGTATATCAGTCCCTTCGTGAAAAAGGAATTATGATAATTTCATCAACGAAACAGGCCATCTCACGGATTTCGCGGAAAAAAATGATTCACTTAAACTCTGCAGAATTTGGGATTACCTCAAAAATTATTCAGGTTGACACTTCCATACAAGTGTCAATTGAGAAGTGGGGACCATTGGGAAACTGTCTGTTTATTCGAAATTATCCAATTCGAAGTGGAGATAACATTCCGGCAGTAATTGGCATAATTAGTACCAGTCTTATCAGCGAATCGGGAAATACATATCAATTGAATCAGTTTAAAAGTGAATTGTCCACTGATTCTTTAAAATCGGATGAGTAAGAAGTTTTGAGGTGAAATTCGGTGAGAGCAGAGAATCGCAATCCTTACTGAAAACACGAGGTGTGTGAATCTTAAGGGAACCTCAAATATTGAGTTGACTTTGCAACTCTAAACGGGGCGCACTTGATCTGATCAGCTACAACACAGATCACTCCCATAGTTCACGTTTACCCAACTGAATAAAAAGCGTACGAAACAGGTGATTTTATTGGGTAACGAGCGTATACTTCTTTGAACATAACGGAGGGGTATCAATGTTTCAAAAATCTCTTTTTATCCTAGTAAGTATCTCTATAACTCTATTTGCCAAAGAGAATAGTCATACTTCTTGGATCGCTCGATTGACAAATGGATCAGATTCGATTATCACAGGAACCCTACAAATAAGCAACAAGGCACAGCAATCGTTGCGAACTGAAATGGGGCTCATTTTACCCAGTCAGACAGAGTGGCTGATCAGTGGCACTGACACAATTCACGTACACTCCAACAAATGGTTGTTTTCCCTGAACAAGGGCGAGTTGAAGCTGTTTTCATTGATTCCAAAGGGAGAACCGCTCGTCTATTCATATCAAAGCGCCGATATGTTTTCTTACTCAAAAGCGCGGTTAAAGTCGATAGTAAAGAGTGTTCCACGAGCCTATGTTGCTGTTGATTCACAGCCATTGTTCGCCGCATATTTATTTAGCACGGCCACCCAAGAAGAAAAAGTAGTCTCGTCAGAGCAAGATGTGATAAATCGTATAACAAAAGAGTTATATCGCACCATTTTGGACTCCAGTAATCTAAAATTTCTCCGGCCAATTCTGAAAAGCCACCCCGGGAATACAGTGGCACTTTTAAAGTCAGCAGAGTACGAACTTCTCAAAGGAGATACTCAAAAAGCGCGTTCATATATTGAAAATGCCGAACGAATCAGAAGTAATGACCCCCTGCTATTCCAGAGTAAAGCGAACCTGTACCGCCGCGAAGGCAAGGGTGATTCTCTGAACTCGATGATCAAAAGGAAACAGGATATTCGTTCCGAGTTTGCATTAATTGAGATGCCCAAAGCCATAAAGATCAGTGCGATTACTGCAGACAGCGGCACACAATCATTGCTGTTTTCAGTGAGAAATACCAATCAGGAGAGTACTAACTGGTTTAACTCTATTTCTCTAGGATATCTGAATTCCATTGCGAACAAACTGGCCGTCGGCGCAGGACTCGCACTTTACCGGGAGTTTCAAGGAATAACCATTTTCGGTACACCACCTCCGCAAGAAACGATGATCTCTTTTCCCATAGAACTGCGATACACGCCACATGAAGATTCGAACACAGGAAGAGCACGCTTTTCTCTCACGTCAGTATTGGAACCGTTGATGTACAACCAAGAGGTGAAGGTCAGTTCGTATCTGGGCGGACAAGAGGGCGATTTCATACGCACCTACAATTCTACCTATGAAACTCAAAGCCAAAAAGGATTGAGCATTTCCATTAAACCAGAACTTCGTGTTTTCAGAAAATCTGGACATGGGTGCTATTCCTTTTTCTCTATTTTGGGGTACAGCGTAATTGAAAACAAGCCAAACGGGTTCACAGTAGGCGTCGGATTTTCAGAGTCGGTTTTCATCAATGCTCAAAAGTTTTAAAGAGATTCTCTTCGAGGTTTCTCCTAGCTAGCCGCCGTCGTCATCACTTTCACGCATTCATCCGGAACATAACACTGGAAATCCTTTGCGCCCCCCCCCCCAATCTACGGGATATTTTCAGCGAAATACTTTCTCTGATTCATTAAGTTCAGAGATTCTCAATGGGGGCGTCGAGGGATGAAAGGTATGTGATGCCGATTCTCTAATTACGCTATTTCGTAAATGAAATGGTAAATGCTTTATCTGCTGTTGAAGTGGTGGGATTCTCCAGTTTCACATAATACACCCCTGCTGAAACTGTCACAGGAAGTGTGTAATCACTCCAATTCCCGACCTTACCGGCAAGAATCTTACTTCCCGAACTGTCTAAAACAGTCACTTGACTACTAATCGGATAAGTTAATCCCTTTAGAGAGATGGAGAATGCCATCGAATCAGCAATTGTAATTTTATAAAAATCAATATCACCGACGGGGTACATTTTTGTAGAATAGGATTTGCCGATCTCCACAGGTGATGCCGTGGCAATGGTATTATTAAACTCCATTGTATCGATCGGGTCTGTAGCGAAGGTAATCAAATAGGGAATATCTGAATTCCCACCCCCTTGGTCATTTACTTTGATAAAGTACGTACCCGATTCAAGGGCGGCAGACAACGTATCATCATAGTACCCAGAGCCGTATGTCAATAAAATACCGGCAGTATCGTAAATCGAAACAGTTGGTTTCACACTATAATTTATCTGATTCAAACGCACCTGAAGCATCGTCGCATCTGCCAATTTCAATTTGAAAAAATCTTCATCGCCGGAAGGATAGGTTTTTGTTGCGTACGTTTTTTCAAGTTGAATAGGATAGGCAGATTCTTTGGTATTATTGTACTCCGTTGTATCAATCAAATCCTTTTTTACAGATAATGAGAAAGGTGTGGCTGCCCCTGTTGTATTGAGATTTTCCAATTTCACATAGTAGCTTTCCCCAAGGGTTGCGACAAACGGAAGAGATACATTTCCATTTGTGACGTATGAAGCGGCATCTACATACCTCATCAAAACACTGTTGGTATCGTAGAGCGATATACGGAGCTTGTTCGCCGAAGGAACTCCCGATGTGGAAATCGTGTAGAGTCCCCCCTGAAGAACGGCAAGGCGATAAAAGTCTACGTCGCCACTTCCTGACCATTTAGTAGGATACGTACCATTTGTCTGTATTGGGTATGCTGTTTCAAACGAGTTGTTTGGTTCTGTCGTATCAGAAGTGTCGCTATAAAAAGAGAGGTAAAATGGCGATGTAGAAAATGCTTCTGGCGAGGAAAAATGAACTTTTACGTAATGCACAGCGGCTGTTAGAGAGGCTCTAATGATTCCAGCCAATTCAGTTCCAACACTGTCGAGTAGTACTCCATTTGAATCATAGAGTGATAGTAGAACGACTTTCCCCGCAGCAACACCCTTTGCTTCAACAACAAGACGCGTGGGGTTTTTAAGGATGATTTTATAGAAATCCTGATCGCCTGCCGGATTAAGTGTGACTGCTTTTGTTTCGCCGAGAAGAACAGAAATAGCGTCAGTAATCGAGTCGTTGCCATCTGTATGAGGAGTTGTACTATTTACATTTGTTCCATCTGACACCTCTACACCGGTTGAATTACAAGCTGTCAAAAGAGAGATCAGAACTGCAAGACTCAACAATAACCTTACCATGACTTAACGCCTCCATATAAATTGAACATCTGCGAGAAAAACTAGATACAAAACTAAAATAGGTTTTGCCCCCAAACAAAAATTCCTCCCCGCACTCTTGCGAGAAGGAATCCCAACTTGGGAGAGTTCCAAACACTCCTGCGAGAAGGAATCCCAACTTGGGAGAGCTTCAAACACTCTTGCGAGAAGGAATCCCAACTTGGGAGAGTTTCAAACACTCCTGCGAGAAGGAATCCCAACTTGGGAGAGCTTCAAACACTCCTGCGAGAAGGAATCCCAACTTGGGATTGCTCCCTGCAGTTGTGTAACAAGTACTTACGAAAGTTGCAATTCTAGCTCTACAGCGGCTTTTGCCTTTAAATCGGCGGTGGCGCGCGATTCTACCGTAGAATCAAGATCCACAATAATCGCTCGAATTGTCGTGTAGAGCAAATCGGTAATAATCGGATGCTTTTCCAAATAAAGGAATTCAATATTATCGATCAGACCGCGGAGTGTACTATCCAGTGCTCTGCGGCTATCTTTCATTTCCGGATACTCCTGCGCCAGCGAACCGGATGAAACCCGCGTCTGCCAGAGATCGACAAACTGCTTGTTCAGAGCCACCATGCGTTCGAAATCCTTGAGCACGCCCAGTCGATCCATTTTCGCTTTCATTTCCGGGGTGGAAAGTTCGGTGATAATAATCTGCGTTCCCGCACTCTGTTCCGCAAACGGCTTGCGAATCAGTTTAACACCTCCCTGCTGAACAATCGGGCGGTAGATCGCCTGAGCGTCGGCGGCGGTTTCATCATCGATGTCAGTGGTAAGCACTTTCACCTTGTTGAAAAACTGTTTCGATCCGTGATCCCGCTTGGTATCGGCGGTTGTCACCAGCGGCGTAATATCGTTAGCCTGCACGCGAGTGAGCGACTTTTCGTGCTTGGGAAGATTCGTTTCCAGTGAAAGAATCTGCTGATTCATGGTGATACAGGCGACTACCGCCGGTTTTGCAGCCTTGAGCACGCCGGTGACGGCGCTCTGCAGCTGAAGATGAGACAATTCGCGAATGCGGAATCGTGGGAAAGGGCTTTTCATAGGAGTTTTCCTTGTAAAAAACAGCTATTTGATGAGATCGAGCAACAGCGCAGCAATGATCCTGTGTGTTCCGATCCCGTGAATTGATACCAAGATACATAAAAGGATCAACAATTGCACGCTTTTTTCATTCGCCGATTCACTTTTGTTGCCACTCAAATTGAATGAGATATCACACAGATAAAATGCCACTGCAGAAACAGTAGAGAGTTCTCTTTTTTGCACACCAAGAACACCCAATACGCATGTTGATAGAAATCACATTTATTAATGAAGATTGCACTACAATCGCTTGACAATGCTCTTTGTTTGGGCTACTCTTAAAGAATGAAATTTGCAATCGGAGGCTTTATGGATACTATTTCCATTCGCGTAGAAAATCAGGCGCAAAAAACAGTTCTAGTCCGCTGGCTTGAAAGAATGTTTCATCTCGCTGAATTTTACGCGCTCGAATCCAATCAGTTTCCTCACGCCGTGTACATTTCCGATGAACTGGTAAACAGTTGCAATATGCATGATTGTCAAGTGAATTGCTGCATGAATCACCGGATGGTCGATTTCGACACGGGCATTGACGCGAATCGCGGTTCACACTTTCTTAGAGATCTCTGGAACCAATCTTCCCGCAGATCGTATTTTCCCCGCATTAATAGTTTTGACGGGAGAGATGCGATGATTCTGGAGAGTATTAAAAATCGAAAAAGTGGTGCCATTCTCTACGGCATTACCCCGCCGAAACTTGACACCACCGAAGAAAAGCAGGCAGAAATCGCCCTTCGCCAGATTGAACGTCTAGCACCGCTCAACCTAGACGGACTGATACTCTACGACATTCAAGATGAAGGTTCGCGGATTTCCGAGGAACGACCGTTCCCGTTCATGGCTACCGTGGACGGCTATTCCTACGCCGAACAGCACCTCACTTCGCTGGAAATCCCCAAAATTATCTACCGCTCTGTGGGAAAATACCAGCGCGATCAACTCACCGCCTTTCTTTCCGCCGACAGTTCACGCTATCTCTCAGTCTTTGTGGGCGTGCCGTCGCAACAGGAACTGACCACCCTTTCGCTTGGTGAAGCATATGATCTGAGAAAAGAGCTGGGCACCGAAATGATTATCGGCGGCGTGACAATTCCCGAACGGCATCGCAAAAAAGGGGATGAACACCTGCGCCTCGAAACGAAGCAGAATCAGGGGTGCAGTTTTTTTGTCTCCCAGGGCGTGTACGATCTCGATGCGGCTAAAAGCGTCTTATCCGACTGTTACTATCACGCGCAAACCACAGGCAACCCCATCGATCCGATACTGTTCACCTTTACTCCCTGCGGAAGTGCCAAGACTCTTCAATTTATGAAATGGTTGGGAATCAGCATTCCCCGTTGGCTAGAAAACGATCTCATTCACTCGGCGGACATTCTGGAACGATCCGTGGATATTTGTGAACAGAACTGGCTTGAACTGAAAGGGTACGCCGAAGAAAAAGGGATTCCCGTGGGCGCCAATATCGAAAGCGTGGCAATTCGCAAAGTGGAAATCGATGCTTCGGTGGAACTGGTAAAACGGATTCAGAAGAGCAATCAATCGCAATAGAAAGCCCAATGTCGCACGCATATCTCAAATCGCAAATCCCCAATCGTGAATCGATCTGCTCGGAATTATTTTACGCCCGTAAACGCGACTCCCAAAGGAACAACATGAAATTCGATGGTATTATTTTGAAATTCGGCGAACTTTTTCTCAAAGGGAAAAATCGCTACCGTTTTATTGACCGCTGCCTGCTCACCACGCAGAACAAACTGAAACAGTTCCCCGAACTGACATTCGCCAAAGATAGCGACCACCTGAATATTTCGCTCAACGGAGTTGATCCCGAACCGGTGCTGAAACAGCTCAATTTTGTTTTCGGATTGCACTCGTACCAACTCTACTGCGGCTGCGCTCCTGAAATCGAAGCGATTAAGGCCACCACACTCGCTGTGGTGAAAACGATAGAAAACGATGGCAAAAGTATTAAGGTTCTGGCAAAACGGGGAGATAAGCGGTTCCCACTAGGCTCGCCGGAAATTAACCGCATTGTGGGAACACACGTGGCAGAAAACTCCTGCGTCCCCATCGATCTAGTCAATCCTCAGGTGATTATCAAAATCATGGTTCGCCACGACACAACATACGTGATCAGTCGCGAATATCCCGCGGCGGGTGGCCTTCCGATCGGTTTGAACGGGAAATCACTGCTTATGCTTTCCGGCGGACTCGATTCACCGGTGGCTGGCTATTACATGATGAAACGCGGACTCGCCGTCGAAGCAGTTCATTTTGATTCACCGCCCTACACATCGCCGCGAGCTCGCCAAAAAGTGTACGACATTGCAGAAAAACTAGCTCACTATATGCCAAACGGACGGTTTGTACTCTATCTTGTGCCGTTCACAAAATTGCAGAAAGAGATTTTCACTCATGTACCCGATAGCTATGGCATGACTATTATGCGCCGCATGATGTACCGTATTTCGGAAGGCGTCGCTCGCCGTGTGAACTGTCAACTCCTTTCCAATGGCGAATCGTTGGGGCAGGTGGCGTCGCAAACGCCGCAAAGTATGTTCACGATCAACTCGGTGATCAGAATGCCTACCATTCGCCCCGTGGCGTGTATGGACAAACCGGAAATTATCGCCGTGGCAGAAAAAATCAACACCTTTGATATTTCAATCCGCCCCTTTGAAGATTGTTGTACTGTATTTTTACCGAAAAGCCCCGCCACCGCTCCAAAACCAGAAAAATGCACCGAGTACGAAAAAGGGTGGGAATGGGAATCGATGATCGATGAGTGCATACGCGGCGTAGAAAAAATCGTAATCGAAGCCGGAAAACCACTATTAGTAGACACCGAAACGAGCGAAGAAATCTGCGCTCTCTTGTAATTGAAGAATAAAACTATTTATAACGAAAGAGGAAACCATGAAACTCAGAACAACTATTGCAGCACTCCTCGCCTTGGCGACACTGACCACAGCTCAGGACAACCTTCTTACTACAGCACAGGCGTGGTTCCCAACTTGTGACAATTATGGGTCAACATTGGACACAACCGGTGGATTGTTCCAGAAAGATGGATCAATTAAAACCACCTTTACCATCGCAAAAAAACTGAGCGATGACAACTGGCCCTATATCGAATTGGTGTGCGAAACCCCGAAACCTCTCACCGGAACCGATTCTATCACAGTGGAATACACCTGTGATTCGCCACTGATCATCAAACTTTACCAAACCGATTTGGGCACCGAAGGCAATCAATCTTACGCGCTCTATCAGTATGTACTTCCGGCGAGCAAAGCATTTGCAACGAAAACAATCGCAATCAGTGCATTTGCACAACCAGATTGGGCCGATGCAGAATCGCGGGCAATTGCACTAAATCTTGCCCACTCTCAGGCGATCTATTTCGTTCCTGAACTCTCCGTCGAAACAGGGGGCACAGCATCGGTAGCGGTGAAAACGCTCAAACTGAAATCGAAAAAGAAATAAGCATTGCATGTTGCAATACAGAAAAGGGATGCTTTAGCGTCCCTTTTCTGTATCATCACGATTGACATTTGGAAATACAATGGTATTTTGTCATTCCTGTCCAAAACACCGAGAATTAAATTTGAAACCCTCTTCCTCACAGGCTGATTCCGACATAATTTATTCAAACAACAATGAGCC
>JAIFMU010000012.1 GCA_020048285.1 bacterium | reverse complement strand
GACACCAGTTGGAAAATGGGAAAAACATGAATCCACTTGAACTCTTCGGGATTTCGTTAGGGTTACCCCACAGCTAAAGGGTACATAGCCTATTTGTTTTTCCAGTAGATCAGTTCTGTTCCGATCCATAGGCGATTTTCATGGTTCCACAGTTTTCCCATATCCCAAAAGAGCGTTGGTTGAATGTGGAAATTTGTTTCTGTTCGTTTGATATTCTCGTCGCCTTCGGGACCTGTCAGATCGAAAAACCCATCGGTGACAAAAGCGAGGTTTCCTATTTTGAATGGGGCTGCCCACGATGCAGATAATTGCCCTGTAACCCCTTCAAGAGTGGGGTCTTCGCGAACGTATGCATTGAGACTGAAAAACGCAAATCCCGGAATTTTCCATGAAGTGCCGACACCGCCAAGATAGCGGAAATCTCCGGCACCCATTTCGATTTGAGTTGCTAGCAGAAGATCGGTGAAAACCCCTTCAGGTTTTGTTCCTGCCATTTTGAAAAAGCTAAAACGTGGGCCAAATTCTCCATAGAGAGCGGTTTTTTCGGAGTGAGTTCCTCGTGTTGCATCGACCCAGAAAAAGTTGTCCCCATATTGCCACCCATTCGCATGAGAAAAACTCACCACAAGCGCGGTAGAGTCCCCAACTTTGAAATGATTTCCATACAGTGTTTCGATTTTAGTCGATTGCCACTGAGCCCCGATTGCCATTGACGTGCTGATCGCAATTGTTGCGATTGTTGTGATCGTTTTCATTTGTTCCCCCTCGAAAAAATTCACACGTACAATTGTACCTCGCTAAACGAGAAAAATCAAGGGGACTTCATGTTTATAACGATTTGTAAAACAGTGAAATACATTTCAATTTACGTCTCTACAAACTCTTCAATATGGTGTTCCTGATTGAGTTGTGCACCTGGTAACCAAAGACCCTGCGAAAGGGTGTTTTTCATACTGTTTTTTCATAAAACGTAATTTCTGTAGCCCGCTGCTTTTCAGGGTAGATTTTGGTTCATGTATGTACCATGCAAAAGCATAATAATTGGAAATTTCTCGCGAACAAAGGTCAGAATTGTATCAGATAGCGATCGAAATCAATTGCGACTTCTGTTTGTCGTACCAATAGGCGATTCAGGATGTGGTTCGATTTGTTTAAGCACTAGAATGAACATACTACTGATTCGAAAAGTTCCTTGCAGATACGCCATAATTTTTGGATTTATTGGCAAGTATACGAAACTTGACGTTGGTACTCTTACCTCAAGAACGATTATCAGTGCATGGCCGTATTCTGTGTCATCGACTGTGTACAAATGTCGACAATTTCCCGAACCGTCAAATCGGCTAGAGAAGCCATGTTCACCGATTCTCCGTTGAGATAGCCACTAATGAGCTCTTCCGGTGATTCAAAACAGGGCGGAACATTTTGCCCCGATGACACCTGTCGTGCAATTTCTCTTAAAATCCATTCGGCGATGGTGATAGTTGGTTTCATGGGTTACTCCGTTGAAAAGGTATAGCTTCTTGATGTTCTGAATTATGTGTGAAATAGCAAGAATCAAGGAGGATCTTCCCCCTTGATTCCCAATACACACTATTTATCTATTAAGACTCTCTACTGAACAATCATTTTTTTGTTCAAGACTCCTGCCGAAGAAGTGGATACTCGCACGAGATAGTTTCCGGCGCCGATTTCCCGAAAGTTAAGGGGGATCGAGTGATTTCCTTCAGAAAGGGAAAGGGTGCTTTGAGCCACTACTCTTCCGTTGAGGCTAAACACTTGCACTCGAACATTATCTGCTCTCGTGAGGTTGAGAATCACCGTCCCGTTCACCAGTGCGACCGGTACGGTGGATACTCGTGTTGCAGCCAAGGCATTTGTTCCTACAGTTGGTTCCACCCCGTACAGATCAAACTCCGCCGCGGAAGCCCACGCTTGCCCTTCAGTTTGAGGCGATGTTGCAGTGAAGCGGACAAACTGAACCTTCTGTTCTTTATTGAACAGAATGGTATTTAGCTGTTTCCCCGCAGGAAGATCGCCTGAAACTTCGTTCGTCCACGTCGTTCCATCTGTTGAAACTTCAATTTTGTACCCTTTAATTTCACCATTTGTACTCTCATCTTGCCGAGCCATAATCGAAAATGCTCGAAGTGTTGTAAGCGTTTTCAGTTTTACAACAAAGTAGTGTGGATAGACAAACGAACCTGAAGACCACTTACTATCCCAAAATGTCGCTTGTTTATCGTCCAGAAGATTCGCAATCCCCGTTGGTTCTGATACAATTTCTTCACTTGAAAAAGACACAATTGAGAGATTCGATGGTGCATCAATAAGAAACAGTTCTGGCATAATCGTAAAGGTCGTTGTGGAACTGGTCACACTCCCCAAGGTCACTCGAAGTGAATAGTTTGTTCCGTAATCAACACTGTTGTCTACTTTCCATGAAAAAGTTTTTGCCGTATGAGCTGCCGTGCCAAGAGTCGCCACTTTCTGACTCCCCTTCATAATATCCACGGTGACCGTACCGGTTTGGTTTGTTACCCAGTTTACCGTTATGGTTTCGCCACGTTTGATCGTCGCAGGAATCGTCGCAGAAGTGGTTAGTTTTGGTGCGTTGTCGTTCACTTCAAAGTCCCACACGCCAAATCCCCAGGAGGAAAAGCGGAATGTGTTTGTATTCGGATTATATGATCCCCACATTCCGTCAAAGAATGGAGCACCGGTCTGTATGTCACCAGCCGCATCTACCCATGTTTTTGTCGCAAGATCAAACAAATAGGGACCAACTTTAGTCGAGGCCATAGCCACGGTTTTGTTTTTGTCGCCCTGCATCCATCTAACATCCGCATTGACCAGTCCCGGAACCGATGCCCATGTTGCTCCGCCATCGGTGGACAGTATCGACGTAACGGTGTTGTTACTTTTCCCGGCAAAGAGAATGGTGTTGTCATCAAACGCCCATCCTCGGACATCGTTTTTATTCGACGAAGCACTCATGGGAACAGAAATTCCCGCTCCGAAATTTGCTCCGCCATCGGTTGATTTATACACTTTGTTGTTATCTAAAACCCAAAAAAGTGATTTGTTCGACGGAGATTGGCAGAGCGCGGCCACATTCCCGGCATTACCAAACGTCTTCGTTGACGTACTAAATGAGGAGCCATTCCACACCACTTTGTTCAATTCGCCATTGAGCACCCAAATTGTGTTGGTATAATCTTTTAAATCATGCCAAATATTTCTGACCGCTATGTCCAGCTTTGTACCTTGCATATTCTTAGAACCGAGGAACGTTGTTCCCGAATAGAGTGCAAAGGGACGTTTTACGCCACTGCCACTTACCTGCCAACCATATTCACCGTCTGGTCCCGAAGCCGCAGGATCGCCATCACCACCGGGCGACTGAATCACCTGAACCATTTCACCCAGAAGATTTGGCTGGCTGGTTTGAACTCCTTGGTCTTGCGTTCCCAGAGCAAAATCAGTTGCTCCTTTGTTTCCAGATACCATGCCCCATTCATATACTTCGGTCACTGCCGAACCACCTCCGAGCATGATGTTTTGAAACCCATATTTTTCAGCATCGTTCATGTCCGCAGGATTGAGATGTACCGTTCTATTGATAAACAGACCGCCATCGCTCATCCATAATGAAAACTCTTTTCCTTCTTTATCAAGGAAAAACGCGGTGGATTGGAAGTCTGGGTGGTAGTATTTTTTCAGTGTTGCCTGTTGTGTCGCCACAGCCCCCTGATTCCCTTGGTACCATCCCCACTGTTTCATGTTTTCATAGGTAGTTGTTAATCCATCATTTGACACCGATGGGTGAGCGTACCCTCCTGTAACATGTAAGGGGTTGAGAATTCCCACACCAAAGCCTTCATACGGCGTCAATTCACATACACCATCATAATAGTGAGCAGTTGGAGTTTTCGTCGTCCACGTTTTTCCGGTGTCTGCCGTTGTCCACCAACTTTGTGACAAAGGATTTCCCGATTGAGCAGAGTTTTTGGAAGAGACATAAAACCGACGAGCATCACCTTCAACATGGAAATTTTCATCTTCCACATTGCCGGGAACATTCCCCATAGTGCGTGCCGTTGAGCCGGTAATCATTTTGAATGCTTTTCCGTGCTGAACAAACATCGTTCCGTAGCCTGCTTGTGTAGGATAGAGAGGCGTTCTGAGGCGAGTTGGTGCTTTGGTCCCCAAATTCAGAAGCTTTGTGAATGAAACACCTTTGTTCGACGATGTAAAGAGATCGGCGCCATCGGTAGCGTAGATTGTTCCGGTTTTGCGATCCACCGCACTGGCCTGAAGTACCGCCGGAAGTCCCGTCGCTTTTGTAAAATTCATACCGTCGTCATGACTGTAAAAGAATCCGCCATTTTCAACGGCATAACAGATAACCTTGGTGCCACCGGTGTGAAAGACATCGATATCTCTGATGCGCGTGGGTGCTCTGCCTGTTCCCGGGAGCATTTGGAAATTATCGCCACCCGTCGGATTTGCCGCAGTGGGAACCGTTCCTTTCCAGATTGTCTGTAGGCCGCCATAGTGACCGCATGTGACGGCATAAATGGTGTCGGTTCCCACATCGATCGTTGCTATATTCCATGCTCCGGGCATGTTTGCCGGCCCGCGATTGATCCATCGACCTTTGGCATCAATGGCCGCACGAGAACCACGGACTCCTGCTTTATTTGCGAGAAGTTGTTCGTAGGCAGCCGCATCTTCGGCACTCCAGTCGATAAGTTTTCTTCCCATTTTTGAGATGTCGTGTCCGCCATCCTCTTCCTGCTTGAGCTCTGGGCGATGCAGTTCACCTTCGGGTTGGTAGAATGTGTCAAATGCGATCATCCCTGCCAATACGGCAGTTCCGCTAATGAGCAGAGCCACATTTCGTTTGCTGTTTTTTTTCATGGTTTACCTCTTACGTTTGAATATCTACTGATTTTTTACGGTGTGATTACGGTAACACCAACTTTTCACTCATTTTTATGCCCATACCATCAATGCGAAGAATCCCTATTTGTTGAGATGCAATACCGGCAAGATCAATCGCTTGAATTCCTTCGGAGAGATTAACCTGCTGGTGTATCAGTTCGCGTCCATTGAGAGAAAACAGTTGAATTCGATAGGTTCCAGCGTGAGCGGAGAACTGGATTTTCCCCGATTCAATGCGTACTAACGCTTTCGTGTTTGGGAGATCTGAACCGATTCCAACTCCATCTGTTTTTGTCGAGTGGAGCACACCCAGTTCGGCAATCGACGTGTAACTCTGCCCGTTCTGTTCTGAGAGCGATACGAGTTTGAGGTAGGTACCCTTAACCGGCGCCGTAAATTGCACGGTCTGAAGTTCCCCGTTGTTTGTCCACGTTCCCGACGCCACTGCTGTTCCCCAACTGGTTCCATTAGTGCTCACAAAAATCTGGTACGCCTTGATTCTACCATTCTCGCTGTCTTGGCGAGGAAGGCAAGTGATTCCGCTAAAGGCGATCTCTTCCGTAGCTTTGAGAACTATTTCATGAGGATGTTTTGGCGTACCACTCCAGTTCGTGTGCCAAATCGTTTCTGAGTTGCCGTCAATCACATTCTTCGCCGCATCGGTACTGTTGTTTTGTTCGTTGGTGAACGAATGGACTGACAATTTTGAACGATTGAGCGCGAGGAAATTCGAATCGGGAACGGTGATCGTAAACAGCGCATCGGAAACGTCTTTCTGGGTTGTATCCTTTTGCGCTACAATGCGAACGGAATAGTTTGATCCCGCAGAAATGGTGTCGGCAATTTTCCACGCAAAACTGTTGGTGCTGTTCGGTACCGTTCCAATAAAGGAGTGATATTTCCCATCTTTAAGCAGTGATATTTTTGACGTTGAATCCATGTTTGTCGCCCATTTCACGATCATTTCATCGCCAACGGAAACGATTTCTCCTCCATTGGGAGTCGTTAACTTGATATAGTCGTTGACCGTACCACTTCCGATTGCGGTGGTTTTTGTTCCCACATTGTCAAAAATGTCCGTGACCGAAAGTCTCACCGTGTACTGATTCGCCAAGTTAAGCGTTGTTACATCCACTGTATCTTTGTTGCGGTTTGGCGCATTGAATGTTTTTGGATCTGTGTTTACATAGGATGTGGTTACCACCGGTGTTCCGGTCATGGCAGGATTGTCAAATATTTCGATTTTGTAGTTCAACTGAGGGAGTGACGTAGAGTCTCGATCCCAGGCAAACTCCATCGAAGTAGCACTCAACTTTGTAACAAGAAGCGTATTCACGGCGATTTTTGCATAGTCGGTATATTTTGTCGAATTGGCAATCGAAAACGTGGTGCCGTACACTTTTCCGGTGAACGACAGCGGCGCTGTTGGTGATGTTTGTGTGCCACCGCTGATCATGGTGTAATATTTCCCCGTTCCATCTTCGGCAATTTTTGAATCCCAGTTGGTGCGGAAATTGTACGACCGTTTTCCCGCGGCCAAATCCCAATCATTTACGGAGAACCACGCTTTTTGAGCAGTCTGCCAAGTGCCGGATAGGTCGCGGCGAAGGCTGTTGCGCAGATGCATTTCACGGCGATAGCTACCATCGTGCGTCGCTTCGGTCCAGTTTTCGAGGAATGCATCATTCTCGCCAGAATTGATTCGAATATTCGCATGAGGCATCCCAATTGTGGAAAGGTGTCGCCACTTTCCCGAAACGCCATCGCGGACGAAAAATCCGTAGTGAGTATGCGTTCCCACACTCCACGCGCGGATTACATGGGTGTACCACACATCGGGTTGCCAGTAGAGCGGGTGCTTTGGATCTTTTGTGAGACACCACGTTTTTGAACCGTTTCCTTCGCCGCCAAAGATTTCTGTTTCCATACCATATCCGAGATGAGGAATGTAATTCTCTTTCTTTTCATCCCAGAGAGAAAAAATATGGACGCGATTTCCGCGACTGTCACCGGACTCTTGCATACCTGCATAGCCATGACCGGCATTGAGTGTTTCGTTACTGCGAATCCCGATTGTTTCGTAGTAGGTATCTTTCCAGATTCCCGCCGCCGGAACCCGCACTTCACTAACTTGAATATCTCCCGCAGTTGTATGGTCAAAGTTTAGGTGCATAGAAACGGCCGCGTTTTGAGAAAAAATCACGCTGGGAAACAGAGCTATCAGCGTTTGTAGGATCGGGGTTATTCTCATGGTCTCTTCCTTTTCAACTAGTCTTATAAATCTTGAGTGTAATAACATTTCAGAAGATTGTCTCGGTCTTGATTGAGTGCCTATTCAACTCAACTATGGTACCCGATTTTCTTGGCAATTACGAGTAATTTTTTCTCAAGAAAAACAGAGCAGTTCTCTTCAAATAGCAACGAAATTCCTGGCACTAATCGTTTGTTAAAAGAACACACCTATTGGTAATCTAACGCGAATGAGCTACTCGTCAACGAGAACTTCTCCACAGACGTGCTATCCTTTTAAAACAGTGAAGAGTTCTCTACAGAGTTCTCATTTTTTGTTACCAAATTCGTTACCAAACTGTGTATCTTTTCATGATTCGGCTGAATGTAGCTAATATTTTTGCAGATTGCACAGAAAAGTGTTACCATTGTAGTAAAAGTGAGGGAATCGCATGAAACCAGATATCTTTGTCTTTTTTTCTAGCCGCGACTATCTTTCTGCGTGGTACGAATGGAAGAAATCAGTGGAACCGAAATTTTCTTATCGCACACTGGCAGATCAACTACCTTCGATTTCCTATAACTACCTTCAGCGGGTCATAGCGGGAACGCGATCGCTCAATCTGGAATATCTTGAAGAGATATCCGCGGTGTTAGCGCTCTCGAAACGAGAGTACGACTATTTCGACCTGCTGGTTCAGCTCGATAAATGCAAGTCGATTAAAGAAAAATCACTTCTTACAAAACGAATCATGATTATTCGCGGTCGCGAACGGCGCGGCGTTCTTCAAGATGAACAGTTGCACTATCTCGATTTTTCCTACCGCCCGATCCTTCGCGAACTTGCCGTACTTTTAGGGAAAATCCCCTCTGCCCAGATTGGCGACACCGCGTTGCCGCCACTTTCGGCAAAAGAGGTGCGCGAATCGATGGCTTTTTTCCTCGAGTGTGGCTTTCTCGAAGAGTCAGTTGATGGGTATCGCCAAATCTCGCCAACCCTGACTACAGGGGATGAAATCAGTTCACTGATCGTAAGAAACTACCATGCGGAAACCTTGCGAGTCTTGGCTGATCTACTCTATGAAATTGCCCCGGAAGATCGGGAAATCTCTTCACTTACCTTTTCTGTTTCTCGTACGACCTTTGAAAAAATGAAAGAAGCGACCCGTCAGTTCCGCAAGGAGTTGATCGGACTTGCACAGGAAGATACCAACCCCGAACAAGTGTTTCAGGCGTCGTTTCAGCTGATTCCCCGATCTCGGCCAAAGGAGAAAATCTAATGCGTTATCTACTTCTAGCATTCGTGCTTATCGTTGGATGTTCAAAACCACAAGTCGCCGGAGGGGTAACGGAAGTGGGGAACGGGTTTGTGGTTATCACAGTCACCAACGCAGATGGGCTTCCCGCGAAAAGTCAGCCGGTCTATATCAACAAGGCAACCTTTGTCGCTTTAGGAGTTGATCCCGCGACGGAACCGTCTATGACCAACGAGCAAGGGGAACTGATTCTTTCGGCGCAAGCAGGTGAATACGCACTCTTTGCCGAACAAATTAGTGCCATGGCACTTCATTACTGCCATTTTACCGCCAATGACACCTCGCGTGTTCAGATGAGATTGGCTCAAACCGCGTCAGTGAAATCTACCACAGCGGCGATTCAGTCGGTGGCAATTCCCGGTGCTCCGCGACTTTTCATTGCCACCGCAGGAACCGTGGATCTGCCTGCGGGGAATCATCGTGCCATGATTCGCGATGATTCGGGATTGTTCGAACGAGCTTTAGATATACTGCCGGGAAGTACCACTACAATAATCGGGAGTAAAAGTGAAACGGCGCTCTTTACCTCGGGAGCATATAGCAAGGTGCGGGCTTTGTTTGCTAATGATACTGCGCTCGTCATCGGGACCTTTGGCGGCGTAGTGGTACTCTCGGCGACAGAACAGCGTGAGTATACCACCGCAAACTCTGCACTACCGAGCAAGCAAGTCAATGCGGTAACCATTTATGGCGATACGCTTTTCGCCGGAACTGATAGCGGAATCACGATTATTCCTCTGAACGGTGCCCCGCAAACGACCTTACAAAAGGACGAGTGGGTTGCCCATTTTGTGCCTACCCCCGAAGGATTGTGGTATCTTTCTATGAGCAGTGTTGGCATGATCAATAATGGAGTAGTGTCTCGCCGTGTTGCAGCAAGCGATGCCCCCTTTTCCGGCGATCCGATAACGATGACCGCCGTGACGACTAGCGGAATTCTTATCGGAGCAAGTAAAAAGGGCTTGTATGAATATCGCAATAGCACATGGGAACTGTATGATGAATCCTTTGGGGATCTAGCACTGACTACTCCTGTTCGCCTTCTCCAGATTATTGGCGATAAGATCTATGCCGGTTCGGTGGATGGCGTGTTTATTCGTGAAAATGGGGTGTGGAAAAAACTGCCTGTGACTGAACGAGTGCAGTGCGGAGTCATTCACGGTGGATCTGTTCTCGCGGGAACGAGCGAATCGGGAGTTCACGACATCTCCTCACCGGAACAATCCCTGATCTATCGTGCGTCCTCCGCAGTGTCAGCCTTATCTGTTCAAGAAAAAAAATTGGTGGTCGGCACCTATTCTTCAGGTGTGGTGATTTTCGAATAAACGACACGACACGTTTGTGAAAACGCCGGCGAGACCTTTGGGATTTCGCCGGCGTTTATATTGAGTACCTCGACGAAGCCCAAAAAGAGAGCTATCGATTCACCAAAAATCAGTAAACCAGAATCTGTTATTACTCCGACCGGCAAATATGGTTCTATTCTTAAGCCGCATACAGAATTTTCGGGTGCTTAAAATATTGTGCAATACGTTGTGGGTT
>JAIFMU010000203.1 GCA_020048285.1 bacterium | reverse complement strand
TCTACAATTCTAAAACAGGAACAAAAGGCGATGACTTTGTGTCAATTACACCTCATTGGCCAAATCGCTACCGCGATCTAATCGCTATCAAGTACAGTGGAAAAACACGACTCATTGCAGGTATCGAAAACGGCCCCGTCTACTGGACTGAAAACGATGGCGCAACGTGGACCAAAGCAACCGGTCTTCCTGCGGTAGTTCAAAGCACGGTCGCTCACCGCATGGACAACAATAAAATCTACTCCACCGATGGAAAAGCGGTCTATGTCTCTGCCGATGGTGGCGCAACGTTCACTTCGCTGAAAGACTTTGGATCAGCAGGAGATGCAGCTCTTTATGCTCCACGATACGCGGTTCAAAATGACAATAATCTCTACCTCGCCCGCGAAGGAACATTCTACATCCTGGCCAAAGGAAGTTCGACATTCACGCAAAAGGGAACCTACGCAAGCACCGGTGGTTCAACACTTCGCGTTGGTGGAGATGCGCGAAAACTCTATGTAACAGAAAGTTCTCGCTGGTGGGCAAGTACCGATAACGGCAGTTCTTGGACAGAAAAATTCCCCAAAGACAACTGGTACGGCGAACGCACCGGAAAAATGACCAGTGGCGAAGTCATCGGCGCAAATCCTACTGATCCGAATTGGGTAATTGGAGGATACGCTCATGCAGTGTACTCTAATGATGGACTGAATACCGCCGGCTTCTCACCGTCATCAAACTGGGGATACTATCAGAACGGAACGAATCTTTCCGCTACCGATTACTACAATCGAATTCGGTTCAACTATCACCCCGATTTCCAGTCGAACCAATTTTTCTACAACGCTTCGGGCGATCTCTTTTCTGCTCACAGTACCGACGGTGGAATTTTTATCTCCTACGGCTACTGGAAAAAAGCGGTTACCAATGCCAATCCCGTTGTGAATGGCTATAGTTCAGATTATATCAACATTACAACCCTGGGAACAAATTGTGCCTTGATCTATCGCAACAATCTGTTCACTGGTTATAAAGATGAAAAACACATCAATTACAGTACTCAGGATCAAGGTGCTCAGAGTATTATTCCAGGAACATCGGGAACGTCTCTTGATTTCTATCAATCTATCGGAGGCGACGGTTCACCATACAATTGCGCGGACGGGAAAAATGTGTGGCGGTACCAGCGTGAAGGTGGCGAAGTGTGGGCACCGACAACGGTCTATGATGGTTCGGGGAATTTCAGAAGTATCGCTTCAATTGATGGCGACTTTGGCAGCAAGCCCAAAGCGACGTTCACTAAAAGTACCAATGTGGGATGGCTACAAAGCTATGTGGATCGCAAAGCACCTACGACTCGTTTGTGGCTATTGGGCAAACGACTTGATCGCGTAACATGGAACGGAAGTTCTCTAGCGACACTTTCAATAACCAAAGGTACAAATCAGGTGGCTGCACTTGCGCAAGGTCAGACCGACGGCAAGAAATTGTGGATGCTTCAGGATGGAAAAGTTTACAAATCAACGAACAACGGTGACTCTTTTGACAACGGTGTTACAACGCCATTTGCAAAAACGACTAACGGCTACGACAAGGCTGACTGGGCTGGTGGCTGGGTTCTTCCTTCAAATGATAACTGGATTCTCTTTGCTGGACCTTCGGAAAATAGTGTCAGTGCGATACTTTCTAAAGATGGTGGATCAACATGGACAAATGTGACCGGTGACCTTCCCTTTGGATCAGACTTCCAAGTGGGCGGTATGCTCGGATCACCGGATGGCAAGTACGTGTTCGCCGGCACCGACCTTGGTCCGTGGGTGTTCGTTGTTGCCGAAGAAAAATGGTATCCCATGGGACAGGTTCCTGGGTATTTCAATACCACAGCGATCGAATACATTTCATCGACAAATACCGTTCGATTTGGAACATGGGGTGCTGGTGTGTGGGATTTCAAAATCAATGCAAACACCGGGCCTTTCCTGAATGTAACCGCACCAGATGTGGGATCGACATTCGATCAGGGCGGAACTCTAGCCATCCAATGGAGCACCAATCAAACGGGCTCTGTCAAACTGGAACTGATGTCAGGAACTACAGTTTCAGCGGTAATTGGAACGGGGAAAACTGGTGGCAGTTTTAGTTGGAGCGTTCCCAAAGATCAAAAACCGGGGACTTATACGATTCGTATCAGCGAAGAGAAAACCGGCGGACTCACCGCAACAAGTGGTGCTTTCACGATTCAGAAAAAGTTGAATCTCTTAGCGCAAAAACGAATTTCTATAGAATCCGTTACCAGCGAAGAAATCGCATCTGAAAATGGTGCAGCGGCAAATCTTATCGATGGAAACCCAAACACAATGTGGCATACAAAGTATTCATCGGGAGCTGATGCCTATCCTCACTCGGTTGTTTTTAAATCAGATACACTCGTACCGTTTAAAGAATTCTCCTATCTTGCTCGTCAATCCGGATCAAATGGAATGGTTAAAGAGTACGAGATATCGGTGAGTCGCGATGGTATAAGTTGGAAAAAAGCGGCTTCGGGAAGCTGGTCAAACAGTACATCGGCGCAATCGGTACTTTTCGCCGATTCGATCTGGGGAGCCTATGTGAAATTAACGGCTATTTCAGAAATAGCTGACGCCTCATTTGCTTCGGGTGCAGAAATAAATCTGTACTATATCGATGATGTTCCGGTGCCAATGATTTTCCGACGCGATATTGTTCCTGCACTTTCACTTGCGGGAATGGCGGGAAATCGAATCCAATTGTCAGTACCGGTAAGTGGCTACTATCGCATAGAACTCTACGCAATAAACGGTAAGCTCCTTGTAAATGAATATGTTCTCTGTGAACGAGGTTTGAACTCGATTGATCTCGGTGAAAAAGGAGTGGGAAGCCAGATTCTTCTCCTTCGGGTGATCGGGTCGGGAACTACCTTGCAACAGAAAATTAAAACACTATAGTTATTTTTAAAATGCGTATACTATAACTACTGCAGAGGAAACTCTGCGGTGGTTTTTTTTCTCTGTTTTCCGCACAAAACATTAATCTGTGAGGCTGAGATGAAATCGAAAAAACTGCTTCTGATAGTAACATCTATCGCACTGGTGGCCGGAATTGCCACCGACTTTATACCAACAAAGCCACAATCACCACTCCCCGCTCCCACCGAAGAGTCTGACGAAGAAGATCACGCAGGGAGAAATGCCTTTTTCAACATGATTCACACCGGAAGTGAAACTGATAGTTCATGGCAAGAGACCTCAACTGAAGTTCGTCGCGTTCGGGCAGAACAGCGGATTAGATCTCTGCGCAATGTTCCTCCGGGAACGTTGGAACAATTCGGAACGATTTCAGGGCAATGGACCGAACGAGGTGCCAAAAATCAGTCCGGCCGTGTACTCACCACAGATGTTCTCGAAAGCAAAGACCTTTTCGTTATCGGCACCGATGGCGGAAGTGTTCTTCTCTCGACACTAGCCGGAAATAGTTTTGAAATTCTAAACGACAAAATCAAACTCTACACAATCGCAGTACACATATTTGAACAGGGAAGCGATGTGCGCGTAGTGGCCTTTACCAGTTCTGGCGCGTATATAACCGATGACCGTGGAGTAACCTGGACGAAAACATACACGGGAAATCCGATTAGTGTTACCCTGTCGCGCGCTTCAAACACGCTCTATTTCCATGACAACAACGGAAAAATTTACACGTCAACCGACAAAGGTGCCACCTTTACCGGTTCCACCGCAACAGTGCCCGCGGACAACCGCAAAGCGCGAATATGGACTGCCCGTTACGCCAATTCGCCCCTGTTCATTCTATCGGGAAAAACAGTGTACAGTTTCACCAACGGAACAGTGACCACCAAGGGAACTGTTGCAAGCACAGGATCTGGCGATGCATCGATCAGCGGAAACGACGCGTGGAACCCGAAAACTCTCTACACCGTGTTCGACGAAACAACCATGGCAGCCTATCGATCAACCGATGAAGGAGCAACCTGGGCGAGACAGGGAAGTTCGGAAGCGGAAGGAATGTTTCACGGAAATATGCGCAGTTTCTACAGTGTGAACGATTCGGTGCTCTACGTTGGTGATGTGGAAGTATTCCGAAGTAATAACCGCGGCGTAACATGGACAAAAATAAACACATGGGGCTCCTACTACGGCGATCCGCTCAACAAAATCCACGCGGATATCCCCGAAATTCGGTCGTACAAAAACAAAGCCGGAGCACCACTCACTCTGATTTCGTCCGATGGTGGAACCTACATCTCCTATGACAATGTAACATACAAAAATATCACCATGACCGGCATTCGCAACAGCCAATACTACGGAACGCAGACCCGCTGGGCCGATCCGACAATTCTCTGGGCAGGAGCTCAGGATCAGGGGATCCAGTTCTGCGGAGGAAATCAGACCAGCGAAATCTATGATTTCAAACAGGTAACGAGCGGTGACGAAGGATCATTCGCCACTTCTGACAGCGGAAAAAGTGTGTGGTTCACCTATGTGTATGGATCGCTCTACTATACGCCAAACAGCGCCGTGGGATCGTTTAAGTCCGCAGGAAAACCGGATGAAACAGACAGTTATATGTGGATGTGCCCAACCCTCGCCGATCCGGACAACCCCATGGTCTGCTATGTTGGGGGGAAATTTATCCACAAGGTTACCTATACCGGATCGACATTCACCAAAGCGAAACAGAGCACATTTGATTTCGGTTCCACCCTGTCGGCGATAGCCATCTCTCCGGTGAACCGCAATCATTGGTATGCGGCAACCACGGCGAAAAAGCTGTTCCGTTCCACCGATAACGGCGTGAACTGGACGCAGATCAACGGAACCATTGCGAACAATAACTATCTCGTGGGTCAAGAGATTATCCCCGATCCGAAAACACTGGGGAAACTCTATCTTTCGGGGAATGGAACGCCGGCGGTACTCGTTTCTACTGACCACGGTGCCACGTTCTCTCCACTGGGAACCAACGCTCCCGGATCTACCACGGTCTACAACATGGTCATGTCCGACGATGGCAAATACATTTTTGCGGCTTCATCCTACGCGCCGTTTATGTATGTATTTGCAGAGAACAAGTGGTATGATCTCGGCAAAGGCGCAGCACCGGATCAGCAGTATTACAACGTAGAATGGGTTCCGTCGATTAAGACAGCTCGCTTTGCCACCTACGGGCGAGGCATTTGGGATTTCACAATCAACGAATCAACCGAACCGTTCATAACACTTTCTTCTCCTAAAACAGGCGCATCCTTTGAATTGGAATCGAATTTGGCTATTACCTGGAGTACGAACAGCAGTTCCAAGGTCAAAATTGATCTGATGAACGGAACAACCGCAGTAAAATCAATAGCCACAGGAAAAACCGGTGGTTCGTTCACATGGGCGATTCCGGCCGATGTAAAACCGGGAACCTACACAGTGCGCATCGCTGAGGAGGCGGGGACGCTCACCGCGGTCAGTGGATCGATTTCGATTGCGGAAAAACTGACACTGTTACCTCAAGCGAGAGTTTCGGTTCTTTCCGTTTCCAGCGAAGAGAAAGTTTCGGAAAATGGTTTGGCGAAAAATCTTCTCGATGGAAGTGTTACCACACTGTGGCACACCGAGTATTCGACTGTGGTGGGAAAATATCCTCACGAACTGGTGTTCAAGGCTGACACCACAGTGCCGTTCAAAGGATTTAAGTACACCCCTCGCCAGACGGGAGAAAACGGTAATATCAAGGGCTATGAAATCTATGTCGGTTCCGGCGGAACCTGGACCAAAGTTGCTTCCGGCGATTGGGCGAACGACAGCGAAGAGAAAATGGTTCGATTTGGCAATCAGGTTTGGGGGAACGAAATCAAATTTGTGGCCCTTTCCGAAGCGAACGGTGCGGTGTATGCATCCGGCGCAGAAGTCAATTTCTATTATATCCATGAACAGGTTGTTCCTTTGATCTACCGTTCCGCGATCAGTCAACCTCTGGCGATAGTTGGGACTGCGGGAAATGCGATTCATCTGGCCGTTCCCAAAGCCGGTACCTATCAGATAGAGCTGTTCGGGCTAAATGGCAAGAAACTGTTCCGCGAAAACCGTTTCTTTGCAGCGGGCAATTCGGCAGTTGATTTCAGTAGTGCGGTTACGGGGAATCAGATTGTACTTCTTCGCATGAACGGCACCGGCGGTTCGATCAGCCAGAAATTGATCATGCGCTAGAACCAATCCGCCACGATTGTAGTGAATGCCCGCGGGAAACTGCGGGCATTTTCAATATCTTACCGTCCATTTTCTCAATCTCTACAAAGAACCGCGAAACCGCTACATCGAACCACGAAACCGCTACATCGAACCACGAAACCGCTACATCGAACCACGAAACCGCTACAACGAACTGCGAAACCGCTACAACGAACTGCGAAACCGCTACAACGAACCGCGAAACCGCTACATCGAACCGCGAAACCGCTACATCGAACCACGAAACCGCTACATCAAACCGAGATTTTAAGCCAATCATAGAGAAAAAAGAGGGTGAACCGAAATTCACCCAGAATTAAACAACAGTGTGAACGAAAATCTTAAAATGAAATGGATTCGCCTTTGATTGTCAGCGAGATTTCGCCGTACTTGTGGTTGGCGATAGTGATGTTTTTCAGATCCGAAGTGGTGAGTTTCTGTTCTTTGCCGTTCACGGTTTTAGTGGCGGAACATTGGTCGAGGGTGAACGGGATTGATTTGTCTTTTGGGATTTTATCATCTTCATTTTCATCGCAGCCATCATAGTTGCCGCTGAAAACCCCTTTACCGGTCGAAAAGTTGATATCAACAGTTTTACTCGCCTCGTATCCAAGTCCGATACCTTGGGTAAAGTATTTACACCCTAATTCAAGCTTATTAACGGTGAGTCCAATTAAATGGAATGACTCATTCTGAAATCGATATTTGGTACAGTTGGAAATATTGCTTTCTGGAAAAGTCTCTTCGTTATCTATCAGAAGTACGCCTTTCTGAATTCTCACACTATTAAATGAATTCGACAGTTCTTCGTCAATCCTATAAGAGTTGAGTGGCGTACAACTCGCAAACCAGAGAGAATCCTGACCATTGGGTTTCTTTTTGATGATCTGTAGTTCTAAAACAGTTATCGAATCCTTGTCCATCGGATACTTCACCACCTGAACCTTTTCGGGAACGCCATCTTTGTCCAGATCACCGGAGCAGGAATCGAGAACCGTATCCCATCCAGTTCCGAGAGGCTTGGCGAAGGTCAGGGGGATGGGTAGGAGGATTAGGAGGAAAAGGGGAATGAGTTTCATGGGAGTTCCCTTTGGGTTGAAGTGTTACCGGTACACATCTTTTCTGTGAGCCACTCGAACAATTTCAATAATCAGTTCGTTGTTGAACAATTCGTAGACCACGCGATAGTTCCCGATTCGAATGCGATAGGAGAATTCGCTTCCAGCAAGTTTTTTGTATCCTGCGGGAAAGGGGTTTTCAGGAAGAGATTCTATCGCGGAGATTATTGCGGGAACATAGCGGGAGTCGATTTTGTAGAGTGCTTTGAGTGCTGACTTCTGCCAGCGAAGTTTATAAGAGCCCATTCCGTTTTAGTTCAGCAATGACATCGTCATGATCAAGAGTCTCTTCGGTACGATTTTCTGCGATCGCAGCCAAGTCTTCGAGATCTTCAAGAAGTTCCTGATATTCAGTAAACGGAAGCAGCACTGATGTACAGATTCCATTTTTATCGGTGACAAACTGGGGGTGAATTGTATCCGCAGTAATCATGGTCATCTCCTCGGTTAGAGTTGATTGAAATATACTCGATTTGTCCAAATCAGAGTGATGTCAATTAGCCCAGTCACCGAGAAAATGCCACAGAGCAATTACAGCAAGTACGGCTCCCACAATTGGCTGCCACCAAACATTTGTAATAACAACATTCAAGAACATATCGAGTGACGAAGGTATTATCGCAAAGTCAGAAGCCTCAATTCGACCTGACCGCACAAAGACAAATCGGTTGATTTCATACTCGGCAAGAATCACAGTAAAAAGGGAAATTGCGCTTCCTACAATTCGAAAAAACATGAGATTTTCTCGACAACTCTCTTTGTTGAAAAGAATAATTCCTCCGGCGACGGCAACTCCCAAAAGAAGATCAAGTATCACAAACCAGATATTAGTGATTGCGGTGAATGCAAAGAGCAGTAAAAACCCAAGGATTCCACCAAGAACTGCACCGAAAAAGGCTTTTGAAACATTGATAAGCATTTCAATTCTCCTTATTCTTAATTTGATGATAGAAAATATATCTTTGCATTAGTTTACGAATAAAGGAGAATTCATCGCACTACGAATCCAAAGACTTAGACAGCCAATAACTCGCGACCAATTGCAAAATCCCCAACAGTACCGGTGCGATCATTTTGAAAAGATCGTGACGATACATTCCAACTCCCGCATCGGCCAGTTGAATTATTCCCGCGAGAGTTCCAACAATAATAATCGCCGGAATGTTTTTCTGAAAGATGACAACCAGAGCAACAATCGCAATCGGAATTGATCGAGCGGCATAGTACATTGCAAACAGTTGTGAAGATTCTGAAACGATGGATCCTACCGGCAGAACAGAGTTTGGATCAATCACCGCGACAATTGAAAATACCGCAGCAATGAGTACGTTTAGAATTGTAACAACTTGTGCAATAAGAAGCGATTTGGTATTCATGTTTTCTCCGGTAAACAGTTTGTAATTAATATTTTCAATCGAGGCTGGAACCTCACGATGTGCGTGACAGGGCCGGAGCCCATGTCACGAGCAAAGACACCAACACTATCATTAGTCCTTAATTCTAAACGAATAAATTACTGGAATGATAAATCCAATAAATGAGGCAAGAATCAATGGTGCAGTACAAATGAAAAAATGATTATTAGTAAAATCACTCCCCATCAGATCAGGAATGATAAAAAAAAGACCGTAGCAAAATGCAATAAAGCCAATTCGAATGTTTACGATAGCCGCAAACTTGTTAATTTTGAACCAGAGTTGGTCTGATTGCATAGCTTTCCCGATTCGATATCCGTAAAACCAATTTTTCGGGACTCGTTGGTAATACAACGGAAGATGTCCAAGAATAAACACTAATCCAAAAAAGAAACATATTATCGTCATTGCAACCTTCAATCATGTTTGATTTTCCCCCAAGTACCCACATGGGTTTCCCCTATAAAAATATCCAAAAACATTTTACGATTTTCGTCCTTGGGCGACCCGATTTCAGCCCATGGTTTTCCATGGGGAACCATCCCAATTTCCAAATCGAGGCCGGAGCCTCGGAATGTGCGTGACAGGGCCGGAGCCCATGTCACGAGAATTCTTCTTTAACCTTTACCCCTTAACCTTTTCTCACCCAATCACCGCGAACCCAGCATCCTCACTCCCAGTCAGAACCGAGATTCTCTCCATGAGGAAATCGTATTTGGTCAGATCCGGGAAGAGTGCGGTCATCAGATCCGATGGTCGGCAGGTTTTGTTCAGTTCCACCGACAGGCGGGTCGAGATGGTTCCGTTTTCGTGAGTCAGATTCAGAACGCCAGAACGGATTTCGATATCCACGGGCTGTTCCTGTTTCATCACGGAAACGATCACTGACTCCTGAGTGTTGAACCATGAAATTCGTTCTTCCAGAACTGCCGGATCAAGTGGGATCAGCGGGCGGATTGTCCAGTCCGCGGCGGTCATGATCGTCATAACTGCCATCGGTTTGTACTCATACAGTTTCACCTCCAGAATCGAAATGCCTTCGGGAAGGAACCGGCTGATCAGATCCACCGGAAGTTCGGACATTCCGCAGACCGTGAGATCGAGAAGTTCTGCCGATCCGACTGCCGCCAGAGGAAGCGGCGGCCCGAACGCGATCACCGGTCTCGGACGCATGCCGTTGCTCACTGCCACAGGAATTTTCGCCGCCTTGAACGCCCGGTCGAACATGTCGATCACATTGCGGTGCGACAAAAACCGAACCGCTTCGCCTTTGCGAT
>JAIFMU010000002.1 GCA_020048285.1 bacterium | reverse complement strand
ACCAACACGAGAGCGCGTTCGATCTGATTAGCGAAAGAAATCTAGGCGATCGACGGAAGTGGTCGTTCTCCGGAAATGATTTTTTCTTTTTCGGTTCGCGAAAGTTGTTTGATTTTGTGTTCAATTTTGAGAGCGGTTGATTTGTCCGGCACTGACGCAGAAAATTCAAGGGTCAAGGGCGATTTTCCGCGAAGATATTTGGCGCCGGTGCCAGCTTGGTGCATGGCAAACCGGCGCTCGAGATCATTGGTAATTCCCGTGTAGAGTGATCCCGATTTACACCGGATCAGATAGATTGTCCAGCCGCAAGTGAGCGGATTATTCATAGGTTTGTTTTTCGCTCCACCCTTTGTCCATGGCATATTTGTTTATCCATTCGCGGATTTCCCAGGGGAGCGCTTTGGCATTGAGTTTGTTCCCGTTAATAAAGAGATATTCAATGTCGGTTTTGATAATAGACAGAGGGAGTGAGGTTAGGCCAATATTTTCTATGTCGAGAGTGACCAACGACTGCAGTTTGACAATATTATCGGGAATCGCTACAAGAGGATTTCCGCTCAGGTCGAGATAGGTGAGAGGCGAAATATCAAACAGCTCCGCAGGAAGATGTGCAATGTTGTTGGATCCGAGCGAAAGTTCTGTGAGACGCAGTTTTCCAATCGATACAGGTATTGTGTCGAGGTTCAAATTATCGAGGATCAATTCGGTGATTTTTCCCTCTTTCATGTTCGGAGCAACGCTGGAAACTGACACGGTTGTTTTTCCGTTTAGGTCTAGGATCTGCCGTACAATGGCGGAATCTGTTTGAGTTGTGGGGAAATCTTTTGTCCGAAATACGCCCACATTTTTCAGCCCATTAGGAGTCACGGTAACGGAATCAATGGCAATTATTTCATCGTCAGAACTGATTTTCACTTTGAGCATTCCCGCAGGAAGCGAATCGATCGAGAAGTGAGCCACCGTGTCCTCAGAAGAGTAGGTTACTTCGCGGTGTAAACCGAAAATCTGAACGGAAACTTTTTGTCCCGCCCGTTTGAATATATCACCGTAGATTTTGCCTGCTGGCTGAAGTTGAAGATTCGCTTGCCCGAGGAGAACGTGTTTTTTCTCAGTTTGGTCGTAAACAAATCGACCCATGGCGCGATTTCCTGCAGAATCTTTTACTTCTACAATGAAATCGTTCTGTGCTGTTTGTGCTATGTTGAACGAACCATCTTTTCCGGTGGTTGCCAACGGAAGTCGATCTTGGGATTCTGGAGCGCGTAACTCTTCTGCTGGCGAAATATATACGTGAGCGCCTTTTACTGCATACCCTGTGCTGCTCACAACTACCGTGGCGATTCCATTGGTTGTTTCAGAGGTAGCTCCTGCAACTGATGTGTTTCCGCAGGAGACTGTCAAAAGTGATGACACGACAAGTGTAAGTAGTGCTGGTAGTTGTTTCATTGTTTGCCGCCATTGGTTGATTTTTTAGAAAGGGGAATCATCTGCATGTTGAGTTGAAAGACGCGATCCGGTGTTTCCACCCCGTTCGCCATACTGATTACGGTGGTGCGGAACTCTTTGATCATTGACCTGATCAGTTGAAATTCCCGTTCGGTGATGTTCATGGTCACGGTGGAAATGTCCCGTTCTTCCCGAGGGTGAGTTTGAATAGCATCGCTGCAGAGTCGGATCGTTTCTCGTTGGAAATCATTGACCGCCAACGAAGACCAACTATCGCCGGTGGAAATGGCTGTGTCGGTCAATACGAAGCGATTTGTGTCGTCGAGACGGATGAGATTGAGTTTTTCGAGTAGGTCAAGACTCTCCTGAGCTTGTTTTGAGGTGATCGGCGGCGAAAATTGAAGGGCTAAATTCTCCACTGAATCACCCTTGAAAAAAGGGTAGAACTCAAGAAGGTTGCGCATTGCCACGTGATACCATTTTTGGTAGAACGAAAACTGGAACTCATCGAGCTTTTTGGTAAATTGTTTGCGAAGGCGAAGTAATTTTTGAAACTGTTCCCGCTTTATTTCCTCAGAACGTGCTTTATTGAAGAGTATGAGATTTTCGAAATAGCTGTTTTGCTGTTCATCGAGTTTGAGATAGGCGGCAACAATTGTAACAGAGCGGGGAGCAATGTGGCGCGAAGCATTGAATATTTTTGCGAGATAGCTGGCGTCGATATCGACCATTCTGCCAAAACTGCGCAGAGAAAAGTGGTCGCTCTCCTCTTTTCTAAACTGATAATAGGCGTTCAGAAATTCGCGATAGTCGAGAAATTCGTATATATCGGGCTGTTGTGCCATTTCGATCTCCGTAGATTCTGTTTCGTATGATGGTAATATAGCGATTCTGTACTTACTCTGCTCAAAAAAGTTCTCCAATAAATGTCCACGTAAAAATGTAGATAGAATATGGTATTTCTGACAAAAGAATAGAAAAATGACAATCTTGTACAAGGGAAATTGTCCACAATTCACATCGCAGATACTCGAGCCGGCGAATTGATTCAACCATTCAGTGAAAATATCTCTGTTCATCGGAAACTATATTTGGATTTAACAATACAAATCGGAGTAACCGTATGAAATTAGCAGTTCTTGGTTGTGGAAATATGGGTGGCGCAATTATCACAGGCGTTATGGCTCAAGAACGTGATTGGGAAATCGTGGCTTTTGACTCGTATCGCCCTCTCGTTGAAAAATTTTCTGGCGTGACTTTTGCCGAACCGTCCACGTGGTTTGATTCAGCCGCGCCTGATATCGTCCTCCTCGCTGTCAAGCCACAAAAAATGGGTGAAGCCCTCTCTGTTTTTACGAAAACAGGTGCCAACACGATTTGGGTATCTATTGCGGCGGGAATTTCCATGGATAAATTGGCGAACATGCTCCCCGAAGGATCAAAAATCTGTCGTGTTATGCCGAACACGCCCGCTCTTATTGGCGAAGCGATGTCGGCATTCTCGCTTTCAGCAATGTGCGACCTTTCAGATGAGAAAAATGTTACACAACTTCTTGCGGCAGTGGGCAAATTTATCCGTGTTCCCGAATATCAGATGGACGCGGTTGTCGGCGTTTCGGGAAGCGGACCTGCATATATATATACGGTAATTGAAGCAATGGCTGAAGGTGGTGTCGTTGCGGGACTTCCTTATGCTCAAGCGATGGAGTGCGCGGTTCAAACGGTCATTGGTGCGGCAAAAATGGTACAGCAGACCAAAGAGTCTCCGGCGGTTCTTCGATCTCAGGTAATGTCTCCTGGTGGCACAACTGCTGCGGCTGTAAAGGCTCTCGAAGAGGGTGGTCTTCGCGCAGCTCTTATGAACGCAGTCACTACTGCGGCGAAACGGTCGGCTGAACTTGGGTAAGTCGTTTTTTCTCTGTATGATATTTTTCTTTGCGTCGGTTTCAGCTACTACACATCGAATCGTAACTCTCGGGCCAGCGGTAACCAATCAGATCATGTTGGCGGGAAAAGGTCAGGAGATCGTTGGGAAAACTTCCTATTGTGATCCCAAAGCGGGAGTTCCTGGTAAAACCGTTGAAGTGGGATCACTTCTCACTCTTTCTGTCGAATCAATCGTCGCTTTGCGTCCTACAATTGTTTTTGCTTCGGGATTGACCTCACCGGCAATTCAATCTCAGTTGCAGAAAATTGGCGTGCGCGTGGTCGTTGTGGATGATCCGAAATCATTTGGGCACCTCTGCCAAAATTTTGCCACAGTATGTCGCGAATTGGGTGCTACAAAACGAGGCGATTCGATTCTGGTAAAAGTGAAACAAGATTACTTGCGTTTAAAGAGCGATCTTGTCGGAAAAAAAGTCAAAAAAAGTTTTGTTCAACTGGGTGGTTCGCCGTTGTATACGGTAATCAAAGGGTCGTTGGGCGATGAGTTGATTACTATGATCGGCGGAGTAAACCTCTTTGATTTAACCAAGTCCGGCGAAGTTTCACGGGAATCGGTTATTCTGAAAAATCCGGAACAAATATTTATTTCTGATATGGGCTTTTCGACAACCGATGAAATCGCTCGGTGGAAACAGTGCACATCATTGTCTGCTGTTAAGCATAACCGAATTTATGTCGTTGATGCATACGCCATAGGAAGTCCAACGCCGGTTTCCTTTCTGGCAACAGTGCGAAATATTCGCCGTCAGATAGGATTTGTCAGTGCGCAATAATTTCGCATTCTTTGCCGTTGTATCTCTTGTTGCCTTTGTAGCGACACTCGTTTACAGCGTTATAAATGGTGCGGTTGTTCTCACCTCAGCTGATCTTATTGATCTTTTGCAGGGAAGAAGTTCAGAAACGGTGTCGGCTCTTTTTTTGCAGATACGGCTTCCTCGTATTATTGCTGCTTTTGCGGTGGGTGCATCGCTTGCACTCGCGGGAACAATTATGCAGTCCGTTTTTTCAAACCCTCTCGTGGAGCCATACACTCTAGGGCTTTCTGGAGCCGCTTCATTGGGGATGGCGATTGCCTTCCTATGTAAATTGCCTTCGCTCTGGGGGGCTTGGATCATTCCGGTGACAGCATTTATCGGTGCCGTTCCGATTTTGATATTTTTACTCTCTCTGGGAAGATCAAATCGTTTCGGCATGAAAACGGTTCTTTTGTCGGGAGTTATGATTAGCTATGTTTGTAGTTCACTGGTGACATTAATCCTTACAATTGCTGATCTTGAAACAATGGGGAACATTGTCCAATGGGGATTCGGATCGCTCGGAGGGACCAGTCTCGATGGTGCGTTATTTCTTTTTTTCATTTCCGTTGCAGTGATGGTTATTGTCTTTTTTAAGTCGCTCTATTTAAACGTATTGTCTCTTGGTGAAAATGATTCGCGATCAGTGGGGGTTTCTCCGGAAAAGTGGAGGATTTTATTTCTCATTTCTGCTACAATTTTGACTGCAGGAGCTGTATCTGTGGGGGGAGTCATTGGCTTTGTAGGATTGCTGGTTCCTCATGTCCTAAGAATAGTTGTGACGCAGGATAACAGGTTTCTGGTTCCATTTTCGTGGTTTTGCGGCGGAACGCTTTTGCTTGTGGCTGACACCTTTGGGCGAACAGCAATACTTCCTCGAGAACTCCCCGTAGGGGTGATTATGGGCATTGTTGGAGGTATTGTTTTCTTCGCTCTGCTTCAAAAAAAGAGTATTCGCCTGTGAAAAAATCAGTGGTAACATGCACAGATTGCTCGTTTGGATACGATCCTCATCGACGTGTTCTCGATACTGTCTCTTTTGATCTTTTCGAAGGGGAATTTGTGTCACTTCTCGGGCCCAATGGCGCGGGGAAAAGTACACTAATGAAAATCCTCTTAAATCGACTTGTTCCGCAAAGTGGAAAAGTACAGTTAGACGGGGTTTCAGTTCGGAACTACTCCGAAAAAATGATAGCATCGATCATCGGGTATGTCGAACAGAGTACACCGCGATCGTCGATGAATGTCATTGATTATATTCTTCTCGGTGCGATTTCACAATTTTCAGAACACCGTTTTTGGTATTCGGCAGCCGAAACATCAAGAGCTCGCGAACTTCTTGCCGATTTTGGACTAGAACCGTTGGCAAATCATTCGATAGATAGAATCAGTGGCGGAGAGCAGCAATTAGTTCAGATCTGTCGAGCACTAATGTCATCGCCGAAAGTGCTCTTGCTTGATGAACCGGTTTCCCATCTAGATATCAATCATATTGATACGGTAATATCTCGTCTCTTGAAAATTGTCCGCGAGCGGAATGTAACAGTTTTTGCATCGGTTCATGATCTCTATTTGGCGAGTTCGTGTAGTGATCGACTCTTTCTTTTGGATCATAAAGGATCGTTAACGGCAGAAGAAAACCCGCGATCGTGCAGTCTTGATTTGCTCGAGGAGGTGTTCAAAATGACCTTTTCTCGAGCAACTTTGTTTGGTAATAGTGAGAATATTATTCTTCCGAGCTACCGATTTAGGTGAACTTCATGTAAATTAATGTGTTGACACTCGGTGTGGTCTATTGTATCCTTGTATGTGTTTAAAAGTCTGCCGTGAAAATGGGTTGATTTCTAATCTTTTATGGATAAGCGTGAACTATGAAAAATTTTGAACAATTCTACCAGTGGTATCTCAGATATTTTCAGTCAAAAGATGAATTGACTGCCACCATATATGATAAGTTCATGGCGCTTAGTTACGCTGTTCGAACACACATTATCGACGATTGGATTGAAACGCAGAAAGTCTATCGTCAACACTCTGTTCGCCGTGTTTACACACTTTCACTCGACCATAGCTATGGTAGAAGCCTTCATCGGCATATTATCGAAGTTGGCATGGAAGAGGATGTTAAAAATATTACGAGTTTTCTCAATGCATCCTACACAGATATCCTTGAATGCGAACCGGAATTTGAATTGGGAAATTGTCCGATCGGTGGTTTGTCGCAATGTTTCCAAGAGACAATGGCAAGTCAAGGTATTCCTGCTATGGGATATGGCGTTTGGTACGACTTTGCCATGTTTAAACAAAATATTGTCGATGGTATGCAAGTCGAAATCCCTTACAATTGGGAAAATGAAGTTCATCCTTGGAGTATAAACAGACCCGAATACTCATATCCTGTTTCATTTGGTGGCACTGTTCAATATGATGAAAGTGGCATTGCGCGATGGATTCCTGCTGAACAGGTGGTTGCAACGCCGTGGGATTACCCTGTGGTAGGATATAAAAATGGCGTTGTAAACACTGTACGTTTTTGGGAAGCTGTTGCCACTGGGAATTTTACTTCCGATTATGCGCATCACGGTGATTATACAAGGGCTTGTAGTGATAAGTATAGTAGTACCGATGTGACTCGTTTTCTTTTCCCTGATGGAGACGTGAAACAGACGTCTGATTTGCGGATAAAGCAACAATATTTCATGGTGGCAGCCTCACTCTATGACATTGTGCGGAGGCACAAAGTCGAAAATGGATCGGTTAAAACCCTTCCTGAAAAAGTCGTAATACATATCACGGATAGCAAATCTGCAATTGCTGTTGTTGAAATGCTTCGCATTTTGATTTACGATGAAAATATACCAATGTCTGAAGCTATGGAACTCTTGCAGAAAATCTTTATATTTTCAACATCTGCAATGACATATGATGAGTTTGAAAGGTGGCCACTCTATCTTCTCGAAGAGATATTACCACTTCATACGAAACTCATTTTTGATATGAACCACTATTTTCTGCACAAATGGCGCACCGAATATGGAATTTCCGATGATGATGCTCGAGAAATTTCTATCATTGAAGAGGGTACCGTTAAAAAAGTCCGACTAGCTCATGCAGCGGTTCTCGTAGCATTTAGCGTGACTGG
This sequence comes from bacterium, assembly GCA_020048285.1. GTDB lineage: Bacteria > Fibrobacterota > Chitinivibrionia > Chitinivibrionales > Chitinivibrionaceae > JAIFMU01. Next base: position 2,737 of record JAIFMU010000002.1, on the reverse strand, counting down.
GATGTCAGATTTTCAGACGACACGCATGCGTGAATCTGTCTTCAGCAGAATTGCTTCAGTGCGGAAAAATCGTTTTCTCACGGGCTCGTACGGTATTTCTATTCGTCGAAGTCTAGCTGTTGCAAATCCACAACTCACTGACTTGGTCTCTTCCTGTATTGGCGAAGGGTGGATTGCACACAATAATGATCTGATTAAAATGGTTAATTATGCGACGTCGCGGTCGGTACAGGAAAAATTCTTAGCACTGAAAGTTGAAGCTAAAAAATCGTTAGCTAGCTACATTCAAAATCGATTTGGCATTGAATACAATGTTGATAGTATGATCGTTATGCAGTGTCGTCGCATTCACCCTGCATTGCGACAAATTATGCAGCTATTTTATGTCGTAAAGCGCTACCTTCAGCTGAAAAGTGGGGCAGTCCTTTCGGCGCGTACCTATTTTGTCGGCGGTCGAGCTGCTCCCACGAATTTCCTAGGCAAACAACAAATTCATTTGATCAATATTGTTTCAGACCTAATTAATCGCGATCCTCAAACCAAATCACTGTTGCAGATTCATTTTATTCCCAATTGTGGTGTAACTCTCGAGGAGCAATTCCTTCCGGCAATTGATTTAGTAGAACACATTGCGGCTCCTAGTGTAATCCCTTTTGGCATGGATATTTTGAAATATGTAGTTAATGGCGCACTACCGCTGTTTGGTGGAAGTGAAGCCGACCACGAAGTTGCTGACATGCTCGGGGCAAATAACTGTTTCAGCTTTGAAGAGATTGCTTGTGATCGAGCATCGTATGATCCAAATGTTGTTGTATCACAATCGGGAACGCTTCTTGATGTTTTCGAGTTTATAGAATCGCATATACCGGAGTTTTCTAAAGGAGAGGCTGTGTATCCTCTGCTTTCAACTCTTCGTTACAATGATGAGTTTCTTACCGTTGGATCCTTTGATGCCTATTGTAATGTACAAGACAAGGTTGATGCTCTTTATTCGCAGCCGCTCAAGTGGGCTGAATGGGCAATTCACAATCTCGGAAGATCAGGAATTGGTTCACTAGACCAGGTCGTTCAAAATTTTTTCACTCAAACTTGGAATGACTGAATATGAACAGTTATATGGGGATATCAATAGTTGAAGGACTCGGGTACGGAAAAGCACACTTTATTGGTCGTGCTTTGAAAGATTTCAAAGTCAAAATGATTTCTCAAGATTTAATTCTTGAAGAGATTGAAAAATTCGACAGGATTCGCGATGAAGTTAAGACTTACTATCGTGAATATCGAGAATCATTGTTTCCCGAAGATGGTGTAGGACCTGGAGATAACGTTCTTATTCAAATCTATGAACACATGATAGATGACCCCGCTTTCACTGGCCAGGTCACTCGCTATGTCACCAGTAAAAAGTATTCACTCGAAAGCGCTATACGCTCTGTTTCTAAAGAGTTTATAGAACGATTTAATGCAGCTGATACGAGTTATTTCCGTGAACGCGGCAGTGATATGGTTGAGATTTGTGAAAAGCTCATTGCCTGTCTTCACGGAGAAGGTAATGAAAAAGTTCATTTTACTGAAGATGTTATTTTGGTTGTTAATAGAAGTTTAACACCTTCGGATATTATAAATTACGATTTGTCCCATGTGAAAGGTATTGTAAGTATTGCCGCAGGTAAAACATCGCACGCTGCAATTCTTGCTCGGTCATATGCAATTCCAGTTGTCTCAGGAATAGAAAATCTCACCGATATCGTCGCTCCTGATGTTTTGTTGATGGTAGATGCTTATACCGGTACCATAACGATACATCCCAGTGATGAAAAAATTAGCAGTTATTACGAGTACGTTGATGATCTTAAAATTGTAAAAGAGCAGGCGAAGAGGCGTTGGCATGTACCCGTTTACACCCGCGATGGTGTTCCTGTGTCAGTAATGGCAAATGTTTCATTCGAAATGGATGTTGAGTTCGCGGGGCAATACGGTGCTGATGGAGTAGGGCTTGTACGCACTGAATATTTACTCAGTGAACGAGAAACTTTTCCTACTGAGGATGAACAATTTACCTATTATTCGCATATTCTTTCCAGCATGAAGGGGAAAGAGACAATTATCCGTATGATGGATATTGGTGGCGACAAAGCCGCGAAATTTCTTCGCATGCCTAAGGAAGAGAATCCGTTCATGGGATGGCGTGCTGTGCGCATACTCCTTGAACGGGAAGATCTTTTTACCACTCAATTACGTGCTATTTTACGAGCTGGTGAAGGCAAAAATTACAAGATTATGTTTCCGATGGTAACAGCGATTTCTGAGTGGAAGCAGTTGCGTGCATTTTCGCTTAAAGTGGCAGATGAAATTGGAATCCCCTGCCCACCGTTGGGGATACTTTTTGAGGTGCCATTGGCAATTCTTGAAATGGGGACATTTCTCAAGGATATCGAATTTGCCTCTATCGGTACCAATGACCTTCTTCAGTATTTGAGTGCAGCAGATCGAAATAATACGAAAGTAAGCTATCTTTATAATCCGCTTGAACCGGCGTTCTTAAAAATTATTAAAGGTGCAATCGAAAGTTGTAAGGACAAGGGGATTCCAATCTCAATCTGTGGGGAGATGGCTGGTAATCCTGTCTATACACTACTCCTTATCGGCTTGGGGCTCACGCGGTTCAGTGTTATACCAAGCAATATTCCTGTTATAAAGGAGTTGATTAGTTGTGCGAGTTCCGTTGAACTTCGCG
>JAIFMU010000206.1 GCA_020048285.1 bacterium | reverse complement strand
GTTGACCGGTTCAAAAAAGAGTGAATCATTTGAAACCTGTGCAAATTGGGTGCTGATCTGTTCCCAGATGGAAAGACTAATCGGTTCATTTTTATCAGGATCGGCCATGAGAGCTTCGAAGTGATGATCGTCAATGACTGCAACCAATCCATTTTTATTCGATTCTGCGACCGCCCAAACGATTCGGTTCATAAAATCGGGGGAAATTTTGTTCTGTGAATCGAGATGATTGCTCCAGCGGATGGGGATTCTCACGGCGGTAAATCCTTTTTCTCGAATGCGGACAAAATCATCGGCAGCTAGCTTTTGGCCTCCTGTCCACTCGCCTTCATTAGGTGCTTCGAGGTAATTTCCTAGATTAAGTGTTCGTGCTAGTTTCATATTTTGAGTGAAAATGTCTGCCGAAAGAATGGCGGGTATCAATAGTGCTAGGGGTGTCAATTTCATGGTTTCTCCAAGTGGAAGTTTCTGTCAATCGTAATATATAGCAGGTACAATATGATTGCTTATGAAACTATTTGTGACAACCGGTATTTATGAAAGGCATTGTTATAAAACAGTTTAAAAAATAAAGCTAAAGGAAATTGGAATAGTGCCGATAAAAATTGTGGGGAAATTGCACGAGGTTTTGTGGTTGGGGAACTGCAGAGTCAATGAGTGCGGTACTACACAAGGGAGGATCCTATGATCAGCAGCGTGAATGCGAGTTCACTCTCGCAGATTTACCGTTCGCAGGGAAGCGAGTACAACAAACTCGTTGGACAAATTGCAACTGGTAAACAAATCAACAAGCCAAGTGACGACTTTGTCGGATTTACTCGAGCAGCGGGTATCTCTACTAAAATCAAAGCGTATCAAGACGTGAATACCAATCTGAGCGAATTGCGTGAGCCGACTAAGATGGCAGCCGATGTGGGTGACACCATTTTTGAAGATTTGACAAAAATGAAAAAACTCGCAGAGAAATACGCTTCGGAAACTGATACTGCCACCAAGGCGACCCTCGATACCGAGTTTAAAGCACTCGGAACAGGTATCAAAGATAGTATTGACGGAAACAAGTACGGATCAACAAAAGTGTATGCTGCGGGAACGCTCAAAGAAGTAGGGATAAATCCTGACGATTCTACGGCAAAACTCTCTGTATCCTATGTCGCTGGAGATATTATCGAAGATGTATCTGGGTGGTCTCTTTCAGGAGGAAAAGTTGCCGCGGATGTTCAGACCGAGCTTGAAAAAGCAACGTCATTCACTGTGAAATCAAAAGGATATCTCGAACGTATTGATCGCCAAATTGAACTCAATGAAAACCTGATTGGCAATAAAGAGAGTACATACGGTGCGCTTACGGATATCGACGAAGTAAAATCGCTCATGAAAATGACCGATCTTCAAGTTAGGCAACAATCTACTATGTCAATGATCGCTCAGGCGAATGGCATGGCGGGAATGGTTTCTCGACTCTATTCGTAATTAGTTAATATTTGATTTGCTGTTTCCATGAGTAATTCATGGAGCCATTGTCTGTAGAGTTGGGGAACTCTACAGATGATGTTTTATTTGCCCATGGGGATGGGCTAGCAGTTTGCTGAAATCTTGGGGAAGAGATTGGCAGAGTGCACACAAGGGAGGATTTTATGTATGCCACTGCGTTTGGTGATTCAATCACCTCGGCGCGGATTGGTAGTTTTATCAACGCTAATGGCAAAGCGGTTGAACAGGCTCAGGTGCGCGTCGCATCAGGAAAAAATGTTCTCCGCCCTGCCGATAATGTTGGAGACTATTTCCGCACGGAAAATTATACCAAGAAAAATGATGAGTATAACAAGGTTACTCGTTCGGTTGATGAAATGAGTGAACTGTTAGATTATACAGAAAAAGCGAATCGTATGGTTTGGGATGACATTTACCAGATGAAGAGTATGGTAAAAGATTACTATTCGCCGGCTATGACAGCAGATAAGCAAAAGATAATAGCTCTTCAGTTTGATCAAGCAAAAATTCGTATTGTTCAAACGCAGGAAGGTGCCGTATGGGATGGCAAAGATGTTTTGCGTGATTCATCTGCAAAACCTCTTATTTCGATTAATACCAATCCTAATGACTATGCGCAGCGGTACACGGTCTCGTTTGGAAGTGAAACAATTGTTGATTCGATGGGGCTTGATATAACTGCTGGCGAAGATGCTGTTAACGAAGCACTTGAAACTCAATGGGGTAAGAGTGCATCCTTTGCGGCTCAGTTGACCGGTTATCGCTATGGACTCAATGCTCAGCGGAATATGTCTGAAGTAATTGCCGATGGAAATTCAGAGTCGTACAACACGATTCAAAATGTTGACGATGTGAAAGAACTCTTTTTTATGACAAAGCAGACCATCCAGCAGCAGGCGGCAACATCAATGTTGGCTCAAGCGGGGATGAAACAAGGAAATATGCTTCGCCTTGTCATGTGATTGATCTGTTTGTGAAATTAAAAAAGGCTGTCTCATCTGTTTGAGACAGCCCTTTTCAATTTAATCGCAAAGGAAATTACTTTTTTAGGTAATTCTGAATGCGTGCAGCTAAGAGTTCCGGTGTAAAATCAATATCAACCATCAATTCATCCATAGATCCCTGAGTGATAAACTCGTCAGGGTAACCGATGGGAAGAATTTTCGGAATAGAGGAGATTTCACCAGCTTCGTAGAGTGCTGCTGCTACTTCCAGAACCGCTGCTCCAAATCCACCGCGAATGGTATTCTGTTCGAATGTCACAATGGTATCAAAATCGGAGAAAAGTTGTTTGTAGGCCGACAAGCTAAGTGGTTTGACGGTGCGAGCATCCCACAGCGCTGTTTCGATTCCTGCTTTTTTCAGAACCGCGTGAGTTCCTTCTACAATAGGAAGGAAGTGCCCCGCAGAAAGCAGCACGGTTTTTGTCCCAGCAGTAAGCTCTTTTGGTTCGAACGATGCACCAGCCGTACTGTAATCGCTCGGAAGTTGTGCTTCGGGAACATTTCCACGAGGGAAACGGATAGCCACGGGGCCGTCAATCTTGTAGAGAGCCGCGTAGAGCATTTCCTGAAGTTCGGTTCCATTTGAAGGTGCAAGAACGGTCATGTTCGGGATTGAGCGAAGGTAGGTCATGTCTAGGCAACCGTGGTGGGTTGGACCGTCGTTTCCAACAACACCGGCGCGGTCAATCGCAAACACTACATTGAGATTTTCAAGTGCCACATCGTGAATCATGTGGTCATACGCACGTTGAAGGAATGTCGAATAGACTGCTACGACAGGTTTTACTCCATTGAGCGCGAGACCTGCAGAGAAGGTTACGGCATGTCCTTCGGCAATACCAACATCGAAAAACCGATCGGGATATTGGTCGCGGAAACCTGAAAGGCCAGTTCCGTCAGGCATTGCCGCTGTTACTGCCGCAATAGTTTTATCGTTGGCTGCGAGTTTGCAGAGTGCATCGCCAAAGCAGGCTGAGTAGCTCTTGTGAGCCGGTCCACTTCCTGTTTTGACTTCGCCTGTATCTTTGTGGAACGAACCGATTCCGTGGAATTTAGCCTTGTTGTTTTCGGCGGGGTGGTACCCTTTTCCTTTTTGGGTGAGCACATGAATTAGTAGAGGTCCCCGCGATTCATCGCGAGCGTACTTGAGAACCGCCATCAGTTCTTCGTAGTTATGCCCGTCCACAGGCCCTATGTAGCTGATTCCCATATCTTCAAAAAACTTACCAGGCGTAATGACACGCATCGCCGCTTCTTCAAGATTATGCACTGCCGACTGAATGGGCTTGCCCACTTTTGGCATTTTTTCAAGCATGTTCCAGATATTGTCTTTGAGCTTGTTGAACTTTTTGTCCGTGATAATCTTGGTGAGGTATTTCGAAACGCCGCCCACATTTGGAGCAATAGACATCTCGTTGTCATTGAGAATAACGGTCATTTTGGTGCTACTGTGGCCGAGATTGTTTAAGGCTTCGAACGCAAGGCCTCCGGTGAGTGCGCCATCGCCGATAACCGCAAGAACATTTTCATCACCACCGCGAATATCCCGAGCGCGGGCATAGCCGAGTGCGCCGGAAATCGAAGTTGATGCGTGGCCCACGGTCAGCGCATCGTGTTCGCTTTCGGTGATATGCGGGAATCCGCTGATTCCGTTGTATTTGCGAAGTGTATGGAACAAATCTGTCCGTCCCGTGATCATTTTGTGTGGATACGCTTGGTGTCCCACATCCCAGATAAACTTATCCTTTGGAGTGGAAAACAGATAGTGCATCATTATTGTCAATTCGATAACGCCGAGACTTGGAGCGAGGTGCCCGCCGGTCTGACTTACCGAGTCGATAAGAAATTCCCGCATTTCATGGGCGAGTTGCGGAAGCTGTTCCAACGTGAGCTTTTTCAAGTCAGTGGGGCTTTTTATTGTAGACAAAATACTCATATTCAATATCCTTCATTTTAGGTCAAAACAAAATGACCTTGGAATATACAATCTGCAGTACACTTTAGCGCCTTACTTGCGCGAATCTTTTTGCAAGGTGCTTAACCTCGTTTCAATCGGATAATTGTACGGTAAAAAGTGGCAAGAAATGACCGGTCATTCCACTTTTCTCCTGATCAAAACGATGAACTCTTTGGTATTGTTATTGTGTGTGAGCTTTGAGAAAATAGTGTGATTCTGATTGAACCGAGTTGTGCTTACTCTTTTTTAGAGCGAATGCCTTCGGTAGAAATTATTTCAAGGTAGAACGATTCGCATGAATCTGCCGCTGCTGCATCAACATTTTTCATGATATCTTTGAAATCGATCGGCTTTGGTGATTCTGTACCTTTTCCAAATGCACAGACAAATCGCCAGTAGTCTACGCCGAGGGGGAGTTTTTTGTTGTTTTCCCGTTTGATGTACTTGCGAATTTCATTTTTGACAGCTTCAATATGACGTTCAGGAGTTTTGTTTTCCGCTGTTAGGCTGAATGTTTTTTTCATTTCTTGTCCTTTTCGTTTTTGTTACACGCCGGAATATACCTTAGCACGGTGTTAAATTGCCACCATCAATAACATTTTTGGTTTACAAATAAGTCATCGTTTTATTTCCCGTGCGGTTGCGTCTTATTGAATATGGGTCATATTTTGGTTTTTTTTAAGAAGTTGTGCAGTATCACCATTGATGCAAGTGCTTCGCATTCAGTGATACTCGCCTAAGCTAAGGATATCAGCTTTAACGAGGAACTCAAAAAGGGAACCGACCTTCGCCGATTCCCTCATTCGTATTCCGAGCGAAATTGGCTACAGCTTTTTAAGCATTTTAACCAATTTGTTGTTGTCCTTTTTATTTCGAATCGCGATGCGTACGTACTGGCCATTTTCAAAGCCGAGTTTTCCCGTGTTGTCTTTAATGTAGAGATCTTTTTCTACCAAAAGACGTTCGGTCAGCTCGCGAGCCGTATACGTATTGGTCACTTCGCAGAGGAAATAGTTCGCCTGTGAAGGAATCACGCGGATGAACGGGATTTGAGAAAGTTCCTTGAAAAAACGGTTTCGTTCTGCAATGATCAGCGTACAAGCGCGGGCATACTCTTTTTCGTATTTACCAATTATCTGAAGGAAAAATTCGCCAAAGGAGTTGATATTCCAAATTGAAAGCTTTTTTTGAATCTCTTTCATTTTTGCGCCGTTTGCCGAAACCACCACGCCGAGGCGAATCCCCGGAACACCATAGCTTTTGCTGATACTTTTTACGATAATTAGATCGGGGAACTGTTCGATAATTGCGCGGCTGATACAACTATTCTCTTCTGATTCATCAGAAAAATCCACGAATGATTCGTCGAGAATCAACTGTTTGTTGTTGTCGTTGAACCACTGGGCCAAGCGAAGCACTTCGTTTTTAGGGATCATCTGTCCACTCGGATTGTCCGGGTTGATCAGTACGAGCGTGTCGAGATCTGCTGAAAATGCGATTAGCTCATCAACGGTGTAGGTAAAGTTTTTGTTCTTAGGAATGAATACTTTGCGCTGTTCTGGCGCAACGCGTTCCATGTATTCAACAAAGGTGGGGCAGATGAATCCCACGGTTCCGGTTTGAAGTTCCATTAATCCTTTGATGATTTCCGCCGCGCCGTTCCCCACGAGAATCTGATCAGCACTGACGCCGAACATTTTTGATGCGAGAAGGCGGTTGATTCCCTGACCAGACGGATAGTCGGCGATCAGTTCCTGGAAATAGCACTCCATCTCATCGAGAAGACGACGCGGTGGGAAATAAGGGTTCACGAGATAGCAGAAATCGATTAGCGAAGGGAACCGCCAGTAGCCACCGTACCGCTTGTTGAATAGTGGGAGTTTCTGATCTGCTTCTGCAAAGATCGCTTCGGCATTGTTCAAATCCTGAACATCGTCAATTTCGTACCATTTCTCTTTTTTGATCCGATAACCCTGAAGGTCAGTGTTGTCGAGGAATGTTACAACCTTAAGAACTTGTTCGTAGTATTCGTTGTGGCCCAAAGCAGTACAGTACGCGTCGAGGAACGGTACATAGCTTTTTTGAGAAAACTCTTTGGAGAATTTGTAGATATTCACGGTTTTGAAATACTCGTCAACCTCTTTGAACCGGAACGCATCTTTTCCGAGGAATCGAACGATATTGTCATCTTCGTCGAGACACACTACCGTTCCGTCCATCCACGATTTGAACGGTGCCACCGCTGCGAGATTTGGGCGAGGATCTTCGAGCATGCCAGTCACCATCGATGATTCGAAAATGAGATCTGATTCAAGAAGGAGTGTGTCTTCTTCACACATTTCGTTGCGCGCAAGCCACAGCGAATAGATATTGTTTGTTTCGTTGTAGATAGGGTTTTCAATGTACTGGATCGGCATTTCTCGATATGAATTTCCCAGAAGTTCGCGCACATTTTCACCGCGATATCCAATTACCATGATCATCTTGGACACACCCGCGTCCACCAAAATATCCAGCGCTCGTTCGATCAGTGTTTTTCCGTGAACTTTGAGCATACATTTTGTGTTGTCCTGAGTAAGATCTTTCAGTCGTTTACCCATACCCGCCGCTAACATCATCGCCTGCATAGCACACACCCTTTTCGTAAAGAATCATTATTACGCGCATAATATAGGTAGAGCGACAAATCTATGAGAAATCAATTTGTGAAAAAAAGTTCAATTGAATTGGAATCTACAGTTGTTGATTTCACCTGTGGAATCGAAAAAGGCTGCCTTTTCTCGAAAAAAGCGTGGTCTAAATATGGTTCGATTGACCACGAATAAGATAGTCGTGATTTCGTTTGAGTATTTGCATCAAAAATGTTCTCAAAAAGGGTGGTTTATGTTGTTTAGATATCAGTGGTTACTCATAGCGTGATGGTTGTTTGTGGTTGTTGTGTATTTACTTTTAAGAAACAAAATGACGATATTTTTGTTGTGAATTAGCTATGTTAACTGGATTTTTGTTGGAATGTTTATTCAGAATAAAGTGAAACTTATAGTTCGGTGTCGTTTGTTTTAAAATATCCGTGAAAAAAGATGACATGATGATTAGATTTCGTTAGACTGTCTAATGAACATTTTCTGTTTTTTGTATCTCCACACGTAGAATTAATCATAAGTGAAAATAGGGAGGGTGTGTATGAATAACCTAACGAATGGAAATCACATGCTAAGAAAAAAACAATCCTATGTGGCAGGTTCAAAATGGGAGGGATCCATGTTCATTAAATGCGCACCGGTTGCCATATTCGTAACAACGATTTTTTCTATAACTTTGGCAGATGTGTGGCCAAAAGTATCTGGAACAGGGACTTCTGTTTCCATCGAAAATAATACAAATAATACGTGGACTTTAGGGGGAGTGCGATACTATAACAATGGATTTAAATGGACTGGGACTGATAACGGATATAATGCATCTTGGACCCAGATATTAAATATCCCACGCGGTTCCAATAATGAAGTGAATCTGTATTTTAAATCAAATGCTCCTGCAGATCAGGTCGCTCGCCTAACACCTGCCGGCCCTCGTCTTTTTTCACACAGCTGGGTGAGTAATCCAGTGGGTGCGAGTCCTGTTGCAGGGAGTGAGTACCTATTGATGCGTACCGGAAGTCAGGGGCTGGCAGATAATCCCGAATCTGAGAAGCCGATCACTCTTCATGAACTTGACAGTCTTCGTCGCTTGACCAATTTTTATTCTTCTTCATTTCGGCCTGCTGTATACGATAGTCTCGGTGCACGTGGCGGGCGCTATTCTGGTGGTTTCTTTGATACATGGCTTGGAATGACACAGCTTCAGTTTGCATATCCAACCTCTGCAATAAGAATTAGCAATACTGATATTACCATGGATTTTAAAAATATCCCATTTTATTGGATGTCACTTGGGCTTGCGCAAGAATATTTAGACGTAGATATGCAGCATATGACCGCTATGGGGATGAAAGAAACTTTTGCTGGAACAACATCGTTTAATCCTGCCTTTCTTACAGGAACAGAGTATACTCCTTTTCATGTAGAAGCACCATCTGGACTTGATAGAGCTCTCGCTTATCCTGGATTATTCCCCGAATACGAGAAGCGGTTGGCTAGTGCAAGGGATGTTACAACCTCTGGGGTCGATATGAATGAGTTCATGAGTTATTATTCCTCTGCCGTTCCAAAGTCAAATACAAAAATGAATAGTGCAACAACCATTAATGGTACCGTCTTTTCTAGTTTATTCCAATTCGTGAACTATGATATCTATTCATATGCTTCGGACATTTGTTGGAAAGAAGGACTTGAAGAGACGTATCTCAATGGTGACCCGTATACTGGGCTCTCAGCAATGATTGTTACATATAATCAAGGGATGTACCAGCACATCGGAAATGTGGCGAGTAAGTTTAATACTTCTGTTGATGCTTCAACGCTTACGAGAAACTCCTTTGGCGCGGGAAACAATAACTACATTCCCGATTATTTTGCCCTTGTTCAAAAGTTTGTCGATGCTTCGAAAAATTCACTTACCAATACGAGTATTCCATTGCTTGATTTTCCTATTACCCGCGCAATGATGCTTGCTGTTTATTTCGGTGACAACGGAACCGTTGCTAAACAAGGTGACGGAGGAGTCTTGCGTTTTATGCACGTCGGTAATACCTCTATGCGACAACTCATTTGGGATAGAATGAATAGCGCTTTCGATATTCTGAAAGGCCGTGCTCCCGGTGTTGGTCCTGAAGAGGTTAGTTTTCGCTATGATTTCCTTTCTTTGTTAAGAACGGTTAAAAAAGAGGTCGTTTTTAATCGTTCCTTTAGGGTTGCCGGAGATGCTCAGGCACACGTGCAAACGTATTCAAAAGTAGGTGGTTGTAGTGGAGCAACTCTCGATGATACGTATCCGTATATTAAAACAAACAGTACCTATTCTGTGGCAACTGAGGAGTTCATTGTCGAGGTAACAGGCACTGATGAACAGGCAATTAAAAATTCTCAGTGGACAATTGATTACGGTTGGGGGACATGGAATGATGCAGTGCAAAAAAAGGTGACAAGTAAAGGCGATATTTCCTTTGAAGTTCGTGTACCAAAATCTCTAATTGAAACGTATCGCGCTCTTCCCGATGGACAATCGGGTAATAAAATGTGGGTGATGGTCACGGATAGTTCTGGAAATTCGACGGTTACAAAAATACCTGTTGATTTAAAAGAAGCGATTCGTCTTGATTCTGCAAAAGCGTTGGATACCGATGGAAATGGTCTTGCCGATAGGATTGAAGCACAATTCAACAAAGAAATTGCGACGTTTAAGCAGATTGATTATTCATGGCCTGCAAAAACGGTAATTACGACAACTGCCGTGACTAAAGAGGATTCTAACAAGCGATTTGTTATTACTAATACCTCGCTCACGGGCGGATCTGCCAATGGCGCTGCTTTTGCCGTTGTAGATGCACTTGATGATGGCGTAAAACGTCTAATCTCTGGAGATATCCGTGACCGCGTCGGTCCGGCAGCGAAATTCGCTTCTCTCTCTGTTGAAAACAAAACCCGTCCCAACGATTCGCTGAAACTGGTGATTACCGAGAAAATCAAAACGCTCGACAAAACCAACTATGCGTATTTGAAATTTTTCGACATCGAATCAAAGAGCGAAAAAAC